>VSBZ01000024.1:689-31923 GCA_047459215.1 Micromonosporaceae bacterium | reverse complement strand
CGGCCTGCACGGTGCCGAGCACCACCGGGACGGTGCCGGTGCCGGCGAGCACCCGGTCCCGCGCCACGCGCAGGACGCCGGGGGGTAGGGCCGGCTCGTCGGGCGCGGGCCGGACCGGTCCGAGCTTGACCCGCTCGCCGCGGAAGGTGGTCCACGCACCCGGGTCGGGGGTGCAGGCGCGGATCCGGCGGTCCACCGCGAACGCGGGCTCGGTCCAGCGCACCCGGGCGTCGTCGACGGTGATCTTGGGGGCGTGGCTGACGCCCTCGGCGGGTTGCGGGACGGCCCTGGCCGCGCCCGCCTCGATCGCGTCCAGCACCTGCACGAGCAGCCGGGCCCCGGCGTCGGCGAGGCGGGCCAGCAGGTCGCCGGCGGTGTCGGTGTCGGCGATGCGCTCGGTGACCGTGCCGTACACCGGCCCGGTGTCCAGTCCCTCCTCGAGCTGGAAGACGCTGGCGCCGGTGATCTCGTCGCCGGCCAGGATGGCGTGCTGCACCGGCGCGGCGCCCCGCCAGGCCGGCAGCAGCGAGAAGTGCAGGTTGATCCACCCGTGGGTGGGGATCGCCAGCGCCTCCGGCGGCACCAGGGCGCCGTAGGCGACGACCGGCACGCAGTCGGGCGCCAGCTCGCGCAGCCGGGCCAGGAACGCCGGCTCGCGCGGGCGGGCGGGGGTGAGCACCTCCAGCCCACGACGGTCGGCCCACTGCGCCACCGGCGAGCGGACCAGCCGCCGGCCCCGGCCCGCCGGGGCGTCCGGGCGGGTCACGACCGCGACCAGCTCGTGCCGGGAGGCGGCCAGCGCCTCCAGCGACGGCAGCGCCACCTCCGGCGTACCGGCGAAGACCAGGCGCACGCCTAGCCGCCCAGGCCGAACGGGTCCGGGTACCGGCTGGCATGCGGGCTGACCTTCACCACCGGTGGGGCCTCCGGGTTGTACCAGTCGGCCTCCCGGATCTGCCGCATCGCCTCCTTGCGCCGCTCGGGGTCGAGCCGGTCGATGAACAGCACCCCGTCGAGGTGGTCGGTCTCGTGCTGGACGCACCGGGCCATGTGCCCGGTGCCCACCAGCTGCACCGGCTCACCGTACATGTTGAAGCCCTTGGCCACCACGTTCATGCGGCGACGGGTGTCGACGTAGACGCCGGGGATCGACAGGCATCCCTCCGGCCCGTCCTGCTCCTCCTCGTCGGGGAAGGTCAGCACCGGGTTGACCAGGTGTCCCTGGACGTCGTCGACGTCGAAGACGAACACCCGCAGGCTGACCCCGAGCTGCGGCGCCGCCAGGCCGCTGCCCTGCTGTTCGCGCAGCGTGTCGTGGAGGTCGGCGACGAGCGTGCGCAGCTGCTTGTCGAAGTCGGTCACCGGCTCGGCCGGGGTGCGCAGCACGGGGTCCCCGAGCAGACGGATGGGAAGGACGGTCAACGCGACGCTCCTTACGCTGTGTGCGGCGGCGGGGCGGCGCGCCGCCGGTCGGGACGGGCCGCGCCGGCGGCCGGTGCCGGCCGTCGCTCACCGCGCCCCCGGTGTCCCAGTGTACGGATCACGCGGCCGTCGCTGCCGGTGGCGGGCCGGTCGACTCGGCTAAACCCACTTCCGGCATATCGGGTGGGTGCTAGTTTGGGGCAATCTGACATCTGCCGAACCTGCGGCGACGGGGAGGTACCTGCGATGAGCTTCATCCAGATCGTCGAGTTCGAGACCGACCGCCCCGACGAGATGGCCGACCTGCTGAGCGAGACCGGCCCGGAGCAGTCGTTCACGCGCCTGGCGCTGGCGCAGGACCGCGACAACCCCAGGCACCACTACATGATCGTCGAGTTCCCCTCCTACGACGAGGCGATGGCCAACAGCGCCCGGCCGGAGACCGACGCCATCGCCCGGCAGATGTCGGAGCTGGCGACCATGGGACCGATCTACCACAACCTCGAGGTGGAGCTGCAGCAGCCGTAGCCCCGGTAGGCCCGGGCGGTCAGTAGAGGTCCAGCGGGTCGATCCGCACCCGGACCGTCGACCGGGCCTTGCGCGCGCTACGCACACCCGCCGCGGCGTGCAGGGCCGCGGCCAGGGCCCGGCCGGCGGCGCGCGGACACCTCAGCAGCACCCGGTGCTGGTCGTCGCCGACCGGCACCGGGCCCAGCGTCTCGGTGGCCGCGGGCAGGCGCGCTGCGGCCAGCAGCTCGGCGACCGCCTCCGGTGGCCCGGTCAGGGTGGCCACCCGTACCGCGGGCGGGAACCGCAGCGCCCGGCGTTCGGCCAGCTCCCGTTCGGCGTAGCCGGCGGGGTCCCCCCGCACCAGCGCCTGCACGGTGGGCAGCGCGCCGTCGGCCACGACCACCACGGTCCCGCCCTGGTTGGCGGGCCGGGCCAGCGCCGCCGCGGCCGACCACCGCCGCAGCGCCTCCTCGCCGGCCCGCAGGTCCGCCCGGGTCAGCAGCGCCCAGGTGTCCAGCAGCAGCACCGCTCCGTACCCGCCGTCGACCAGCGGCTCGGCCCCGGGGGTGGCGACGACCAGCGCCGGGCGCGCCGGGACGCGGGGCAGCACCGTGTCCCCGCCCGACGAGCGCACCGGCACGTCGGGGAACGCCCGTCCCAGCTCCTCGGCGGTGCGTGCCGCCCCCACCACCGAGGCCCGCAGCGCGCCCCCGCCGCACTCGGCGCACCGGTAGCCGGCCGCGGGGCGGCCGCACCAGCGGCAGCTGGCCGCCGCCCCGGCGGAGGGCAGCTGCAGCGGCCCGCCACAGCCGGGGCACCGGGCGGGTGTCCGGCAGCGGGCGCACGCCACGGCCGGGACGTACCCGCGCCGCGGCACCTGGACGAGCACCGGCGCGCCGGCGGCGAGCGCGGCGCGGGCGGCCCGCCAGGCCACGGTGGGCAGCCGCGCCGCTGCCGCCGCCGGGTCGGCAGCCAGCTGCCGCTCATCCCCCACCGGCACCACCCGTGGCCAGCGCCGCCGCACGGTGGCACGGTCGGCCACCAGCGGCCGGGCCCAGCCGGTCTCCACCAGCTGCTGCGCCTCGGCGGTCCGGGAGTAGCCGGCGACGAGCGCGCCCGCGCCGGCCAGCTGGGCGCGGGTGAGCAGGACCTCGCGGGCGTGCGGGTACGGCGCCCGGGGCTCGGCGTGCAGGTCGTCCCCGTCGTCCCAGATCGCCACCAGGCCCAGCGCCGGTACGGGTGCCAGCGCGGCGGCACGGTTGCCGGCCACCACCGCGACCGTCCCGCGGCTGGCGCGCAGGAACCGCCGGTAGCGCTCCGCCGGTCCCAGGGCGGCCGACAGTGCCACGTGCCGGTCGGGGCCGAGCACGGCCCGCAGCGCCTCGTCGACCCGGTCCAGGTCGCGGGCGTCCGCGACGACCACGACCACGCCCCGGCCGCCGGCGACCGTGGCGGCCGCCGCCTCGGCGAACCGGGCCGGCCAGTCCTCGCCCGGCAGCGCCTGCCACACCGCCCGCGGCGCGCGCCCGGCCGCCAGCGCCTGCAGGAACTCGGGCCCGGACGGGTACGCCCGCCACGCCTCCCGGTACGCCCGCCAGGCGTCCGGGTGCGGCCGCGGCGCCGCGGGCGGTGGGACCGGCTCCGCCTCCACCCGGGCGTGGCGGGGCGGTATGGCCAGCCGCAACACGTCGGCGAGATTGCCGGCGTACCGCGCGGCGACGGCCCGGGCCAGGCGGAGCACCTCGTCGGTGAGCACCCGCTCCGGTGAGACCACCCGCTCCAGGAAGGCGAGCGTCCCGGTGTGCGGGCTGGAGTCGACCCGCTCCAGCAGCCAGCCGTCGACCAGCTGGCCGGCGAACCGGACCCGCACCCGGGTACCGGGCGCGGCGGCCGCGTCGTCGCGGGCCGGGACGAGGTAGTCGAACGGCCGGTCCAGGTGCGGCAGGGGAAGGTCCACGCACACGCGCGCGACCGGCAGCCGTTCGGCCGGCTCGCGGAGGCGCGCCCGGCGCGAGGAGCGCGTGGTCACCGGAGCATTGTGCCGGGCGGCGGCCGTCGGCCCCGCGGCGTCGGCCGGCGGCCCGGAGGGCGGCGGCGTCAGGAGGCGGCGGCCTTGAGGTCGGCCACCCGGTCGGTGCGCTCCCAGGTGAAGTCGGGCAGCTCGCGCCCGAAGTGTCCGTAGGCGGCGGTCTGCAGGTAGATCGGCCGCAGCAGGTCGAGATCCCGGATGATCGCCGCCGGCCGCAGGTCGAACACCTCCCGGATCGCCTTCTCGATCCGCTGCGGCGAGACCCGCTCGGTGCCGAACGTCTCCACCGACAGGCTCACCGGCTGCGCCTTGCCGATCGCGTACGCGACCTGCACCTCGCACCGCTCCGCCAGGCCGGCGGCCACGACGTTCTTGGCGACCCACCGCATCGCGTAGGCGGCGGACCGGTCCACCTTGGTGGGATCCTTGCCGGAGAACGCGCCGCCGCCGTGGCGCGCGTACCCGCCGTACGTGTCGACGATGATCTTCCGGCCGGTGAGGCCGGCGTCGCCCATCGGACCGCCCACCTCGAACCGTCCGGTCGGGTTGACCAGCAGCCGGAACCCGTCCACGTCCAGGCCCAGGCCCTCCACCTCGGGCGCGATGACGTGCTCGCGGATGTCGGGCGTGAGCAGCTCCTCGATCGAGATGTCGCCGGCGTGCTGGCTGGAGACGACCACCGTGTGCAGGCGGATTGGCCGCATCCCCTCGTACTCGATGGTCACCTGGGTCTTCCCGTCCGGGCGCAGGTAGGGGATGGTGCCGTCCTTGCGCACCGCCGCCAGCCGCTGCGACAGCCGGTGGGCCAGCGCGATCGGCAGCGGCATCAGCTCCGGCGTCTCGGTGCAGGCGAAGCCGAACATCATGCCCTGGTCGCCGGCGCCCTGCGCGTCGAGCGGGTCGGTGGTCTCCCCCGTCCGCAGCTCCAGCGCCTGGTCCACGCCCCGGGCGATGTCCGGGGACTGGGAACCGATCGACACGTTCACGCCGCAGGACGCACCATCGAAGCCCTTCTTGGAGGAGTCGTACCCGATGTCGAGGATGATGCGGCGTACGATCTCCGGCACGTCGGCGTACGCCTGGGTCGTGACCTCACCGGCGACGTGGACCTGACCCGTCGTGATCAGGGTCTCCACTGCCACCCGGCTGAGCGGGTCCTGCGCGAGCAGCGCGTCCAGGATGCCGTCGCTGATCTGGTCAGCGATCTTGTCGGGGTGGCCCTCGGTGACCGACTCTGAGGTGAACAGACGGCGGGACACGGCGCTCCTTCGTCCGGCGTCAGATTGTCATTCGCAGAAGCCTACCGAGCCGGCGCCCGTCCGCGTCCGGTGCGGTGATGCTTCGCTGCCATGGTAGAGGCTAGGCGGAGCTCAGGAGCGGTTTGGCCAAATCGAGGATGTTGTCGGCCAGCTCATCCTTGGGCCGGTCGTCCAGGACCACGGTGGACCCGTCCGCCCGGATGACCGTGGCCGCGTTGGTGTCGGTGCCGAACCCCCGCTGTCGCCCCTGCGCGTCCGGACCCACCTGGTTGAGCACGATCAGGTCGGCCCGCTTCCGGGCGAGCTTGTCCCGTGCGCTGGCCACGGCCTCCTCGCCCGTGGCCGTCTCGGCGGCGAAGGCCACCAGCACCTGACCCGGGCGCTTGGCGGCCCCCAGCTCGGCGGCCACGTCGGAGGTGGGGACCAGGCGCAGCACCGGCCCGGTCCCCTCCTCGTGCCGGCGGATCTTCTGCGCGGCCACGTCGGCCGGCCGGAAGTCGCTGGGCGCGGCCGCCATCACCACCAGGTCGGCGGTGGCCGCGGCCGCCAGCGTCGCGCGGCGCAGCTGCTCGGTCGTCTCCACCCGGACGACCTCCACGCCGGCCGGGTCGGGCAGCGACACGTTCGCCGCGACCACCGTGACGGACGCGCCGCGGGCGACGGCGGCTCTCGCGATCGCGTACCCCTGCTTGCCGGACGAGCGGTTGCCCAGGAACCGCACCGGGTCCAACGGCTCCCGCGTGCCGCCGGCGGTGACGAGCACCCGCACACCGGTCAGGTCCGGGGCGACGGGGCCGCGCGCGAGCACCCGCACCGCCACCTGGAAGATCTCCTCCGGCTCCGGCAGGCGTCCCTTGCCCGTGTCCGGCCCGGTCAGCCGGCCGGTGGCCGGCTCCAGCACCAGGGCTCCCCGCCCGCGCAACGTGGCCACGTTGGCCACCGTGGCCGGGTGCTGCCACATCTCGGTGTGCATGGCCGGCGCGAACACCACCGGGCAGCGGGCGGTCAGCAGCGTGTTGGTCAGCAGGTCGTCGGCGAGCCCGGTGGCGGCCCGGGCCAGCAGGTCGGCGGTAGCCGGTGCGACCAGCACCAGCTCGGCCTCGCGCCCGATGCGCACGTGTGGCACCTCGTGGGCGGAGGTCCACACGTCGGCCGCGACCGGCTGGCCCGAGAGCGCCTCCCAGGTGGGCGCGCCGACGAAGCGCAGCGCCGCCGCGGTCGGCACGACCCGTACCTCGTGCCCGGACTCGGTGAGCAGCCGCAGCAGCTCACAGGCCTTGTAAGCGGCGATGCCCCCACCGACGCCGAGCACGATGCGCGCCACCGCGCCCCCGCCTAGGGCTCGGACGGCTCGGCCTTCAGCAGCCCGGCGTTGATCTCGCGGAGCGCGATCGACAGCGGCTTCTCCTGGGGAGTGGTCTCCACCAGCGGGCCGACGTACTCCAGCAGACCCTCGCCGAGCTGGCTGTAGTAGGCGTTGATCTGGCGCGCCCGCTTAGCGGCGAAAATCACCAGCGCGTACTTGGACGAGCTGCGCTCCAGCAGCTCATCGATCGGCGGGTTGGTGATCCCCTCCGGTTGGGCGACTGTTCCAGGCACGGTCTTCTCCCTTGACCGGCCCGCGCGCCACCACGGGCGCGAGGGGCCGGGTGCGTGAGTGTGATGTCTCCCGAGGTCCGCACCGTACGGGCCGGTGTGGATCGGCCTATCCCGGTGCGGATGGGCCGAGTAATCTTACCAGCTCCGCAACAGCCCGCTCGACGAGGTCGTTCACGACGGTGGTGTCGTACTCCCACCCCGCCGCGCGCGCCTGGCGGTGGCCGTCGGCGACCGCGTCCGGGTGGACCAGCAGGACCGACATCGCGTCCGGCACCGCCTGCCCGACCTGCCGGGCGCCGGCCAGGTCGAGGCTGACCAGCACCGGCTCGCCACGTCGCAACCGGCTCTCCACCGGAGCGCGCGGGGTGCCGTACCGTTCGCCGCCGACCTCGGCCCACTCCAGCAGGTCGCCGGCGCGCAGCAGCGCGTCGAACTCGGCCCGGCTGACGAACCGGTAGTCGACGCCGTCCACCTCGCCGGCACGGGGCGACCGGGTGGTCACCGGCACCGGACGCCACCGGGCAGGCGAACGCGCCCGGGCCAGCTCGGCGACCCGGTGCCTGCCGGTCCCGGAGGGACCGGAGAGCACCGTGAGCCGGCCGGCCGGGCGCGCCGTCCTGCTCTCTTCCACCGCCTCTTTCTATCCGTCCGGCGGCCTGATGTCCGGCCCGCGGCCGGATCAGCCGCCGAACTCGTTCAACAGCGCCTTGCGCTGCTGCTCGCCGAGGCCACGCAGCCGCCGGCTGTCGGCGATCTTCAGACGCTCCATGGTCTGGATCGCCTTGACCTTGCCGATGCCCGGCAGGGCCTGGAGCACGGTGGCGACCTTGAGCTTGCCGACCACGTCGTCGGTCTCGGCGCGGGCAAGCAGGTCACCCAGGCTGATCTGACCCTTCTTGAGCTGCTCCTTCAGATCCGCCCGGGCCTTCCGGACCTCGGCCGCCTTGGCCAGCGCCGCAGCACGCTGTTCCGGACTCAATGTTGGGAGGGGCACCAGTTCTCCTCACGTATCACGCACCGGGGGGACCGGCGCGACAGGTGACAACTTGTGATGCTGACGCACTCTAGCGGTACATCGGCACTGCAACCTAGCTGGTCGAGGGCGTTTCGGCAATATCGTCCGGGGCGGTGTCGGCCACCCGACCGTCGCGGATCCACCCACCCCGACCTGGGCCGGCTCGCGGTGATCACGGGGCACGGCCGGCCGCCGCGCACACCCGTCCCGGCCGCCGGGACCCGGTGACCGTCACCGCGCCGCCGCGGGCGCCGCTTTCGGGCGGTCAGGTCCCGGCCCGTGTCCGGCCCGCCGGTCCGTGGCCGTCACCGCGCGGTCGCGGACGCGCGCACCGCCTCGCAGGCGGCCAGCGCGCGGTCGGCCGCGGCGCGCAGGGCGGCGGGGTCCGGACCGGCGCGCAGCACCTCCCGCGAGTACGACGGCAGCACCGCGTCCAGCCGGTCGCCGAAGACCCGTCGCAGGTCGGCAGCGGTCGCGCCCTGGGCACCCAGGCCCGGGGCGAGGACGGGGCCGCGGAGCCGGGACAGGTCCAACCCGGCGTCGGTGGTGGCGCCGACGACCACGCCGAAGCTACCCAGCTCACCGTCCGTCTCACCGGCGCCGGGCCGGTCCGGTGCGGACCCGCGGTTGAGCCGGGCGACCTCGTCCACCACGTGCTGGGCCACCGAGCGCCCGTCGGCGGTGCGGGCGTGCTGCACCGTCCCGGCCTCGGGGTTGGTGGTACGGCACAGCACGAAGACGCCCCCGCCGTGGGCGCGGGCGGCGTCGAACAGCGGCTGCAGCGAGGCGACCCCGAGGTACGGGTGGGCGGTGACCGCGTCGACCCGCAACGGGCTGGACGGGGTCAGGTACGCCTCGGCGTAGCCGGCCACGGTGGACGGGATGTCACCGCGCTTCCCGTCGAGCACCACCAGCGCACCGGCCGCGCGCGCCTGCGCGACCGCCTCCTCGAGCACGGCGAGCCCGCGCGAGCCGAACCGCTCGAAGAAGGCCATCTGCGGCTTGAGCACCGCGACCCGGTCGGCCAGCGCCGACACCACGGTGCGGGTGAACTCGGCCAGGCCGCGCGGGTCGTCGGTGAGGCCCCACGCCCGCAGCAGCGAGGCGTGCGGGTCGATCCCGACGCACAGCGCGCCCCGCGCCGCCACGGCGGCCCGCAACCGTGCCCCGAACGTCTGCATGTCGCCGGTCCCCCGCCGGCTACTCGGCCACGGTGCCCGCGCCCGCGCGGGTGAGGTGCGGCGGCAGGGGCAGGTCGGTGCCGTGCGCGGCGCACCAGTCGTAGATCATGCTCCGCCCGACCTCGGCCTCGAAGTAGCTGCGGGCCGACATCCCCCCGACCACGATCTCGTCACCCTCCGCCGCCAGGCTCGCCGCGACCAGCCGACGCCCGGACCGCAGGGCCCGGCTGAGCCGGCGGTGACCGTCCACGACGAACAGGTGCCCGTCGGCGTGTCCCAGCCGCAGCGGAGGCGACGTCTCCTCGGCGGCGCTGTCCGACGGGCCGCCGAGGTCGCGCAGCACACCGATCTCCTGGGTCGGGTAGATCCGCGCCGGGTCCGCGAGGATCAGCGGCGGGTCCCCCCGTACCACCTCCGGCGCCAGCCGGCCCTCGAACGCCGCGATCACGTGCTCGACGATCTCCTCCGGCTCCGCCCGGGTGCTGTCGCACACCAGGTTGTAGTTGCGCAGCCGGGTCTTGTCCGCACCGTACCGGGTCAGGAAGCGCACCCGCTCGCTCTCGCTGCGCTCCCGCAGCCGCTGCTTGGCCTCCTCCAACGACGAGTAGGTCTCCGCCTTGTCGGGCCGGCCGAGCACGCGGCTGGCACCGACGGTCGGGTCGACCACGAGGTGGACCTTCAGGGCGTCGGTGAAGAAGAACCACGCCAGCCTGCTGTCCACCACCAGCTGCTCCCCGGACTCGGCGATCTGCCGCTGCAGCCGGTCGACGTAGCCGTCGACCTCGTCGTCGAGCTCGGCGTGCAGGTTGAGCTGCAGCGCGGTCATCCCGCGCTCCTCGGCCATCCGGCGGTAGATGTCGCCGACGCTGATGCGGCGCAGGCCCAGGCGTTGCGCCAGCATCACCGACACGGTGGTCTTGCCGCTGCCAAGATCACCGTTGATCACTATCGACTGCTGTGCGGCCACGTCCACCTTCTCGTCCAAGCGCCAGAGCCTTCGATCATAGGGGCACGACGCACGCCACCCACACGCGGCGCGCCCACCGACCCGGTTTCGCCCGGCTCCGTCGCCTCGGCGTCGACGGCGGGGGTACGCCGGCCGGGCCGGTGGCCGGGCTGAGGTCAGGCCAGCGGGGCGGGCGCACCGGCAGGCCGTCGCGCACCACCGGCGTGCGGGGCCCACCGCGCGGGCCACCCGGCCGGTCCACGGTCACCCGCCGGCGTCGGTCACCCGCCGGACCGCCGCGGCGATGGCCTCGGCGATCCTGGCGACCTCCTCGTCGGTGACCAGGTACGGCGGCATCGTGTAGATGAGGTCCCGGAACGGGCGCAGCCACACGCCGTGGTCGACCGCCGCCGCCGTGGCCGCCGGGATGTCGACCGGCCGGTCCAGCTGCACCACCCCGATCGCGCCGAGCACCCGTACGTCGGCCACGCCCGGGTGGCCGGCCAGCGGCGCCAGGCCGGCCCGCAGCCCGGCCTCGATCCGGACGACGTCCGCCCGCCAGTCCCGTCCGGTCAGCAGGCCGATCGACGCGTTGGCGACCGCACACGCCAGCGGGTTGCCCATGAAGGTCGGCCCGTGCGCGAGCACCGGCACGTCCCCCGAGCGGATCCCCTCGGCCACCTGCGGCGTGCACAGCACCGCCGCGGCGGTGAGGTAGCCGCCGGTGAGCGCCTTGCCCACGCACATGACGTCCGGCGTGACGCCGGCGTGGTCGGCGGCGAACAGCCGGCCGGTACGGCCGAACCCGGTGGCGATCTCGTCGAAGATGAGCAGGACGTCGTGGGCGCGGGTGATCTCGCGCAGCGCCGTCAGATAGCCCGGGTGGTGGAACCGCATCCCTCCGGCCCCCTGCACGACCGGCTCCACGATCACCGCGGCGAGCTCGTCGGCGTGGGCGGCGACCGCGTCGGCCAGCACGTCCACGTAGGCGGGGTCGGGCGGCGTGTCGAACCCGGCCGGCGGCTCGGGCACGAACACCTGCTCGGGCAGCACGCCCCGCCACAGCGCGTGCATGCCTCCCTCCGGGTCGCACACGCTCATCGGGTGGAACGTGTCGCCGTGGTAGCCGCCCCGCCAGGTGAGCAGCCGCCGCCGGCGCGGCCGTCCGAGGGAACGCTGGTACTGCAGGCACATCTTGATCGCGACCTCGACGCTGACCGACCCGGAGTCGGCGAGGAAGACGTGCTCCAGGCCCGGCGGGGTGAGCTCGACCAGGGTGCGGGCCAGCCGTACCGCCGGCTCGTGCGTCAGCCCGCCGAACATGACGTGGCTCATCCGGGTCAGCTGGTCGCGCACGGCCGCGTCCAGCACCGGGTGCCGGTAGCCGTGGATCGCCGCCCACCAGCTGGACATCCCGTCGATGAGCTCGCGGCCGTCGGCCAGGCGCAACCGCACCCCCTCGGCGGAGGCCACCACGTACGGGTCGGACGCGGCGGGCATCGAGGCGTACGGGTGCCACACGTGTGCCCGATCCAGGGCGAGGATCTCCTCCGGGGTCACGCCGCCGAGTGTGTCAGGCCGCCCGGGCCGGCCGGTACGGCGCCCGGAGGGTGGCTCAGGCGGCCCGGGCCAGCCGACGCGCGACCGCCCGGACCAGGGCCGGTCCGTGGTAGACGAACCCGGTGTAGAGCTGGACCAGGCTGGCGCCGGCGTCGACCATGCGCGCCGCGTCGTCGGGATGGCCGATGCCGCCGACCGCGACGACCGGCAGGCGGCCGCCGGTCTGTCGGTGAACGAACGCCACCACCTGCCGGGCGCGCGCGAACAGCGGCCGGCCGGACAGCCCGCCCGCCTGACCGGCGAGGGCGGTGTCCGGGCCGGCGAGGCCCTCGCGGGCCAGGGTGGTGTTGGTGGCGATCACGCCGGCGGCGCCGCGGTCGGTGCACACCTGCAGGACCTCCCCGATCGCCTGGTCGGTCAGGTCCGGTGCGATCTTGACCAGGACCGGCTTCTCCCCGACCAGGGCCTCCAGCAGCGCGTCGAGCAGCCCGCGGTCCTGCAGCCTCCGCAGCCCCGGGGTGTTGGGCGAGGACACGTTGACGGCCACGTAGTCGCCGTGGCGGCGCAGCAGCTCGTACGAGGCGGCGTAGTCGTCCACCGCGTGAGCGAGGTCGACGGCGCGGGACTTGCCCAGCGAGATCCCCAGCGGCACCGGCAGCCGCCCGAGCGCGTCCAGCCGCTCGGCCAGCGCGGCGGCACCGGCGTTGTTGAACCCCATCCGGTTGATGATCGCCTCGCTGGCGGGCAGCCGGAACAGGCGTGGCCGGGGGTTGCCCGGCTGCGGGTACCGGGTGACCGTGCCGACCTCCACGAACCCGAACCCGAGCGCCGGCCAGGCAGGCAGCGCCACCCCGTCCTTGTCCATGCCCGCGGCCAGCCCCACCGGGTTGGGGAACTCGATCCCGAACACGGAGCGCGGCGCCGTCACCGCGTAGCGGCGGCGCAGCACCGACAGCAGGGCGGGACGCCGGGACAGGGCGGCCAGCCGGCGTAGCGTCCACTCGTGGGCGGCCTCGGCGTCCCCGCCCCCGATGCGGAACAGGTACGGCCGCACGGTGCGCTCGAACAGCATCACCAGATTCGTACCACCCGGGGCGGCGATGGCCCGGCGCGGCGTACCACCCGGGGCTCCCGTGGCCGGGCTCGACCGGCGCCTGCCGCGGGCGGCGGGACCACCGGGTCGGGACGCGGAAGCGGGGCGCACGCGGTCGTGACGGTCATCCGTGGACGGCGCGGGAGGTCGCGGGCCAGTCGCGGTCCGGCACGTCGGGGAAGTGCCGCCGTCCGATCGCGACCAGGCGTGCCCTCGTCGCCTCGTCGCACAGCGCGCCGGCGACTCCGGCCACGTACGCGTCGGCGGCGCTGACCCCGAGCGTGGCGGCGACCTCGTACTCCCGCTCCAGGTCGGTGCCGAACATCGCCGGGTCGTCGGTGTTGACCGTGCAGCGCACCCCGGCCGCGCGCAGCGCGGGCAGCGGGTGTGCGGACAGGGACTCGACCACGCGGGTGCGCAGGTTGGAGGTCGGGCACACGTCCAGGACGATCCCCCGGTCGACGATCTCGGCCAGGACCGCCGGGTCCTCCACCGCCCGGATGCCGTGGCGGATCCGCGCCGGCTCGTAGGCCAGCACCTCCCGCACCGACTCCGGTCCGGCCGCCTCGCCGGCGTGGGGCACGATCGCCAGGCCGCCGTCGCGGGCGATGGCGAACGCCCGGGCGTACCGCGCCGCCGGCGCGGCCGCCTCCAGGCCACCCAGCCCGAGGCCGACCACGCCGCGGTCGGCGTACCGCACCGCCCAGCGGGCACCCTCCTCGGCCCACTCCACGTCCTGGGTGCGGTACAGGTCCGGGGTCAGCCGCACCGTCACGCCGTACCGCTCGTACGCCTCGACCGCGCCCTCGGTGTAGCCGGTGAACAGTTCCGGCCAGGGCACGCCCGCCTGTGCCGAGAAGATGCCCTCCAGGTACACCGCGCCGAAGCCGGCCGCCTCGGCGGCGTACTCCACCACCACCCGCCGGAAGTCCTCGGCGGTGCGCAGGCAGCCGGTGGTCAGCTTCCACACCTCGATGAAGTGGGCGAAGTCGGTGAACTCGTACAGCCTCGCCAGGCCCTCGACGCTGTCGGCCGGCAGTGCCACGTCGTTGCGGCGCGCGATCTCCAGCAGCGTCGCCGGCCGGATGGTGCCCTCCAGGTGGACGTGCAGCTCGATCTTCGGCGCCTTCACGCGGCACAGGGTACGCGTCGCCGGATCATCGGCGATGATCGAGTTCCCCACATCCGGACGACGCGCCGCCGGAGGTCCCGGAGCGGGGAACCCGACCACCGTGGGTGCCCCCCGGAGTGCGACCCATGGTGCGACCCGGGATGCACCTCGTGCGCGGTCGAGGTGCGCCGGGTCGTCAGTAGCTGAACGTCACGGCGGGGCCGTCGCCGATCCACTCCCACATCTGCACGGTGCCGCCGGTCTCGGCGTTGTCCATGAACCCGGCCGGGTCGACGTGGCGCGCCTTGACACAGATCGGGCAGACCAGATACGCCCCGCCGGCCTTCGCGTACCGCGCCACCAGGTCGGCCAGTGGCGGGCAGCCGTCGCACGCGACGGCCTGCGCGAAGCCGTCCACGGCCAGGCGGACCGCCTCCTTGGTGAGAAACATCAACGTCGGCCGCCCCTGCTCCGCCGCCCCGACCGCGACCAGGAACGCGACCGTGACGGTCTCCGGGTCCTCCAGGCCGGTGTTGAGGCTGACGACTGCCTTGTGCATGGCTGCTCCCCTGAGGAATCTGTCGCTGACGACGGGCCGGCGCCGGTTGGCTATCCGGATGCCGGCACCGGCCCTTGGGAGCAGCCTTCCCGCGGCCGGGCCGCGACACATCCGTGCAGAGCACGGATTCCGGCACCGATTCCCGGGTGCGGTCCACCCCACAGGCCGGCGGATGCCGCCGGAGCCCGGATGCGACCCGAGCTCAGCGGGGCGTCCTCACAGGCCCGTGGCGCCGTCGATCCGCTCGCGCAGGATGTCGGCGTGACCGGCGTGCCGGGCGGTCTCCTCGATCATGTGCACCACGATCGACCGCAGGGAGTCGCGTGCGTCCTCGCCGGGGTTGGGGACGGCCGCCAGCGTGGACAGGTCCGGACAGGAGCGCACGATCTCGTCGCTGGTCTGGCACGCCGCCTGGTACGCGGCGACCACCCGGTCCGGGCTCAGGTCGGTCGGGACCGTCATCGACTTGTCCACGTCCACGTCCCGACCGAGGAAGACCCGCTGGAACCAGTGCCTCTCGACCCCGGTGAGGTGGTGGACGAGACCGAGCAGGTTCGTCCCCGACGGCACGCCGGGCCGCCGCAGCTGGTCGGGCGTCAGGCCCTGGCAGGTGCGCACCAGCGCACGCCGCACCTTGTTGAGGTAGGCCAGCAGCACGTCGCGTCCGGACTCAACGAGGTCGTCGGCACCCTCACCCATGCGTTGACGCTAGGCACCGACCCCCGGCCCGTCCAGCGATATCCCGGTGCGGGCGCGACCGGGTCCGGGCGTCAGCGCCGGGTCGTCGGGTCCTCCGTACGGTGCGGGGGCCGGCTGGCGTGCAGTGCCGCGTGCAGGGCCTGCAAGGGTCGCACGGTCATCTCGCCGCGGATGAGCGCCTCGATGCCCATCACCGCGGCCGCCGCCCCGGGCACGGTGGTGGCGCAGGGGATGTCCGCGGCCACCGCGGCGCTGCGGATCTCGTACCCGTCGCGGCGCGCGCTGGCGCCCGAACCCTGCGGGGTGTTGATGACCAGCGCGACCTCGCCGGCCTCGATGATCGACACCGCGTCGCGACCGTCCCCCTCGTAGTGCTTGGAGACGATCTCGCAGGCGATCCCGTGGCGGCGCAGCACCTCCCCCGTGCCGGCGGTGGCGACGATCTCGAAGCCCAGGTCGGCCAGCCGCTTCACCGGGAAGATCATCGCCCGCTTGTCCCGGTTGGCGACCGTCACCAGCACCTTCCCCGCCACCGGCAGCGAGCCGAACGCGGCCGCCTGCGACTTGGCGAAGGCCTGGCCGAACGCGGTGTCGATGCCCATCACCTCGCCGGTGGACTTCATCTCCGGTCCGAGCAGCGAGTCGATGCCCCGGCCGGAGCGGGTGCGGAACCGCTTGAACGGCAGCACCGCCTCCTTGACCGCGACCGGCGCGTCCGGCGGGACGGTCCCGCCGTCTCCGGTGGCCGGCAGCAGGCCCTCGCGGCGCAGCTCGGCGATGGTCGCCCCGAGCATGATGCGTGCCGCCGCCTTGGCCAGCGGCACGCCGGTGGCCTTGGAGACGAAGGGCACCGTCCGCGACGCCCGCGGGTTGGCCTCCAGGACGTAGAGGGTGTCCTCCTTGAGGGCGTACTGGACGTTGAGCAGTCCCCGCACGCCGATGCCGCGGGCGATCGCCTCGGTGTAGCGGCGCACCTGCTCCAGGTGGGCGGCCGCCAGCGTCACCGGCGGCAGGGCGCAGGCCGAGTCGCCGGAGTGGATGCCCGCCTCCTCGATGTGCTCCATCACGCCGCCGAGGTAGACCTCGCCGGTGGCGTCGCACAGGGCGTCGACGTCGATCTCGACGGCGTCGTCGAGGAACCGGTCCACCAGCACCGGGTGTTCCGGGGAGATGTCGGTGGCCCGGGCGATGTAGTCACGCAGTGTCGCGTCGTCGTAGACGATCTCCATGCCCCGGCCGCCGAGCACATAGGACGGTCGCACGAGCACCGGGTAGCCGATCTCGGCGGCGATCCGCCGCGCCTCCTCGTACGAGGTGGCGGTCCCGTACGCGGGGGCGTGCAGGCCCTCCCGGGCCAGCAGCGATCCGAACGCCCCGCGGTCCTCGGCCATGTGGATCGACTCCGGCGGGGTGCCGACCACCGGCAGGCCCGCGTCCTTGAGCCGCTGCGCCAGCCCCAGCGGGGTCTGCCCGCCGAGCTGCACCACCACCCCGACCACGCCCGGCCCGCCGGCGGCCCGGCCCGAGGCGTCCTCGGCCCGCCACACCTCCAGTACGTCCTCGAAGGTCAGCGGCTCGAAGTAGAGCCGGTCGGCGGTGTCGTAGTCGGTCGAGACGGTCTCCGGGTTGCAGTTGATCATCACCGTCTCGTACCCGCCGGCGGAGCCGGCGGCGGTCGGTGCCTCCCGCAGCGCCTGCACCGCGTGCACGCACGAGTAGTCGAACTCGATGCCCTGCCCGATCCGGTTCGGGCCCGACCCGAGGATCAGCACCTTCGGCCGGTCCGAGGGCACCACCTCGGTCTCCTCGTCGTAGGAGGAGTAGTGGTACGGGGTCGCGGCGGCGAACTCGGCCGCGCAGGTGTCCACCGTCTTGTACACCGGGTGCAGCCCCAGCCGGTGGCGCAGCCGGCGCACCCCGTCCTCGCCGGCCAGCTCCGGACGCAGCGCCGCGATCTGCCGGTCCGACAGCCCGGCCCGCTTGGCCCGGCGCAGCAGCGGCTCGTCCAGCACCGGCGCGGCCAGGATCGCCTCCCGCAGCTCGACCAGAGACGCGATCTGGTCGACGAACCACGGGTCGACGCCGCTGGCCTTCGCCACCTCCGCCACCCCGGCGCCCAGCCGCAGGGCCCGCTCGATGGTGTAGAGCCGGCCGTCGTGGGGGGTGCGCAGCGCCTCGAGCGTCTCCGCCAGCCCGACGCCCGGCGGGTCGGGGCGGGTCCAGAACCCGGCCGCCGCGGTCTCCGTGGAGCGCATGGCCTTGTTGAGCGCCTCGGTGAAGTTGCGGCCGAGCGCCATCACCTCGCCGACCGACTTCATGGTGGTGGTCAGCGCCGGGTCGGCGGCCGGGAACTTCTCGAACGCGAACCGCGGGATCTTCACCACCACGTAGTCCAGCGCCGGCTCGAACGCCGCGCAGCTGCGCCCGGTGATGTCGTTGGGGATCTCGTCCAGCGTGTACCCGATGGCGAGCTTCGCCGCGATCTTCGCGATCGGGAAGCCGGTGGCCTTGGAGGCCAGCGCCGACGAGCGGGACACCCGCGGGTTCATCTCGATGACCACCATCCGGCCGGTCTCCGGGTGCACCGCGAACTGGATGTTGCAGCCGCCGGTGTCCACCCCGACCTCGCGCATCACCGCGATGGCGAGGTCGCGCATGGCCTGGTACTCCCGGTCGGTCAGGGTCATCGCCGGGGCGACCGCGACGCTGTCCCCGGTGTGGACGCCCATCGGGTCGAGGTTCTCGATGGAGCACACCACCACCACGTTGTCGCGGCGGTCGCGCATGAGCTCCAGCTCGTACTCCTTCCAGCCGAGCACGCTCTCCTCGACCAGCACCTGGTGCACCGGGGAGGCGGCCAGGCCGGCGGCGGCCAGCCGCTCCAGCTCGTCCATGGTGCGGGCGAACCCCGACCCGTGCCCGCCCAGCGTGTACGAGGGCCGGAGCACCACCGGCAGGCCGAGCTCGGCCGCGGTGGCGCGGACCTCCGCCAGGCTCCCGCACAGGCGCGAGCGCGGGGTCTCCCCGCCGGCGCGGGCCACCACGTCCTTGAACGCCTGCCGGTCCTCGCCGTGGCGGATGGCCCGGATGTCGGCGCCGATCAGCTCCACGCCGTACTTGTCCAGCACCCCGGCGTCGTGCAACGCCACCGCGGTGTTGAGGGCGGTCTGTCCGCCCAGCGTCGGCAGCAGCGCGTCCGGCCGCTCGGCGGCGATGACCTTCTCCACGAACTCCGGGGTGATCGGCTCGACGTACGTGGCGTCGGCGTACCCCGGGTCGGTCATGATCGTGGCCGGGTTGGAGTTGACCAGGCTCACCCGCAGCCCTTCGGCGCGCAGCACCCGGCAGGCCTGGGTGCCGGAGTAGTCGAACTCGCACGCCTGGCCGATCACGATCGGGCCGGACCCGATCACCAGCACGTGGCGGAGGTCCTGCCGTCTAGGCACGTGGCGCCACCCCCTCCACCATCGCCACGAAGCGGTCGAACAGGTAGTCGGCGTCGTGCGGCCCGGCCGCGGCCTCCGGGTGGTACTGCACGGCGAACGCCGGCACGTCCAGGCAGCGCAGCCCCTCCACCACCCGGTCGTTGAGGCAGACGTGCGACACCTCCACCCGGCCCAGCTCGGTCTCCACGACGCGGTCGATCGGCGCGTCCACGGCGAACCCGTGGTTGTGGACGGTGACCTCCACCCGGCCCGTGGCCCGGTCGAGCACCGGCTGGTTGAGACCCCGGTGCCCGTACCTCAGCTTGTAGGTGCCGAAGCCGAGCGCGCGACCGAGGACCTGGCTGCCGAAGCAGATGCCGAACAGCGGGATCCGCCGGTCGAGCACCTGTCGCGCCAGCGCCACCGCGTGGTCGGCGGTGGCCGGGTCGCCCGGCCCCGGTGACAGGAACACCGCGTCCGGGCGGACCGCCAGCACGTCGTCCAGCGTGGACCAGCCGGGCAGCACGTGCGTGGTCACGCCGCGGGCGGCCAGCCGCCGGACCACGCTGCGCTTGATGCCCAGGTCCAGCGCGGCCACGGTGTACCGGTGCACACCCTCGGCCGGCACCGTGTACGGCGTGGGCGTGGTCACCTCCGCGGTGAGGTCCGCGCCGAGCATCCCGGGCGAGGCGAGCACCTTCTCCCGCAGCCGGTCCGGGTCGAGGTCGACGCTGGAGATGCCGGCCCGCATCGCCCCCCGTTCGCGCAGGTGGCGGGTGAGCGCCCGGGTGTCGATCCCGCAGATGCCGACCACGCCCTCGGCGGCCAGCCGGTCGGCCAGCGTGCCGGTGGCCCGCCAGCTGGCGGCGATGCGGGACGGGTCGCGCACCACGTAGCCGGCGACCCGGATCCGGTCGGACTCGTCGTCCTCGTCGTTGACCCCGGTGTTGCCGATGTGCGGGGCGGTCTGCACCACCACCTGCCGGTGGTAGGACGGGTCGGTGAGCGTCTCCTGGTAGCCGGTCATCCCGGTGGTGAAGACCGCCTCCCCGAACGTCTCCCCGATGGCGCCGAACGCCTCCCCGTGGAAGCACCGCCCGTCCTCCAGCACCAGGACCGCGGGCCGCGCGGCGCGCAGGGCGGTGGCCGGGCTCACCGGGTCGCCTTCCCGTCCAGCACCGTGGGCCGGCCGCGCAGGAAGGTCGCGACCACCCGGCCCGGCAGGGTCATGCCGGCGAACGGGGTGTTGCGGCTGCGGCTGGCCAGCTGTGTCGGGTCCACCGTGACCCGGGCGGCCGGGTCCACCAGGGTGAGGTTGGCCGGCGCGCCCGGCGCCGGGTCGTGGCCGTGGTCGTCCAGCCCGGCCAGCCGGGCCGGCGTCCGGCTCATCCGCTCGGCGATGAGCTCCCAGTCGGGGCCGAACACCTCCAGCACCACCGACAGCGCCGTCTCCAGGCCGATCATGCCGGGACGGGCGGCGGCCCACTCGCACTCCTTGTCCTCCACCGTGTGCGGCGCGTGGTCGGTGGCGATCGCGTCGATGACCCCGTCGCGGACCGCCTGCCGCAGCGCCGCCACGTCCCGCTCCGGCCGCAGCGGCGGGTTGACCTTGTACACCGGGTCGTACGTGGCGGCCAGCTCGTCGGTGAGCAGCAGGTGGTGCGGGGTCACCTCGGCGCTGACCCGCACCCCGCGGACCTTGGCGGCGCGCAGCTGCTCGACGCTGCCGGCGGTGGAGACGTGGCAGATGTGCAGCCGGGCGCCGACGTGGCCGGCCAGCAGCGTGTCCCGGGCGATGATCGCCTCCTCGGCGACGGCCGGCCAGCCGGCCAGCCCGAGCCGGGCCGACACCTCCCCCTCGTGCATCTGCGCACCCTGGGTCAGCCGGGGCTCCTCGGCGTGCTGGGCGATGACCCCGTCGAACGCCTTGACGTACTCCAGCGCCCGGCGCATCAGCCGGGGGTCGGCCACGCAGTTGCCGTCGTCGGAGAAGATCCGCACGGCGGCGGCGGACTCGGCCATCGCCGCCAGCTCCGCCAGCCGCTTGCCCTGCAGCCCGACGGTCACCGCGCCGACGGGCTGCACGTCCACCAGCCCGGCCTCGCGGCCCAGGCGCCACACCTGCTCCACCACCCCGGCGGTGTCGGCCACCGGCTCGGTGTTGGCCATGGCGCAGACCGCCGTGTACCCGCCCAGCGCGGCGGCCCGGGAGCCCGTCTCCACCGTCTCCGCGTCCTCGCGGCCCGGCTCCCGCAGGTGCGCGTGCAGGTCCACCAGGCCGGGCAGGGCCACCAGCCCGTCGGCCTGCACCACCAGCGCCCCGGGTGCGGACAGCCCGGTCCCGACCTCGGCCACGATGCCGTCGCGCAGCAGCAGGTCGGTGGGCGGCCGGCCGAGCACCGACACCCCGGTGATGAGAACGTCCGCCATCACGCCCCTCCCAGCAGCCGGTAGAGCACGGCCATGCGCACCGACACGCCGTTGGCGACCTGTTCGGTGACGGTGGAGCGGGGGGAGTCCGCGACCTCGGGCGCGATCTCCATGCCCCGGATCATGGGACCGGGGTGCATGACGATCGCGTGCTCGGGCAGCCGGCGGGCGCGGGCGGCGTCCAGCCCGTACCGCCGCGTGTACTCCCGGGCGGACGGAAAGAAGGAGTCGTCCATGCGCTCGCGCTGGACCCGCAGCATCATCACGACGTCGCAGTCGGGCAGGACCGCGTCCAGGTCGTAGGAGGTGGTCACCGGCCAGGTGTCGACGCCCACCGGCAGCAGCGTCGGCGGGGCGACCAGCGTGACGTGGGCGCCGAGGGTGTTCAGCAGCAGCACGTTGGAGCGGGCCACCCGGCTGTGCAGCACGTCGCCGACGATCGCCACCTTCAGGCCGGCGATCCGGCCCAGCCGCGCCCGCATCGTGTACGCGTCCAGCAGCGCCTGCGTGGGGTGCTCGTGGGTGCCGTCGCCGGCGTTGATCACCGAGCCGTCGACCCACCCGGCCAGCCGGTGCGCCGCCCCGGAGGCGGAGTGCCGGATCACGACGGCGTCGGCGCCCATCGCCTGCAGGGTCAGGGCGGTGTCCTTCAGCCCTTCGCCCTTGGAGACGCTGGAGCCCCTCGCCGAGAAGTTGATCACATCGGCCGACAGGCGCTTGGCGGCCGCCTCGAACGAGATCCGGGTCCGGGTGGAGTCCTCGTAGAACAGGTTGACGACGGTGCGGCCGCGCAGGGTGGGCAGCTTCTTGACCTCCCGGCCGGCGGTGAGGCGGGCCAGCTCCGCGGCGGTGTCGAGCAGCGCCAGCGCCTCGGACGCGTCCAGGTCGGCGGCTGACAGCAGGTGCCTGGTCACCGCTCCTCCTTCCCCGGCCGGTCGCCGCGTGCCGCCGGCGCGGGTCGGGAGATGACCACCCCGTCCACGCCGTCGACCTCCGTCACCAGCACCCGCACCTGCTCGGCCACGGACGTGGGCAGGTTCTTGCCCACGTAGTCGGCCCGGATCGGCAGCTCGCGGTGGCCGCGGTCGACCAGCACCGCCAGCTGGACCGAAGCCGGCCGCCCCAGGTCCCGCAGCGCGTCCAGGGCCGCCCGGACGGTCCGGCCCCGGAACAGCACGTCGTCGACGAGGATCACCCGCTTCCCGTCGACGCCCCCGGGCGGCAGCTGGGTCGGTCCCAGCGGCCGGAGGGCCTGCGAGCGCAGGTCGTCGCGGTAGAGGGTGACGTCGAGGGAGCCGACCGGCACCCGGATCCCCTCGAAGGCGTGGATCCGCTCGGCGATGCGCTGCGCCAGCGGCGTGCCGCGGGTGGGGATGCCGAGCAGGACGGTGTCGGCCGCTCCGCGGGTCTTCTCGAGGATCTGGTGGGCGATCCGGTCGATCACCCGGTGGACGTCACTGTCCGTGAGAATCGTCTTACCCGTCGATGGCGCAGCCTCAGCGTAGGCCACGGCGACCTCCTTCCCCGCCTCACGGGACGGGCTTTAAAGGACTCGCCAGCGAGGTCCCACGGACCGACGGTGAATCCGCAGCCCCGCCACGGTGTCCGGTGGTGGACAGCAGGTCCAGGTTACCAGCAGGTCGGCGGCGGACCGCGGGTTGTGACGAGCGTCGCGATCAGGACTTGACCCGGCGTCCGCTCCGACGTACGGTTACTCTCCGTAGCCACAGGCCGGGGTTCCCCTCCGCGCCCGTCCCTGGGAGTTTCCGCATGACTTCTGACTACGCCAAGCAGCTGGGCGCCCGGCTGCGCGCCATCCGCCAACAGCAGGGCCTGTCCCTGCAGGGGGTGGAGGAGAAGTCCGGGGGCCGCTGGAAGGCGGTGGTCGTCGGGTCGTACGAGCGTGGCGACCGGGCCGTCACCGTCAACCGCCTCGCCGAGCTGGCCGCGTTCTACCGGGTACCGGTCTCCGAGCTGCTACCCGAGGGCGCGCCGATCCAGTTCGAGTACGCCGGCAAGGTGGTGCTGGACCTGGCCAAGCTCTACGACCGCGAGGACGACGAGTTCGCCCACGTCGCCCGGTACGCCCGCGCGATCCAGCAGAAGCGCGGGGACTACAACGGGCGCGTGCTCACGCTGCGTGCCAGTGACATGGAGGCGCTGGCGGTCATCTACGACGTCTCCCCACCCGACCTGGTGGACCGGTTGAGCGACGCCGGGATCATCGTCGAGGATCCGCGCTCGCTGTTCGAGTCCTGACCCGCTCCTGACCGTCGAGGACGGCGCGCCCGAGGACGGGCGCGGTTCCACCGTCCCGGCACCCAAGGTCGAGAACCCTGCCACGCCGTGGCCGGGTAACTAAGAGGCCGGGGCCCGGCCACACCAGTGGCCGGGCCCCGGCACGGGTGGACTTCACCCGTCGCGCCCACGCCGTCGGCACCGCTAGGGTCGACCCGTACCGGGCCTCGCGAGACGGAGAGATCGTGAACGCGGTCATGATCTTCCGTGGCCGGGGCGCGGCGGCGTACGCCACCGCCGCGGCACCGGTACCGGCCCACCCGGTCAGGGGCGCCGCCGTCCAACCCGCCCGGGATCCACACCACCGCACCGGCGGTCGCGGCCCGGCTCGTCCGGTCGGCGGGCGTCGGCCCTGACGATCTCGTCGTCGACCTCGGTGCCGGCACCGGGGCGGTGACGCTGCCCCTGGCGCGCACGGGCGCGCGGGTCATCGCGGTGGAGCGCGACGAGCGGCTGGCCGCCCGCCTGCGGCGGGCGGGGGCGCCCTTCCCCAACGTCACGGGGGTCACGGGTGACGCTCTGCGCGTGCCGCTGCCGGGCCGGCCGTTCCGGGTGGTGGCCAACATCCCGTTCTCGATCACCACCCCGCTGCTGCCGCGGCTGGTCGCCAGCCGGATGGCCGTCGCCGGTCCCACCGGTGGACGCGGTGGGGCTGCGCCTGCGCCGCCGCACCCCGTTCAGCGGCGTGCGAAGTCGGCGATCCGGCCGAGGACGCCGTTGAGGAACCGCGGAGAGTCGTCAGTGGACAGCTCCCGCGCCAGCTCGACCGCCTCCGTGATCGCCACCGGGTGGTCCACGTCGTCGACCCACAGCAGCTCGTAGATCGCGATGCGGGCCAGGTTGCGGTCGACCGCCGGCATCCGCTCCAGCGTCCACCCCTCGGCGTAGCTCTCGATTAGCTCGTCGATCCGGTCCTGGTGCGCGACCACGCCCTCCACCAGGGCGATGGTGTAGGGCAGGTACCGGGGCTTGGGCTCCTCCAGCCGGGAGACGTACTCGGCGAGCACCTCGGTGGCCGGCCGCTGCCGCAGGTCGGCCTCGTACAGCACGTCCAGCGCCCGCTTGCGCGCCTTGCGGCGGGCGGGCACCCGTGCCTTCGGGCGTTGAGCCATCGGCTCAGGCGCGGCCGAGGTACCGGCCGTCGCGCGTGTCGACCCGGATCTTCTCGCCGGTGTTGACGAACAGCGGCACCTGGACGGTCGCGCCGGTCTCGACCGTGGCCGGCTTCGTGCCACCGGTGGACCGGTCGCCCTGCACCCCGGGCTCGGTGTAGGTCACCTCGACGACGACGCTGGCCGGCAGGTCCACGTACAGCGGCACGCCCTCGTGGGTCGCCACGGTGACCTCCGCCTCGGGCAGCAGCCAGTTCGCCGCGTCCCCGACCGTGGCGGCCGGGACGTGGACCTGATCGTACGTCTCCAGGTCCATGAAGATGTAGTCCTCGCCGTCGGCGTACAGGTACTGCATCGGCCGCTTGTCCACGGTGGCCGTGTCCACCTTGACGCCAGCGTTGAACGTCTTGTCCACGACCTTGCCGGACAGGACGTTCTTGAGGGTGGTCCGCACGAACGCCCCACCCTTGCCGGGCTTGACGTGCTGGAACTCGACCACGGTCCACAGCTCGCCGTCGAGGTTGAGGACCATGCCGTTCTTGAGGTCGTTCGTGGTGGTCATCGGTGCGTCTTCCCGTCGTGCCGGACAAACCCGATGGAGTCTACCGGAGCCCCGGGGCGGACGTCGCGGCGCCGCGGGGCGCTATTGTTAACCGAATGGTTAAGAGTAGCACAGCGCTGGACCGGACCTTCGCCGCGCTCGCCGACCCGTACCGCCGCGAGCTGCTGCACCGGCTCACCTCCGGCCCCAGGACCGTGGGTGAGCTCGCGGCCGGGCTGCCGATCTCCCTGGTGGCGGTCAGCAAGCACCTGACCGTGCTGGAGCGGGCCGGCCTGATCAGCCGCACCCGGCAGGGCCGCCACCGCCTGTGCCGGCTGCGGCCCGCGCCGCTGCGGGAGGCGAGCCGGTGGCTGGCGGCCTACCGCGAGTTCTGGACCGACCGGCTCGACGCCCTCGCGCACTACCTGACGGAGGACGACACCCGTGACCAGGCTTGAGATCACCCGGAGCCTCCCCGCCTCCCCGGAACGGGTGTGGCACGCCCTGACCGACCCGGCGGCGCCGGCGGCCTGGTTCCGGCCGCACCTGGACAACGTGGTCGAGACCCGACCCGCGGGTGGGCGGCCGCTACCGCATCGCCGGGCCGCGGGCGGGAATCGCGGTCTCCGGCGAGCACCTGGAGGTCGACCCGGCGGCGCCGTCGGCGGAAGGCGGCCGCACGGCGTCGTCAGGGGCGGCCGGTTCGGGGCGGTCGCCCGACCGGCCGCACGGCGTCGCCGGACACCGGCCCGCCGGGGTGCGCCCCGATAGCCTGGGCGTATGCGGCTGGGCATCGACCTCGACGGCGTGGTGGCCGACTTCGACCGCGGTTGGATGAGCCGCTACCGGGAGGAGTTCGGCGTCGACCCGCGCCCCGCCCACGCCGAACCCGGGACGCCCCGCATGCTCTGGGACGGGATGCACCGGCTGACCCACTTCCCGGACATGCAGGCGTTCTGGGACTGGGTCCACAGCCGGCGGCTGTTCCGGCACCTGGACCTCATCCCGGGTGCCCGGGAAGGGCTGGACAAGCTGGCCGCCGACGGGCACGACATCGTGATCCTCACCGCCAAGCCCGACCGGGCGATCCACGACACGCTGTACTGGATCGCCGAGCAGCGGCTGCCCACCCGGGAGATCCACTTCATCCGGGCCAAGTACCGGGTGCCGTGCGACGTCTACCTCGACGACTCCCCGCTGGTGGTGCCGGCGCTGGTGGAACACCGGCCGGAGGCGCTGGTGTGCCGGATGGTGGCGCCGTGGAACGAGCCGGTGCCCGGGGCGGTGGACGTGACCGGCTGGCCGGAGTTCGTCGACGTGGTCACCCGCCGCAGCCTGGAGCTGGCGGAGACCGGCCGGGCGGGCTGACGCGGCCACCGGCACCGCGCCCGCGGGAGACGGCGCGCGGGACCGGCCGGTCAGTCGCCGTCGCCGCGGCCGCCCGCCACGGGATCGCGGCGCGCGGCCAGGTGCAGCAGCGCCAGCCGGTAGCCGTCGACCCCCAGGCCGCAGATGACCCCGGTGGCGACGGCCGAGACCACCGAGTGGTGCCGGAACTGCTCGCGGGCGTGGATGTTGGACAGGTGCACCTCCACGAGCGGCCCGCGCAGCATCGCGCAGGCGTCGCGGATCGCGTACGAGTAGTGCGACCACGCGCCGGGGTTGAGCACCACGGCCGCGCCCTCGTCGGCGGCGGCGTGCAGCCAGGCGATCATCTCGTGCTCGGCGTCGGTCTGCCGCACCTGCACGTCCAGACCCAGCCGCCGGCCCTCCCGCAGGCACATCTCCACCAGCTCGGCGTGGGAGGTGGTGCCGTAGACGTCGACCTCCCGGGTGCCGAGGCGGCCCAGGTTCGGGCCGTTGAGCACGTACACCCTCATGCGCACATCCTCCGGTACGCCTCGGCCAGCAGCTCCGGCGACGGTCCGTCCAGGATCGACGGGCGGGCGAGCCCGTCCAGCACCACGAACCGCAGCCGGTCGCCGCGCACCTTCTTGTCCGCCCGCATCGCGGCCAGCAGGTCGGGCCAGGCGTCGGCCCGGTAGGTGACCGGCAGGCCGAGCGCACGCAGCAGGGTGGTGTGGCGCTCGGCGGTGGCCGGGTCGAGCCGTCCGGCCAGCCGCGCCAGGGTCGCCGCGTACACCAGGCCGACCGCGACCGCGTGCCCGTGCCGCCACCGGTACCCCTCGACGCGTTCGATCGCGTGCGCCAGGGTGTGGCCGTAGTTGAGCACCTCCCGGGGTCCGGACTCGCGCAGGTCGGCGGAGACCACCGCCGCCTTGACCCGCACCGCCCGCTCGACCAGCTCGCGCAGCACCGGGCCGTGCGGGTCGGTGGCGGCGCGCGGGTCGGACTCCAGCAGCGTGAGGATCCGCGGGTCGGCGATGAACCCGCACTTGACCACCTCGGCCAGCCCGGCGGTCAGCTCGGCCGCCGGCAGCGTGTCCAGCGCGGCCAGGTCGGCGAGCACCGCCGCCGGTGGGTGGAACGCCCCGACGAGGTTCTTGCCGACGGCGGTGTTGACGCCGGTCTTGCCGCCCACGGCCGCGTCCACCATGCCGAGCAGGCTGGTCGGCACCGCGACCCAGCGCACGCCGCGCAGCCAGGTCGCGGCGACGAACCCGGCCAGGTCGGTCACGGCTCCCCCGCCCAGCCCCACCACCAGGTCGGTGCGGGTGAACCCGTGCGCTCCCAGCCGGTCCCAGCACCGGCTGGCCACCTCGACGGTCTTGCCGTCCTCGGCGTCCGGCACCTCGATACGGTGCACGGTCAGGCCGGCGGCGCGCAGCCGCTCCCCCACCCGCTCGGCGGCGGCGGACAGCGGCGCGGAGTGGATGACCGCCACCCGGGTGGCGGCGCCGGCGAGCGCGGGCAGGGCGGCGTCCAGGCCGCGGCCGACCTGCACCTCGTACGGTGGTGGCCCGTCGACCCGGATCCGGGTGATCTCCTCCACCGGGCCGAGCCTAGCCGGCCGGTCCGGTGGCGCCACGGTCCGGCCGGGGCCGGCGCGCGTACGCGGCGAGGTCCGCGGCGTGGGCGGCCACCGCCTCGCGCAGCTCGTCGGGGCGCAGGATCGTGAACGGCCGGCCGAGGCCGGCCAGCCACGCGGCCGCCTCCTCCAGCCGGGCCACCCGGGCCCGCAGGAGCACCCCGTCGGCGGTCTGCGTGAGCTGCGCGGTCGCCGGCAGGCGCTCCCGTGCCCGTGCCAGGTCCGCCTCCAGCAGCGCCTCGACCTCCCAGGTCGGGCCGGGCGTGCCCGCACCGGTGACGTGGGCGACCGGGTCGAAGTCCTCCGGCGGCGTGAACCGGTCGCCGGTGAGGTCGACGCCGACGATGGCCGCCACCGGGTACGTGGCCACCTCGCCGCGGCGGTGGTCGTGGCCGGTCAGGTACCACGCGCCCGCGTGGTACACCAGCCCATACGGGTCGAGCTCGCACACCGACTCCGGCTCGTCCCGGGGGCGGTACCGGAGCACGACCCGCCGCCGGTCCCGCACGGCGCCGCCGAGCAGGGTGAGGATCGGTGGGGCGGGGCGTGGGCCGTCGGTGCGTGGCCGCAGCCGGAACCCGACCGCCTCCTCCACCATCGCCAGCACCGGCGCGAGCCGGCGTGGCAGCAGGCGGTGCACCTTCGCCAGGGCGACCGCGGTGGCCGGCGCCTCGGTGGTCAGCCCGAGCTGGTCGGCGGCGGCCAGGCCCACGACCACCGCGATCGCCTCGTTGTCGGTCAGCAGCAGCGGCGGGATCCGGGCACCGGGGTCGAGGCGGTACCCGCCGTACCCGCCGCGGGTGGCGGCCACCGGGATGCCCAGGCGGGTCAGCGTGGTCGCGTACCGCCGCACCGTGCGCTCGTCGACCCCGAGCCGCCCGGCGAGCTCGGCGCCGGTGACCCGGTCACGGTTCTGCAGCAGCTCCAGCATCGCGAGCACCCGGGATGCTGGATGGGGCACGGGCTCACGTCCTCTCGATTATCGGGCACTCATGGTCCGGATTGGATTGTACGGGGGCGGCGCCCGGGCCACCGGCGAAGTGGCGGCCGGCGCGCCCGGCGGGTGAGCGGGCACGCCGCCCGGCGGGTGACCGCACGCGCCGTGGGACGCCCGCGCGCGTGAGGTCACCGCGCCGTGGGTGCCGCCGGTGCCGGGCGGGTGCCTCCCGCACCGGGCGTCACCGCAGCTTCTCGGCGATCTCGGCGGCGACCTCGTCGGGGGTCCGGCCGTCGGTGACCACGGTGAACGTCGCCACCTCCCGGTACAGCGGCCGCCGCAGCTCCAGCTGGTGGCGCAGCGTGGCCCGGGGGTTCACCGCCAGCAGCGGGCGGCCGTGGCCGAGCCCCACCCGCTTGACCGCGTCGGGCAGCTCCACCGACAGGAACACCACCGTGTGCCCACGCAGCGCCGCCCGGGTCTGCTCGGACAGCACCGCGCCGCCGCCGAGCGCCAGCACGCCGTCGCACGACTCCAGCGCGGCGGCCACCGCGGCCCGCTCCAGCGCCCGGAAGTGCTCCTCGCCGTCCTCGATGAAGATGTCCGGGATCGGCTTGCCGGCGACCGCCTCGACGTCGGCGTCGGTGTCCCGGAACTCCACCCCGAGCAGCTCGGCCAGCAGCCGCCCGGTGGTGGTCTTCCCGGACCCGGGCGGGCCGACCAGCACGCACACGGGACGTCGCGCCGTCACCGGACCACCAGGTGATCGAGGTAGGCGGCGACGTTGCGCCGCAGCTCGGCAAGCGAGTCGCCGCCGAACTTCTCGGTGGCCGCGTCGGCGAGCACCAGCGCCACCATCGCCTCGGCGACCACCGCGGCGGCGGGTACGGCGCACACGTCCGACCGCTGGTGGATGGCGGTCGCCGCCTCGCCCGTGGCGACGTCCACAGTGGCCAGTGGCCGGGTCAGCGACGAGATCGGCTTCATCGCCGCCCGGATCCGCAGCGGCTCGCCGGTGGTGATGCCGCCCTCCAGCCCGCCGGCCCGGTTGGTCCTCCGCCGCACGCCGTCGGGCGTGGGCACGATCTCGTCGTGCGCGGCCGAGCCGCGGGAGCGGGCCTGGGCGAACGCGTCGCCGATCTCCACGCCCTTGACCGCGGGGATGGAGCACAGCGCCGCGGCCAGCCGGGCGTCGAGCCTGCGGTCCCAGTGCACGTGGCTGCCCAGGCCGGGAGGTACGCCGTACGCGAGCACCTCGACGAGCCCGCCCAGCGTGTCCCGGTCCCGCTTCGCGGCGTCGATCTCGGCCACCATGGCGGCGCTGGCGGCCGGGTCGAGGCAGCGCACCGGGTCGGCGTCGACCCGGTCCACGTCCTCCGGCGTCGGGACGACCTCCGGCGGCACCGTCACCGGGCCGATGGCCACGACGTGCGAGACGATCTCGACGCCGAGCCCCTGACGCAGCAGCGCGCGGGCGACGGTGCCCAGCGCCACGCGGGCCGCGGTCTCCCGGGCGCTGGCCCGCTCCAGCACGGGGCGGGCGTCGCGGTGGCCGTACTTCTGCATGCCGGCCAGGTCGGCGTGGCCGGGGCGGGGTCGGGTGAGCGGGGCGTTGCGCGCCAGGCCGGCCAGCTCCGCCGGGTCGACGGGATCGGCGGCCATGACCGTCCGCCACTTGGGCCACTCGGTGTTGGCGACCCGGACCGCCACCGGGCTGCCCAGCGTGACCCCGTGCCGGACCCCGCCGATGATCTCGACCTCGTCGCGCTCGAACGACATCCGGGCGCCCCGGCCGTAACCGAGCCGGCGGCGCGCCAGCTCGCGGGAGAGGTCGGCGGTGGTCACCTCGACCCCGGCCGGCACGCCCTCCAGGATCGCGACCAGCGCGGAGCCGTGCGACTCCCCCGCGGTCAACCAGCGCAGCACGCCGACCAGTGTGTCATGCGGGCGGACGCCGCCCGCATGTGGGCGTGGCCCGACGCGGCTCGCGTTCCGGCTGCAGTGGGACGCGTTCGTCGCCGGCGAGGCCGCGGTCGGGGCGGTGGTGGTGGACGGCGGCGGCGCGGTGGTCAGCACCGGGCGCAACCGGCGCCACGGCGCGTCGGCCCCGCCCGGGGAGCTCGCCGGCACGAGCCTCGCCCACGCCGAGGTCAACGCGCTGGTCAAGCTGCCGCCGGGCGAGTACCGGGACCACACGCTGCTGACGACGCTCGAACCGTGCCTGCTGTGCAGCGCCGCGCTGCGGATGAGCCACGTCGGCACGGTCGCGTACGCGGCCGCGGACCCGCTCTGGACGGACATCGACCGGCTTCCCCTGACCAACCCCCACATCGCCCGCCACTGGGCGGTCCGGGCGGGCCGGATGGGCGGCCCGCTGGAGGCCTGGGCGACCCTGCTGGCGGTGGTACGTCACGCCGCACCCGGCGGCCACGGCGCCGGCCCGCGCGGCGGGGCCCGTGGTCGTGAGCACGCGGTCAGGGTAGCGGCGCCTCCTCCGCCCGGCTGTGAGGGCACACAGG
>VSBZ01000024.1:0-679 GCA_047459215.1 Micromonosporaceae bacterium | reverse complement strand
GGCGGGACCTGCCCGCGGTGATGGCGCTGGCGCAGCGCCTCGTCGACGAGGGCTACGTGGCGAAGCTGCGGGAGCTGTCGCTGACCGAGGCGTTCGAGGTGGTGGGTACGGTGGCCGCGGTGAGCGGTCGCCGCGCGCAGGACCGTCGCCCTCAGAGGACGACGGCCGGGGGATGACGGCCGCCCCGTGAGACGACGGCCGGGCGGTGGACGGCCGCGGCGCGGCCGGCGCTTCAGCGCGCGGCCGCGGCGGACCGCAACGCCGTCCGCATGGCGTCCACCGGCGCCGGAACCCCGGTGAACATCTCGAACTGGCGCACCGCCTGGGCCAGCAGCAGGTCCAGGCCGGAGACGACCCGGTGGCCGGCGCCGCGGGCGGCCTCCGCCAGCGGCGTCGGCCACGGGTCGTAGAGCACGTCCAGCAGCACCGCGCCGGGGCGCCACGTCACCCGACCGGCCAGCGGGTCGGCCACTCCCTTGGGGACGGTGGACACGACCAGGTCGCCGGCTCCGAGCGCCTCGGCGGCGTCGTCCCAGGGGCGGTGGACGATGCGCAGCCCGAGCGCGTCGGCCACCGGCTGCAGCGCCGCCACCGCGTCGGCCCGGCGGGCCACCACGGTCACGCGGTCCGCGCCGAGCCTGGCCGCGGCACCGAGTGCCGCCCGGGCGGTGCCGCCGGC
>VSBZ01000192.1:0-5757 GCA_047459215.1 Micromonosporaceae bacterium | reverse complement strand
CGGCAGCGTCCGATGTGTATAAGAGGCGGACCCCGAACAGGGCCGGTGGACCGTGCACGGCCTGCGCCAGCGGATGTCCGAGCCGTGGTTCGACCCGGACGGGTTCTTCCTGGCCGAGCAGGAGGGCCGACTGGTCGGCTTCCACTGGACCAAGGTCCACGCCGGCGACGCGTCCCACCCGCCGATCGGCGAGGTCTACGTGCTGGGCGTCGACCCGTCCGCACACGGCCGCGGCCTGGGCGCGACGCTCGCCCTGGCCGGCCTGCGGTACCTGCGCGAGCGGGGCCTGGCGCAGGTCATGCTCTACGTCGACGAGTCCAACGCGCCCGCGGTCGCGCTCTACACCCGGCTGGGGTTCCGCCGGTGGTCGGCCGACGTGGCCTACGCCCGTCCGGCCTGAGGGTGACCCTGTCCGGGCACGAGGGACACGCCAGGCCCGCCACCGCCTCCGCCCGACGGTCCCGGCGGACACGCCCGGGCCAACGACCGTTCACCGGTGGTTCACGCGGATCCCGGGCGCCCGACACCCGGCTGCCGTAGCGTCCCGCACGGACGGACCACGGCCCGCGCCGCGGCCGTGCCGGCCGTGGGCCCGTCCCGCGCAGTCCTCAGGACGAGGGGGTACCCGGACATGTCCACCGTGCCACCTGCGGTCAGCCCTCCGGCCCGTACCGCCACGGTCCTGCCTCCCCGGCCGACGGTCGACGGGGCGGCACGCCCTCCGGCGGACTCGCCGCGGCGGACCGTGTTCCGGCTGGAGAACGTCAGCGTCCACTACGGCCGGTTCTGCGCCATCCGGGACGTCAGCCTCGAGATCGCCGAGCACGAGATCACCGCCATCATCGGCCCGAGCGGATGCGGCAAGTCGACGCTGCTGCGCACCCTCAACCGGATGAACGACCTCATCCCCGGCGCCCGGGTGACGGGCACCGTCGCCTACCGCGGGGAGGACATCTACGGCGACCGCGTCGACCCGGTGGAGGTACGCCGTCGCATCGGCATGGTGTTCCAGAAGCCGAACCCGTTCCCGAAGTCCATATACGACAATGTCGCGTTCGGCCCTCAGCTCGCGGGTGTCCGGGGCTCGACCCTCGACGACGTCGTCGAGCGCGCCCTCCGCGACGCCGCCCTGTGGGACGAGGTCAAGGCCAAGCTCACCCAGTCGGCGCTGAGCCTGTCCGGCGGGCAGCAGCAGCGGCTGTGCATCGCCCGTGCCCTCGCCGTCGAGCCCGAGGTGATCCTCATGGACGAGCCCGCTTCGGCGCTCGACCCGGTCGCCACCGCCCGTATCGAGGACCTCATGCGGCAGCTCAGGCACGACTACACCATCGTCATCGTCACCCACAACATGCAGCAGGCGGCCCGGGTCAGCGACCGCACCGCGTTCCTCAGCACCGAGCCCGCCACCGATCCGCAGGCGCCGCGGTCCGGGGTGCTGGTCGAGTTCGGCGACACCGCCAAGATCTTCTCCGACCCGTCCGACGAGCGGACCCAGCACTACGTGACCGGGCGCTTCGGCTGACCTGCCCGGCGGTCCTCCCCGTTCCGGGTGCCGTACCGGCCCGGCTGCCGGCGCGGCGGCCCCAGCGGCACCTCTGTCGCCGTCCAGTGGCACAGTGCCAGGGTGACCACCGCGACGGGAGGAGACGCCGCGGCGCTGCTGTCGGAGCTGCTCGCCCGCTACGACGACGGGCGGATCACCCACGTGGAGCACCTGCCGGCGCGTCCCGGCCAGCCGGCCGAGTGGCCGGACTGGGTGCCGGCGGAGCTGCGGGAGGCGCTGGCCGCCCGCGGGATCACGGCACCGTGGCGGCACCAGGTGGAGGCGGCGTCCCGGGCCTGGGAGGGCGGGCACGTCGTCGTGGCCACCGGCACCGCCTCCGGCAAGTCGCTGGCGTACCTGCTGCCGGCCCTGTCGCGGCTGCTGACCGACCCCCGCGCGACCGTGCTGTACCTGGCACCGACCAAGGCGCTCGCCGCCGACCAGCTACGCGCCATCGAAGAGCTCGGGCTCGGCCGCATCCGGGCGGCCTGCTACGACGGTGACACGCCCCGCGAGGAACGGGAGTGGATCCGCGCCCACTGCCGGTTCGTGCTGACCAACCCGGACATGCTCCACTGGGGCATCCTGCCCGGGCACCGGAGCTGGCGCGGGTTCCTGCGGCACCTGGCCTTCGTCGTGGTCGACGAGTGCCACGCGTACCGGGGGATCTTCGGCTCACACGTGGCGAACCTGCTGCGGCGGCTGCGCCGGCTCAGCCCGGACCCGGTGTTCGTGCTGGCGTCCGCCACCTCCGGCGACCCGGCCTCGACCGCGGCGCGACTGACCGGCCTGGACGTGACCGCGGTCACGGAGGACACCTCGCCACGGGGCGAGGTGACGTTCGTGCTGTGGGAACCGCCGCTGCTTCCGGGGGTGGCGGCGGGCGACGCCTCCCCGGTGCGGCGGTCCGCGGTGTACGAGACGGCCGACCTGCTCGCCGACGCGGTCAGCCGGGGCGTGCGCACGCTCGCGTTCGTGCGCTCCCGCCGGGGTGCCGAGGTGGTGGCCGCCACCGCCCGGCGCGCCGTGGACGAGGCGGTGCCCGGCCTGGGCGAGCGGATCGCCGCCTACCGCAGCGGCTACCTGCCGGAGGAGCGGCGGGCGCTGGAGCGGGCGCTGCACGACGGCGAGCTGCTCGGTCTGGCCGCGACCAGCGCGCTGGAGCTCGGGGTGGATCTCGCCGGGCTCGACGCGGTCGTGCTGTGCGGCTACCCGGGGCGGCTGGCGTCGCTGTGGCAACAGGCCGGCCGCGCCGGCCGCGAGGGGCAGCCCGCGCTGTGCGTGCTCGTGGCGCGGGACGACCCGCTCGACACCTACCTCGTGCACCACCCCGACGCGCTGTTCGGATCCCCGGTGGAGGCGACGGTGCTGGACCCCGGCAACCCGTACGTGCTGGGACCGCAGCTGGCGGCGGCGGCCGCCGAGTCGGCGCTGACACCCGAGGACCTCCCGCTGTTCGGCGAGGGAGCGGCCGCGGCGATCGAGGCGCTGGTCGCCGACGGCCTGCTGCGCCGCCGACCGGCGGGGTGGTTCTGGACCGGCCGGGAGCGGCCCGAGGTGGACCTGCGCGGCACCGGCGGCGCGCCGATCGCGATCGTGGAGTCGGCCAGCGGCCGGCTGCTGGGCACCGTCGACCCGGCCTCGGCGCACTTCCAGGTGCACCCCGGCGCGGTCTACCTCCACCATGGCCAGTCGTACGTGGTCGATGACCTCGACCTGGAGGACGAGGTGGCGCTGGTCCACGCCGAGTCGCCGCCCTGGACGACGTACGCCCGGGACACCACCACGCTGTCCGTGCGGTCGGTGCGGTCCTGCCGCGACGCCGGGCCGGTGGGGCTGTTCCTCGGCACGGTGGAGGTGACCAACCGGGTCGTCTCGTACCAGCGACGCCGGCTCGGCTCCGGGGAGCTGCTGGGCACGTTCCCGCTCGACCTGCCGGAACGCCGGCTGGACACGGTCGCGGTCTGGTTCACCGTGTCGCCGCAGGCGCTGGCGGTCGGCGGGGTCGACCCGGCGGACGTGCCCGGTGCGCTGCACGCCGCCGAGCACGCCGCCATCGGGCTGCTGCCGCTGATCGCCACCTGTGACCGGTGGGACATCGGCGGCCTGTCCACCCCGGTGCACCCGGACACCGGCACGCCGACGGTGTTCGTCTACGACGGGCACCCCGGTGGTGCCGGTTTCGCCGAACGCGCCTACGCGGCGGCCGCGGCCTGGCTGACCGCCACCGCCGAGCTCATCGAGGAGTGCCCCTGCGAGGCCGGCTGCCCCTCGTGCATCCAGTCCCCGAAGTGCGGCAACGGCAACAGCCCACTGTCCAAGTCCGGAGCGGTGAAGGCCCTGCGGGTGGTCCTGGCGGCGCTGGCGGAGACCGCGCCGGACCGCCGAGGGGCGGCACGGCCGGGCTAGCTCCGACGAGCCCGCCGGGCTGGCGGGACCTCCACCGACCGCCGCCTGCGCCGGGCCACACGGTGCCGTGCCGGCCCGGCGTCGCGCCGCCCCGACCTGCCGGCCCCGGCGGCGTCATGCCCGCCCGGCGGAGTCGTCGGCGCGAACCGGCCCGGCGCGGGCGGTGGCGGACGCCGGCCGGGGTGCGGGCAGCGTCGACCCCACCTCCACGGTGACGACCACGTCGAGACCTTCGACCCGGCATCCGACCAGCCGGGCGCGGTTCGCCGCGGCGATCTCCGCGGCCCGCTGACAGGCGGCGTCGGGTCCGCGGACAGCCTGCGGCGCCCCGGCCAGGGCCGCCAGATCCGCGGCCGCCTGCGCCTGGTGGCGGGCCACCTGGGCGGCCCCCAGCGAGGTGGCGGCGAGCCCGGCGGCGAGCAGCACCGTCCCCACGGCCAGGCACCACACCGAGGCGCTGCCGCGGTCGGTGCCGCCGGAGGCGCGGAGCTCTGACCGACCCCGACCGCCACCGGCTCGGTGTGGGCGGAGGCGACCCGGTCGACACCCACCGGGGCCCGGCACGTCACCCACCACACCCGACAGCCGGAGGCGCCGGCGGCCACGCTTCCGCACGCCCGCCGGCGGCTCGCGCTCATCGTGCTGGCGGCGGCGTCGGCACAGGCCCGTACCCGCGCGACTCACGGCGACGGTCCCGGGTGCCCCGGCTCGACCGCGGCCACCGCCGTCGCCTCCACCCGCACCGCGGGCAGCCTGGCGGACAGGACCGGTACCCGTGCCCGCACGACCGCGACCACGGTGTCGCCGTCGACGGTGACCGTGACCTCTGCACCCTCGGGGGCCAGCCGGGCGGCGGCCTCCGTGCCCGACCCGCCCCGGGCGGCGACCAGTGCCGCCTCGCGCGCGGCGTCGACGCACTGCAGCCGTGCGGTCACCGCTCCGACCGACGTCAAGCCGGCCAGCAGGAGCAGCACGACCGCGGGGAGCGCGACCGCGAGCTCCGCGGTGGCCGAACCCCGCTCGCCCGGGGCGGGACCGCGGGGCGTGGCCGGCCCGGTCCGGCCACGCCCCGCGGTCGCTCGCCTCATCCCAGCGCCCGCTCGACGACGGCCTGCAGCGCGGCGCGCACCGGGTCGCTGGTCAGCACGGCCAGCAGGATCCCCGCGAACGCCACGGCGGCGAGGGTGCCGACCGCGTACTCGGCGGTGTTCATCCCGGCGTCCGGGGCCCGGCTCGCGCCACTACCCCGCGCCGGGTTCGCCCCGCCGTCCGGTGTCGGCTCCATCGCGCCGTCCGGCGTGGAACTCGTCCGGACGTCGAGGGGGGCGCGGGTCACCACCCGCGTAGCCAGCGTGCGTAGCGCGGACATGTCGGATCCTCCTTTCAGAAGTGGACGGAGTCGCCGAGCACGGCGACGATCACCGGCACCAGGCCGGCGAGCACGAACGCCGGCAGGAAGCAGAGCCCCAGCGGCAGGACGATGAGGACGCCGGCCCGGCGGGCGGTCGCCTCGGCCGATGCCGCCTGATCGGCCCGCAGGTCGTCGGCGAGGCGGCTGAGCGCACCGGAGAGGGCGGCGCCGTGCTCGGCCCCGGCCGGGGCTCGCGGGAAGCTTCCCTTCCCGCCCAACTTGCTCGCCTACGGTGTCCGCTCGGTGCCGAGCCCGAGGGTCCGCCGGCCTTTCCGCTCGGCGACGTCCTGGTGCTCGATGTCGTCCAGGAGCGCGGCGGGTTCGACCCGTTCGAGGAGGGGGATGGCGATGACGGCATCCCGTTCTGAGGCGACTGTGAGGCACACGCGGGGGC
>VSBZ01000023.1:0-32085 GCA_047459215.1 Micromonosporaceae bacterium | reverse complement strand
GCCGGGGTGCTCCCGGTGATGGCGCTCATCGTCGGGGCCAGCGTGCTCGGATCCGAGATCGACGACGGGACCGCCGTGCACCTGCTCACCAAGCCGTTGCCGCGCCGCGACATCGTGCTGACCAAGCTGCTGGTCGCCAGCCTGGTCACCGTCGTGACGGTCGGTGCCGCGATGGCGGCGACCGCCCTGCTGGCCGCCGGCGACGAGCCGGGCCTGCTGCCGGGGATGCTGGCCGGGACGGCGGTCGGCGCCGTGGCCTACTGCACGGTGTTCCTCGCGCTGTCGCTGCTGACCCGCCGTCCCGTCCTGATCGGACTCGCGTACGTGCTGGTGTGGGAGAGCCTGCTGGCCAACCTGGTGGAGGGGACGGCGGTGCTGTCCATCCAGCAGTACAGCCTGGCCACCACCGTGGCGGTGTCGGGCACCGACCTGTTCGGGTCGCACGTGTCGACGCCGGTGTCGCTCGTGATGGCCGCGATCGTCACGGTCGCGGCGGCGGTCGTCGCCGTCGGCCGGCTGCGGTCGTTCTCCGTCACCGGCGAGACGTCGTGAGCGCGGACGGCTCCGGGCGGGAGGCGCGTTCGGGGGCGGGCGGCTCTAGGCGAAGGATGCCGAGGTCCGGGGCGCGCTCCTGCTCGGCCGCGACCCGTGGTCGCCCTCGGCCGGCCGGGGTGCCCGGCGGTACGGCAGCAGGCGCGCCCGCGCGTCGCCGGGGTGCAGGTCCCTGACGCCGATCGAGCAGAACAGCCACATCTGCTCGCGGGCACGCCGTCCACGGTGGTGGTATGCGGACGCGACGGGCCTGCGCTGCCGGGGCGGTGAGCCCCGGCAGCGCAGGCCGGCTCCGGCCGCCGCCGCTCCACGGTCACCGCTCGACGGAAGCCCGTCGGGCGCGGGAGCGGCGAGCCGTCGCGGCCACCCGTAGGGGTGGTGGGCCGGCGCTGGCGGCACCCGGGAGGTAAGTACCGCCAGCGCCGACGCGGGTGTGCTACCTCGGTGCGAGGCGCCACGCCCTGGTGATCTCCTGCTCGATCCGGTTACCGTCCACGTCCCACGCCTCGACCCGCAGGGACACGTAACCCGAGGTGCCCTCCGGGTCGCGGCTGCTCAGGACGAACCGGAACTTCCCGTCGCCCAGGTGCTGGCCGGGCCGCTGCAGCCAGGTCGCACCGTCGTCGTACGAGACCCACAGCCGCGCGCCGGCGATGGCATCACCGTCCGCCCCCGGCTGGTGGCGCACGGTGATGCCAAGCGTCGCCGGACCCCGGCGGTCGCGCGGGTGCGGCGCGGTGTTGAGCAGGTCGACGTCAGCATCGTAGTCCAGCTCCAGCAGCGGCACGACCTGCGTGCCCGCCACCGGCTCCGACTGCAGCGTCCACGCGGTCCGGGTGTGCGTGGACGTCTGCCACCAGTCGGCGGTCCGGGTCACGTCCAGCTCCAGCCGGTGCTCGGCCGGGGCGGGGCTGACCGCGAAGTCGCCGAAGGCGCGGCCGGCCTCACCGATGAGCTGCCCGTTCTCGTACAGGCGGAACGAGGCGGTGTCGACCTGGCCGTCCAGCTCGCCGTAGTTGCCGCTGGCGTCGACCCACTCCAGGATCCGCACCTGCAGCACGTCGCCGACGCGGACGGTGGGCAGGCTGGCCTGGAACGGGCCGCCGTTCAGCACGCCCGGCCGCAGGACCTGGCGGAACCAGTTCTGCTGGCGCTGCTCACCCGGGCTGTAGAAGGTGACCGGGTGCTGCAGCATGCCGGTGAACGGCTGCTCCGCCCACAGCTGCTGCTGGTAGCGGGTGTCGCCAGCGACCAGGTACTCGTCGCGCCGCTGCGGCACGTCGGTGGCGGTGGCGAACCCGAACGAGAACGACGACCACGGCCGGAAGAAGTGCCGGACCTCGTTGATCTGGTGGTCGGCCACGTCGCTGTGGTAGCGGGTGTCCACGGTCGCCAGCTCGTTCTTGTCCGCCACGAACGTGAGATCCTCCGGCACCCGCTCCGGGTGCGGCAGCACCAGGTCGTACATGAACGGGCTGATCGAGTGCCCGGCCAGCCGTACCGTCACGTCACCCTGGTCGAGCAGGGCGAGCAGCTCGTCACCCTCCTCCATGGACAGCGTTATGGTGGGGATGGTGGCGCTGTCGCCCACGGTGCCGGCGAACTGGCCGCTGACGTTGTTCGCCACCACGATCGCGACCGCGCCGGCGGCTGCGGCGTTGGCCTCCTTCTCCGCGAAGGTCAGCTCCCCGCGGCGGACCAGCACGACCTTGCCCTCGGCGTCGACGCCCTCGTAGTCCTCGGGGAACCCGAGCCCGGCGTACACCAGCGGCAGCTCGCGGTCGCTGTTGAGCACCGGCGAGCCGGTCATGAACTGCGGCGACAGCCGCTTCTGCACCGGGTCGACCACCTCCAGCAGCAGCTGCGGGGTGACCAGCCGGTGCCGGCTGAAGAACTCGAACTCGCCGTGGGTGACCGGGTCGGTCGGGGTCGCGAACTGGCGGACATCCAGCCCGGTGTGCGTGTGCGACTGCGAGCCGAACTGTTCGGCGGAGCGGAACCAGCCCAGCGTCACGCCGACCTGGACCTGGACGTCCTCCTCGGTGACGAAGTCGATCGGGTTGGCGTCGCGGGCGTCGAGCACGACCGTGGTGTCACCGGTCACCTCCACCTCCGGGACACCCGCGAAGACCCGCTCGTTGACGAAGACCTGCGGCTCGTCGTACGTGTAGATGACGCCCAGCACGGAGTAGGTGCCCGGCGGCACCCGCACCGTGGTCTCCCCGCCGGCGCCGAACCCCAGCGACGTCACCAGGAACGTCGACATGTCGTCGACGTTGGCCACGTCGAAGGCGCTGATGCCGAACGCCGGCCGGCCGTCGCGGGCGATGCCCTGCACGGTGAGGTTGTACCGCTCGCTCTCCTTGTAGAACCCGACCGGGGTGCGGGTGGCCACATCACCGTCCACGGTGGCGACCAGGTAGCCGCCGTACAACCCGAACTCCCCGACGGTGGGGTCGACGGTGACCGTCGCCTGGGCGCTCCCGCCGGGCGCGACGGTGAGCGTGGACGGGGAGACCGACAGCATGTCCGGGCCGGGGACGGCGCCCTCGCGGCTGGTCACCTCTAGCGTCAGGTCGAGGGTGAGCGCCTGGTCGGTCCGGTTGGTGTAGGTCACCTCGACGGTCACCGGCTCGGCGTCGTCCTGCGGGTACGGGAAGTAGCCCAGGTTGACCGGGGACGGCGTGGCCAGCACCGGCGTCCCGAGCGCCGACGGCACGTCCACCCGGCCGCCGCCCTGCTGGTAGACCTCCAGGTCCGGGTTGGGGGAAGCGGTGGTGGCCAGCAGCGCCTTCAGCTCCGGCGCCGACAGCGACGGGTCCTTCTGCAGCGCGATCGCCGCAGCACCGGCCACGTGCGGCGTGGCCATCGAGGTGCCGGAGATCTGGGTGTAGAACTCGTCCACGATCGGCCCCAGCGCGGTGCCCTCCGCCCGCGGGGCGATGATGTCCACGCCCGGAGCGGTGATGTCCGGCTTGATGGCGAAGTCGCCCACCCGGGGGCCGCGGCTGGACGTGGGCGACAGCTGCTCCGTCTTGGTGACCGAGCCGACGGTGAGGGCGGCGTCGGCCGCACCGGGGCTGGCGACCGAGCCGTCACCGAGGAAGCCGCTGTTGCCCGCCGCGATGACGAACAGGATGTCGTGCTCGGCGGTGAGCTGGTTGACGGCCTGGCTCAACGGGTCGGTGCCGTCGGTCGGGCCGCCGCCGAGGCTGAGGTTGGCGATGTCGGCGCCCTGGGTGGCGGCCCACTCCATGCCGGCGATGACCGCCGAGTCGGGGCAGCCGCCGAACGAGTTGCACACCTTCCCGCTCATCAGCCGGGCGCCCGGCGCCACCCCGGTGTACTTCCCGCCGGAGGCGGCGCCGCTGCCGGCGACCGTGCCGGCCACGTGGGTGCCGTGGCCGTGCTCGTCGCGGGTGTCGGGGTCGGTGGTGAAGTTCTCGGCGGCGATCACCTTGCCGGCCAGGTCCGGGTGGGTGTCGTCGATGCCGGTGTCGAGGACGGCCACGGTCACGCCGGTGCCGTCGAACCCGTCCGCCCACGCCTCGGGCGCGCCGATCAGCGGCACGCTCGTGTCGAGGACGACCTCGGCCAGCTCGTCCAGCCACACCTTGGCGCCACCGGTGAGCGCACCGGTCGAGGCGATGCCGGGCCGGGTGGCGGCGCTCCACCATTCGCCGTCGGGGGCGATCGTCATGGCGACCGCGTCGATGCTCGGCAGCTCCCTGGTGACGGTCGCGCCCGCGGGTGCGGCCAGCGTCCGGATGACCGGCGAGTCGTAGTCCACGATCACCGGCACGCCGTCGTGGTAACCGTAGTCGGCCAGCTTGGAGACGTTGAACAGCTCCCGGTCCAGCAGGTCGGGGATGAGCGGGGCGGCGTCGGACGGCACGACGTAGTTCTGTCCGTCGATGGTGTACGCCTCGAACGCCACCGGTACGTCGCGCTCGGCCGGCGTCACCGTGGCCGCCTCCCGGCCGTCGGCGTACCGCACGAGCTGGACCCGGTCGCCGGTGATGAGGGTCAGCTCGTGCGTCTCGGCCGCACTGGCCGGCGTCGCGCCGGTGGCCATGGTGGCCACGAGCACCAGGGCCAGGGCGCCGGCTGGATGCCGGCGCCGGTAGCGTCTCGCGGGTATCGTCATAACTGCTCCCTCCGGCGACAGGTGGATCGCCTTCATGTCAGCGGGGTACAGGTGGCGCACCAGCCGTCGTCAGGGAGCTACGCCGGGCCGGCTCCGCCCTCCAACCGGGCCGGTCCGGCGGCGACACTCCCGTCGGGACCGCTGGCGCGTGCGGGCACCGTCGCCCGCCGCCAAGGCACCACGCCATCAGGGTCCACAACGGGATTCGGCTTGTCATGAGTCAGATGACTCAATGTTGGACGCCCCGGTGCGGGGATTCCGGTGTGCCGTTTGGCAGCGGGTCTCTGTGGGCCGGGTATCCCCTCTGTTGGGCGGGTATCCCCTAGTGCGGATGTCCTGGGGTCCCGGGCGGGGCGGTCCCTGGGCGGATGTCCCTGCCCGGGGGCGTCCACCGGAGCGGGCGCCCGCCGGGCGGGGGTCCCGAAGCGGGCGCCCACCTGCGCGCGGGCAGCGGCCGCCGCGTACCGGCATCCGGCCGCGCCCGCGCGTAGCCGGGGCAACGGGGTCCCGCCGGGCCGGGGTGCCAGGTGACGGGAGGCGCCCCTTCCGTAGCCGCCCGGAGGCAGGCGCCGGCCGCCAGCCACCGCGAGGTGGGCGTCGTCCGGAGCGGCCCGGCTGCGGGCGCCCGTCCGGCAGCCCCCGGGCAGGTGTACGCCGCCGACCTGCGGGTAGGTAAGCGTGCGCCGCACCGACGCGGCTTACCGGAGATGTACGCGAGGACGGCCGACCATGAAGCCCAGACCCCGACCCACGGTCAGCACCCTGCTGGCCACCCTGTTCCGCGACCGGCCCCGCCTGACCCGGGCGGAGATCCAGGAACGGGCCGCGCGCCTCGACCTGCCCGACCCGCTGCGGGCGACGGTGGACGCGCTGCCCGAGGGCGAGTACGACCTGCCGCGGGCGGACGCGACGATGCGCCGCATCCAGCGGGAGGAGGGGTACTGGCGCAACCACTCGCGGCTGCCGCTGGCCGAGCTGGACCGCGCCCTGGCCACGTACGCCGCCGACGGCCAGGTCGACGATCTCGGGGGTGGCGACGCGAGCGCGGAGGTGGCGGAGTTCGCTGATCAGCCGTGGCCCGGCCCGACCGCGGAGGGAGAGGAGCCGGACCCCGACTCGGAGGAGGGCCGGCGGCTGCGGCCCTCGCCGGAAGGTCGCACGGGGCCGGCCTAGCCCCGGCCCGACCCACGCCCGGCAGCCAGATCCTGGCCTTCGGCCAGCCCGGGCCCGACCCTGTGTCCTCGGCCAGCCGTGCCCGGCCCTGTGCCCTCGGCTAGCCGGTGCCCGCCCCCGTCCCGCCCGGCGAGCCCCTCACCTGCCGCCCGGCGCGGAGTCCAGCGGCTTGGCCATGACGAACTCCCGGCGTACGCCGTCGGGCATGCGGTCGACCTCCCCGGTCCGGCGGTAGCCGTGGCGACGGTAGAGCGCCTCCGCCCGGTCGTTCCCCTCGGCGACCGCCAGCCGCACCGTGGTGGCGCCGGTCCGGCGCGCCCACTCCTCCACGGCCTCGATCAACGCGTCACCCACACCCCGGCCACGGGCGTCCGGCCGTACCCACATCGAGATCAGCTCGACCACCCCGTCGTACGGCGTGGGCACCCCGCCGGCCACGCCCACCACCTCGCCGTCGATCTCGGCGGCGAGGTGGTACGAGCCGGGGATCGACAGGCGCGCCCGCCACCGCTCCTCCCGGTCGCCGTCCCCCTGCCAGTCCTCCAGCCGCGAGCCGAACGCGTACGGCGCCTCGGCCAGGGCGGCCAGGCGCACCCGGCGCCAGACGCGCCAGTCGTCCGGGGTCAGGACACGCAAGCCGATCACATCGTGATCATCCCCCACCGGGCCGGCGCTTGTCGCGGCGTCTCCGCGCACTCGTGCGCGTCGGGCGCCGCGGACCCAGAGCCGGTCCTCCGGGTACGGGGTGACACGGGCAGCGGCGCACCAACCCGTTGCGACGCGCACACGCGTCCCGGCAGGCTGTCGGCCATGACAGCCGCGGACGGAGCACACGAGCTGCTGGGCCAGCCTGGTGACCGATGAGTCGGCGTCGCTACGCCGTGCGGGGCGTACCCGGCGGCTACTACCAGATCTGGGACAACCGAGCCCGCCGATGGTGGGGCGACCACTACGAGGTGCAGCCCGACGAGCTCAACGGCGAGCGCCGCCCTGAGCGGATCGCCGCGCTGCTCAGGCGCTACCGAGCGCTGAAGCGCTAGCGCCGCCGGCCGGGCGCCCCGACAGGCGAGCCGAGGTGGTGTCGTGCTCCCGCCAATGCCGTCCGGGCGGTCATCCTCGCGAGCCACGGCGAGCGAGCACGGCCGCCCCAGTCGCGCACGCGATTCCCGGAGCGACGAAGGCACCGCAGATAGTGCCTGAAAAACGTCTCGTCACGCCTCCCGGCGACCCCCGACGCAGGGGTTTCCGCAGGTAACGCGCATCCGGCGCCCCCGGCAGGATTCGAACCTGCGACACGCGGTTTAGGAAACCGCTGCTCTATCCCCTGAGCTACGGGGGCATACAGGTACAGGCTACCTGCCTGCCATTTCTCAGCGGTGATCAGGTGGGCGCAGCGGTACCGGCGGCCGTGCGCAGCGGTGGTCACGCCGGCCGCGCCGGTCACGCCGCCCATGGCCACATGTTGGCCACACGTGGCGCCGCCGCCGGCCGCCGAGCAAGATCGTTCGCATCTAGTGACCTCCACGCCTCATCCGTGATCACACATCCGGCGGACACATGGCCACACGCCGACCACAGCAGGGGTCGAATCATCGCGAGGCAATGCAGCGTCAGTTGTTGGTCCGCGGGACCTTTCGGCGTTCCCCGGACGACGTAGCCGAGGGTGCGGCTACGGAGGACCCTTGACCGCGGTGGGAGGCGGGGCCTCGTACCGGACCTCGATGCCGGTCACACCGAAGAACTCCGGACCCTCCACGATCCGCTGCCCGTTGAGGTACGGCACGGCCGTCTTGTCGGCGAAGGCGTGCCAGCGGAGGAGCGCCGCCAGGTAGGAGGCGGCGGTGATCTGCTGCCCTTCCCGCGAGATGGTGCCTGCGCTCCCCACGCTGGGGTGGCAGGTGTTGTCCGCCTCGCACAGGTGGGTGTATCCGAAGTGGTTCGCGCCGGACACCGTAACCAGCGTCTTGGGAGGCCCCGCGGCGGCGAAGCTGTGTGCCGGGTCGGTGGTGCTGGCCGTGTCCGCTCCGCCACCGATCACCAGCAGGTTGCGGACGTTGGTGTCCACACCTGGCGGCTGCGGCAGTTGACGGAAGTAGGGGGCGAGGAAGCCGTACGCCAACACCTGGCGACCGGTGGCCGGGTACAACCGTCGGCCGGCGAACGCGCAGGAACCCGCGCCGGTGGAGTGCCCGACCAGGATCAGGCGGGTCAGGTCGAGCTGGCCGGCGAACAGCCGGACGTCGAGGTCTGCCAGGTAGTGGACATACGCCGCGAGGACCTGTGCCCGCAGGTCGAACGCCTCCTCCAGGGAGACGGCGGAGGGCAGGTCGGGCGGCAGCCAGCTCAGGTCGGGTGCGACCGCCACGCAGCCGTACGTGACCACGTGCGTGAGCATGCGGAAGGCGCTCCGGAAGTCCCGGTCGGGCGGGTAGGGGCCGGTACACGCCAGCGGCAGGTGCCTGACTCCGTGTGCGTACAGCAGCACGGGAAAGGGGCCCTTGGGCAGGTTCAGCGGGTTGGGGCCGGAGACCCGGTGCTCACGGACGTTCGGGCGATGCTGGGGGTAGTAGACCGCCGCCAGGATCCGGTCCGGCAGCTTCAACGGTGTGACCGGCATGCCCCCCGGGCAGCTGGCGTAATACGCCTCCAGCGAGACCGGTAGGTCGCCCTCCCGGATGAACTGACCCAGCGCCTCGGTCCCGGGACGTTCTCCGAGGACGAGGTCCGATGCCCGGTACGGGCCGGGAACAAACGGTGAGGTCTCAGGTGGCGGGGCCACGTCACAGTCGCCGACCGCCGCTGCGGCGCCGAGGCCTGCCAGTCGCAGGAACGACCGTCGCGACAGGGTGACGCCGCGCATGCTTCCTCCTTTGGTCGGAGGGGTCACGATCAGCACAGCGCACGGCCGAGTGGGGGTCAAGATGGCTGTCCGGATCGTGACAGCGCCACCCCAGGCGCGTCAGTAGCCGCGCGTCATCCACTCATCCAGGTGCGGCGCCTCCGTCCCGATTGCCGTGCTCTCACCATGTAGTGTGGACGGTGGTCTCGGGCCCGCCCATGCCACAGCTCCAGCGGCTCACCCCCGGGGCTCGAGCAGCTCGGGGCGCTGACCAGCGCGGCCTATGACACGCTCCTGATCCTGCAGGTGTGTCGCGGCACATGCGTAGTTCACGACCAGGTCAGCCGCCTCGCACGTGTGGCGCCCGGCGGGCGAGCAGGAAGACCCCGATGATCAGCGCGGCCAGTGCCAGCAGCTGCCCGAGCAGCTCCCAGGCCCCAGTCCGGCTCCGTTCGTCCAGCCAGAGCACCCCGACAGCGATGGCCACCAGTGGATCCGTGACCGTGATCGTGGCCAGCGCCGGAGCCCCCAGCGGGCCGGCCTGGTAGGCGTTCTGGCTCAACAGCACGCCCATCGGCCCGAGCACGATGATGACGTACATCTGCCACTGCTCCGCCAGCGCGACCGGGTGCTGGCGGAAGTGGACGGCGAGGCTGCTGACCAGGCCCGCGGTCACTCCATAGCAGACTCCGGCGGCCTGGGCGAGGGGTAGCGGCCGCCAGCGGCGTTCCAGACGCACCGCGACCAGCAGGCACAGCGACACCGCGAGCAGGACGGTGGCACCCAACAGCAGACCGGCCGGGGCCAACTCCAGGTCGCTTCCCGGCCCGGTGGCGGGCCGGGCGATGACCAGGAAGGTCGACAGGCCGACCAGGCACAGGGTCGACTCCAGCATGACCTGCCGGTCCGGTCGGACCCGTTCCACCATCGCGAACAGCAGGACGTACCAGAGCAAGCCGGTGACCAGCAGCGGTTGCACGACAATCAGTGGAGCCAGGCTGAGGGCCGCCACCTGCAGACCGAACGCCACCGCCGCCAGCACGACCGACCACCGCCACGCCGGCCTCCGGACCAGCCACATCAGCAACGTGAACCGTCCGACTGGCGCCTCCGGCACCTGCCGGTTCGCCCGGAACTGCAGCAGCGAGCAGGCACCGAACCCGGCTGCCGCCGCGAGCGCGAGCGGTACACCCAAGACGATCTGGCCGGCGTGGCTCAATGCACGTTCCCCGCTCCGGCCACCGCCCCCGGCTAGCGGCCGCCCATGAAGATGGCTAAACCATCTCATTACGGACGGTTCGATCGTAGGCTGAATCTGACTCAGATTCCCGGCCAGCCACCGTCTCATCACGCATGGAGTGACCGTGAGCTCCTCGCTCAGCCTGCCGTCCGCGGGTCCGGTCCCGCAGGGGCCGGTCCGCCGGGTCCTTCTCGTCTCCGCCGACATCGGCCGGGGACACAACGCCGCCGGCGAGGCCCTCGTGGAGCGGGTCCACGAGTTGTGGCCCGGCAGCGAGGTGTGTTGGGTGGACACCCTGGACGCGATGGGGCCCGGGGTCGGCTGGACCCTCCGCCACCTGTACGTGATGAACATCGGCCTGACCCCTTGGCTCTACGAGTTCTTCTGGGCCTCGCTGTGGCGGCACCGCTGGTTCTCACGAGCCTCCAAGGCGTTCGTCGGCGCGTGGGCGGGGCGGCGGCTCGCCCGGACCGTGGCCGAGTTCGGACCGGACCTGATCCTCTCCACCTACCCGCTGGGCAGTGCCGGGTTGGCGTGGCTGCGGAACCATCGGGGGCTCGGCGTGCCGATCGGCGCCTGGGTCTCCGACTTCGCACCCCATCCGTTCTGGGTCTATCCACAACTGGACCTGAATCTCGTGGTGCACCCGGCCGCGCTGCCGGTCGCGGCAGTCGCCGCCCCGGGAGCGGCGCTGGGCGTCTGCGGGCCACTCGTGACCCGCCGGTTCCGGCCCGGCGACCGGGTGGAAGCGGTACGGCTTTGCCGGCTGGATCCGTCCCGCCAGACCGTCGTCGTCTCCTGCGGCTCCTACGGCTTCGGAGCGGTAGAGGAGGCGATCACGGCGCTGACCGGCATCGGGGACGGCCTGCAGGTGGTGGCGGTGTGCGGGCGCAACCGGCGGCTGGCCGACCGCCTGGCGGCACTGGACGTGCCGGCCGGGCGGCTGGTGGTGCGGGGATGGGTGGACGACATGCCGGTCCTGCTGCGGGCGGCCGACCTGGTCGTCACGAACGCGGGTGGCGTGACCGCACTCGAGGCGTGGGCGACCGGGGTGCCGGTCGTGATGTACCGGCCGATCGCCGCACATGGCGCGGCCAACGCGGCGCTGATGACCGCCGCGGGGCTGGCCGAGACCGCCCACACCCCGGCCGCGCTGACCGCCTGCGTCCGCACCCGGCTGGCGGCCCCTGCCACCGCCGGCGGTCGGTCCGGTACCCGTCCCTCCACCTCCCAGCCGGGGTACGACGTGCTGCCCGACTTCGGGCTGCCGGCCCTCGCCGCTGCCGGTACGGCGGCCGGCCCCGAGGCCGGCGGCCGCCGGTACCGCCGGCGGTTCCCAGGTCGCGACCGGAGGCGGGCCCTCATCCCGCGGTCCGCACGGTCGCGGCCAGCCAGCGGGCGGCGATCCGCGACCGCCCGGGCCGGATCCGGGCCGATAGCGGGTCATACCCCGCCTCGGCCAGGGCATCCAGCGTCGCCCGGCCCTCGGCCAAGCCGCGGCTGACCACCAGACGCCCCCAGCCGGTGAGGCCCGCGACCAGCGGGGCTCCCGCCTCCAGCAAGGCCCGGGCGCGTTCCGCCGCGTAGCCCACCAGCTCCCGCAGCTGGCCGGTGGCCACCGGCCGGCCGATGTCGTCCGGGACGACCCCGAACCGGTCGAGGTCCGCCTCAGGCAGGTAGATCCGGCGACGCTGGTGGTCCGCGGCCAGGTCCCGCAGGTGCTCGGTGAGCCGCAGCCCGGTGCAGATCCGGTCGGACAGCTCCAGATGTGCCGGCGCGGCCTGACCGAAGACGTGCAGGACGAGGCGGCCGAGCGGATTCGCCGACAGACGGCAGTGGGCGACCACGTCGGCGAAGGTGGGGCTGGCGACCCGCTGGTCGACCCGGTGCGCCCGGATCAGGTCCAGAAAGGGCGCGAGCGGCAGGCGGCGCTCGGCCACCGTGGGCGCGAGTACGCGCAGCACCGGATGGCGTACCGGCCGGCCGGCGTACATGTCGCGCAGCTCAGCCTCGAACCGGTCCAGAGCGGCCGGCCGGTCGAGCGGTTGCTCGTCCAGAGCGTCCAGCCAGGCGGCGTAATGGTGGAGCGCGCGCAGGTGCCGGTGCCAGCGCGGCGGCAGTACCCGCAGAGGAACCGTGAGACCGACAGTGGAACCCACCCGTGGTGCCCCTTGACCGGGAGCGGTGGATGGGACCTGTCTCATGGCCGACTCTCCACTCCTGAATCGTGGTGAAGGTCCCGGACCGGGTCCGCAGCTCGCCGAGGATCGCCCGGGCACCACCCGGTGTTCCAGCATAAAGAACTTATCCGCAGATTCCGGGTGTTTCCATCAAAGAGTGATCAAAGGCTCCAGCGTCCAACCCGCCTCACACCAGCGACGCGAGCGCCGCGACCAGCGGGACGACCGCGGCAGTGCTATGGACAGTCGTCGTCGGTGGTCCAGCCATGGTCGTAGCGGCCACGAAGCGCCTCGACGAACGCGACGATCCGGCCTTCGTCAAACTCGTCCAGAAGGTCGATGCGTCCCCACGCGGTCAGCGCGATTCCCTCCGGTAGCGGCGGATACGCTGCGAGTATGACGTCGCCGATGTACCGCCTGGCAAGGCTCTCCAGCGCCCGCACCTCGTCGTCGGGGAGCGACGGAGCATACTGGATCACCACACGCCCGTGCTCCATCGCGTGGACGGTCAGACCTTCCGGCACCGGGTCACGGTAGACGCCCGGCGATATCGTGAACGGGAAGTGTGGCCCGGAGGTCGGCGGCAGCGAGTTGTACTCCGCGTCGGCGGCCTCGGCCTCGGAGATGTGCGGGCTGTCCATGATCTCGACCGCCTCGCCGGGAAGGCACGGCGCCGGTCGGGCCTCCTGAGCCACCGATCCACCGACGGAACCGGTGAGCCGCTGAAGCGGTCCAATGGACGGCAGGACGAGTAGGACCGCGATGAGGGTGAGGTAGCACACGCGCCAGCCAAGCTGCCCGCGGCCGGTGGTGGCGGTCATCGCAGTACTCCAGCTCTACGGAGCCGCCGTTCCCGCAATGTCAGCAGCAGGACGGCCAGATACTGTCCGACAACGAGAGCTACGAGAGCCGCTGACTTCCAGAAAGCCGGCGACACCAGCGAGGGATTGGCGAGGTTGTGGCCGACCCACCCGATCAAACCGATCGCGAACGGCAGCCCAACGGCCAACGCCAACCACGCCATCCCGGCCAATCCGGCGACGTACAGTAAGGCGAACCACTTCGCGACCTGCCGGTCGTGAGCGCTGATGCTTTCGAGCTCGCTGACCTCGTGGCTCGTCAGGCGCCACAATCGCTGCTTCGTCGTCAACCAGGTCGCACGGTAGAGGTCGTTGCAGCGCAGCGCATTGGCCAGCACCGCGTACCCGTCGGTTCGCAGAAACAGCGCTGCCCACTGCCAGAAGATTCCCACCAGCACGAGCAGGATCACCGCCGCGAAAAGCCTGTCAAGCCAGTGGGGCAGCACCAGGATGCCGCTCCGATGCGCGAGCCGCAGACACAGGAAAGCGCACAGCATGGTCAGGTCAAACGCCATTCCTGCGAGGAACGGACCATACCGGGCACGCCGCGGCTTCGTGACGAGCTGGGTAAGGTCAGTCTCGAAGGTCAGGAAGATCCCCCGGCGGCTCACCCGGAACGCGGCAGGTACGCCAGCAGCACGCCCGGCCAGCCAGTGCCACGCCTCGTGGCCAGCGGCTAGGACCATCGCGAGCGGGACCAGGAGGAGGAACGCCACGACCGGGTCAGGCAACCACCAGAGGTGCTCGTAGCTTGGACGAAGATCAGGCTGGATAGCCAGGATGGCGAGCACTGCGGCAGCGGCAAGGCCGTAGCAGGTCCACCCTGCTCGGCCGAACAGCCGCCCTGCGGCCTCCTGGCTGACGCCCTCTAGCCACCGGATCTTCCGCCTGCCACCGGTCGAAGCACCGGCAGCCGCACCACTATCAGTCGCTTCGGCCGGCGGCTGAAGCAGGCCGGCCTGAGTCAGCCCCGTCAGGAAATCCGCAACGTCAACCTCGGCACCCGCCGCGACGCTTGCCCGCCGGCCCGCATCCGCTACCGACTCGCCGGCCTGCAGCGCCTCTATGAACACTGCCCCAGCCTCTGGCACCGTCACATAGATTCCATAATCCGGCCGCCCGAGTATGCACTGCCCGTCGTTACGCGCCACCACAATGCGGCGTGCGGCGTCTGCCAGTTCGGCGCCCGCGAAAGTCACGCTCATCCTCCCGGTCCGGACCATCGCCATCGGCGAGGTGCTCCCCGGTCGAGAGCCCGACCGGGGAGCACCTACGGACCTAAGTGTCAGCTGTCGAGGTAGCAGAAGTCCGGGGTTGCCGAGAACAAGCAAATAGTGAGTCGAGTGTTCTCCACTCGCTTGATCTCGAGCTTCATGCACGTCACCTCCTTCAGTCTTCTCCTCAACTGGCCAGGCAGGTCCGGCCAGTCAGCCCAGATGGCCGCAGACCGTGCACGTGGGACTGCGTTCTATGCCCGGCAGGAACTCGGTGGCACAACCATTCGCGAAGTCAATGGCCAGCATCCGCCCGGCGTATGCGGGAGGTTCGAACCCGGTCAGATAGCGGAGCACTTCGAACGCGCACAAGGCGCCCAGCAGGCCGGCCACCGGTCCTATCCCCCGGTTGAGGCGCGGCTTGCTCGCAAACATTGCCATCTGCGCCAGTTCCGCCTCAGTCTGCTGGTCTGCCGTCGCGCCAGCCGCCTGTGCGCACCTACGGCAGGCGCTCCGACCCGGATCGACGGACCACACCAAGCCTTGGGTGACCCACATGCCTCCCCGCACGTAGGGAACCGCGCGGGTCACGCAGGCAGTGTTGACCCAGTCGTCAACTTGGTTAGGGCTATCTACTCCCGACATGACGACGTCTGGTTTGACATCGTCGATGAGTTGTCCGAGTTGGTCCGGGCCGCTGACACTGGCGTCTATAGCGTCCACCTTGATGGCCGGGTCAAACTGCCGCACCCACTCAGCGGCTACCGCAACCTTCCTGCTACCGATGTCGCGGTGCCGGTACAGATACTGCCGCGCAAAGTTGCGAAGGTCCACGGCATCTTGGTCCAGCAACGTCAAGCGCCCCACACCAAGCCCACACAGGTGCGGAATGGTGTTGGAGTTCAGCCCTCCGGTGCCTAGTACCAGCACATGCGACTCCCGTAGGCGGCTTTGAAAGTCCTCGCGGCTGGTCGCGAGGGATGCGAAGGACTCGAAGAAGCCGAGGTTGGAGAGGTACCTCTCCTGCTCCGTTTCTGAGAACCTGCCCAGGCGTGACTCATCCTCCAGCAGGCGATGGGAGTCAAGCGCCTCAAGCACATCGGCGAGCTCTGCCAGCGTTACCTTACGACCCTTCCCCGCAAGGGCATCCGCAAGCTGCTCAGGTGTCCGGCCCCCCTCTGCCAGCAGCTCAAGCAGTGCTTCGACAGTCCCTTCCGGATCGGCCAGGACGAAGAAGTCGCGGATGTCGTACACCACCCGCAGGTGATCGCCCTCTCGACGCCACACCACCTCCTTCAGCCGCGGTCTCGCGGCGAGGATGTCTCGCCCCGTCACGTCCCCTCCAAACCCCTGCGGCGTCAGGATCTGCTGCTACTACTGCCTAGCTGCATGCGTCTACGACCGACTGCAGGCGTCTTCACCATCTCGTGAGCACCCTGCGCGAGCCTTTGCACCGCGCGATCGCGTCCAGCCAGCCGTTCCGCTACTCCACTGGAGTGGACACCGACAAGCTCGCGTGAAGTCGCACAGAGCCTCCTACGTCCTGCAGATCGCCCGGACCCTGTTCACGCGGGTCTGCGTGACTCCGGTCGCCAGCGCTCCACTATGGGTTGTTGCGCGGCCCATCGTAGGAAGGCGGTCCGTCGGCGCTCAACAGGCGCGGCCTCAGATTGCCGATTCTGGTCAGTCTGGCTGGCCGTTTGCCGATTTTGGTCACGCGGCTAAGTCGTTCGTGGATACTCAGCCTGGTTCAGATTTCTCAGTGTCTACGTCTGACAACAGGCTCCTGCACTGAGGCCCGGGTCTGCGAACCATTGGGCCGGGCAATGCGTCGTGTAGGGCAGCAGAACCCGGCAGGTAGCATTTGTCGCAAATCCGGCACTCGCCGTAGATCTTGACACACTAGACCGGAGGATCTTGGAAGTTCTCATCATGGGCGTAACTCACAAGACGGCCGCGCACCGGCTTCACATCAGTGTCCGGAGTGTTGGCACCCACCTGGCGCACATCCGGCAAGCCCTTGCCGCCCGTACCGCCTATGCGATGGGTGCCTACGCAGTTCGCTTCAAGCACGTCGACCCGGACGCGGTCGTTACGCGTGCCTCTGCACGGACGTCCGGTCGGTGGATATCGCCGACCACTCGGCAGTCCACCATTCTGCGGCTCCTCGCGTCCGGAGCCACCGACCAGGAGATCGCCGCGAAGATCGGAATAAGCGAGACCACCGTCCGGCGCGACGTCAGCCGCCTTGCCGTTGCGAACGGCGCGCCGGCCCGGATCACCGCGGGCGCCTTGTTCGAGGCCCTCGGCTGGAATTAGTCCTTAGTGGACGAGCGTCCGCGTCTGCGTGCGCGAAAGACGAGTTTTCAGCCGCTGGTCGCGTCCGGCTGTGCGCCGGCGGGGCACCACCTGCCCCGCCGGCGCCCCAACCCCCGCGACCCTTGGCCACCGTCCCGCAGTCGACCGGGCGCCACGAGATCCGGTTACCTGTCGACCAGCGTGTCCGCCGGGCGACGCCCTGCCCACCACCCCTGTGCTGGCGCGTTTGTCCATAGCAGGCGGTCGCGCGACACGTCACCACGGGCGCCGGGGTGACGTCGCCGTCGACTGGGTGTACCTGAAGATCGCTCTGGTGCGCGGGATCACCTCGGCGGAACCGTGGTGAGGGCGTCCCCGAGGAGGAGGGGAATGCCGGCGCCAACCGTGGTCCCGACGGCTGCCGCGAGGCTGGCGGCCGGCGCGAGGTCGACCAGCATGGGCGCGCGCATCTGTCCTGCCGACATCCCCATGGCGCGCAACGGCGCCAGGGTGCGATGAGGGTCACGTGCCCGGGCGGCGAGCATGGCACACACGGCGAGAGCGACACGAAGACCCGCGCCGACGACTCCTGTCCGGAGGAGGAGCGTGAGTCCGTTTGTTGAATCCGGTTCTTCCGATCCGATCCCGGACCTGGGTGAGCGTGGTGACGGTGAGGTCGCCGCCACCGTCGACGACACTCCCGACGGTGGCGCGGACATCTTCCGGGTCCGCGTCGGGCCCGGACATCATCAGCTCGTCCACGGGCCCGGGGGGCGCGAGCGCCTGCCGAGGCACGAGGACCCACGTCCCGCGCCGCTCAAGTCCGGGAAGTCCGGCGACGTCGCCGACCGGTACCACCGATGGTTGCTCGTCACCGACGCGCACCACCAGCTGTTCCCGATCGGCCAGGTTCGGCGGCGCGAGGATCGGCAGCGGGTCGGTGGTGGGACCTGCCGAGGTCACGTCCCGCGGCAGCCGGACGGGGCTGCCCACCGACTCCAGGATCCTCTGGTAGGTGGGTGCGTCGACGCTGATCACGTTGACGTTCTGGACCATAGCGTCCCCGGAGACCAGCCGTCCGCTGCTACCCACGGCCGCCACCACCTCCACCCCGGGCACGGCGGCGACCTCATCAGCGGCACCGGCAGGGTCTGCGGCCGGTGGCCACAGCTCTGAGGCCGTCACTCCGCGCCGGCGCCGCACGACCATGGCCAGGATCCGCATCGGCCAGACGTACAACCGCAGTGCGACGATGCCTGCGGCGACCGCCAGGAGCACCGGTACGGTTGACAGGTACGGGTCCACCCCAGCGGTGGCCAGGCCACGCTCGCGCAGCAGCAGGACCCCGAGTGCCGCCAGGGCGACGACGCCACCGGCGCCCATCCGTCCGGCTCACTGCTGACGCCCTCGCCCACCAACGACGCGCCGATCACCGGCTCCGCAGGCGACACCCTCGTCCGCTGAAACCCCCACGCCTCCTCGGCCACGCGACGGACGCTCTCCGGCAGCACGGCACGTACCTCCTCACGCATCTCGGCGGCGGAGGGAAGTCTCTCGAAGTTGTACAGAAAAGCTTGAGTGGACGGTAGGTGCGTTATCGTGGCATCCCGCTCCTCGTACCGTGCGCCATCGAGCACCTGCCGCAGAGCGCGGCTCTCGATCTCTGTGGCAACCGGCCACGCGGCGCCGGCCACGAACACCACCGCGGCGGTTGCCACCCCCACCACGCTCCACAACGCAGCGTGCGTCCGGACCTCTGTCGATCGCCTGACGCATCCCGCCCTCGGACGCCGGTGTCGCCATCGAAACGCCCTGGCGGGGCGGCAGGGTTGCACATGATTCATCGACGATTCCGATAGCGGCGAGTCGGACCCGGACATCACGACAACGTCGCACCCGCGACGACGGAGTGTCCTTCGCTGCTCGGGAGCCCTTGGTGGACGTCGCGCCCCGCCCAAGGGCTGGCGGGGGACGGCCGCCCTGCCGCCTCGGCGCCACGAACGGGGAGCGCCCTCAGGCGGACTCGGCGGCGCGTTTCATGCCCTGAGCCTCGAGGGTCAGGTAGCGGTCGGTCAGGCCCTTGTAGAGGCGGCCGACGATCGGAACCAGCAGGCCCCGCATCTCCAGGGTCAAGGTCAGGCGGGAGCGGCCCTCCCCCAGCGCCTCGACCCGGTGGCCCGCGACGATGGTCACTCCGCCGGACCGCTGCCGGTACTCGAAGTAGGACGGCACGTCCCAGACGGTGATCTCCCAGGTGCCCGCCGGCAGCTTCGGCTGCTTGAGGCGTACCCGGGTGCCGGTGCCCACCGGAGGGGGCGTGAGCAGCTCGACGACATCGACGGTCTCGATCCGCTCGGGCCACGCCTCAAGATCGCTGAGCACGTCCCACACCCGCTGCTGTGGCGCGTCGACGTCGACGGAGTGCTCGACACGCATGTGCGGTCACCTCGGAGATCGCTCGACCAGGCCCGGCGACCGGCAGCGTATCAGCCGCTCATGACGCGCCCCCGGGGCCTCCCTGGCGCGCGATCGGCCCGGGCGACCGGGAGCGCCACCCATTGACAGACATTAGAAAGGTTTCGGAAAGTAACGCGCTCCATACTTTGCGCGATCTTCCCTGACCTCGACGGAACCTGGCGGTGCACCACCGCCGCGCCGCACGCAGGACCGGCCGACTCGTGGGAGGTGGACGACGGTTGGCCAGCAGCCACACCTCGCCGGCGGAGACCCGGGACCGCCACGGTGTCACGGCCCCGCTGTCGTTCGCCCAGCGGCGGATGTGGTTCCTGGACCAGCTCATACCGGAGCGGGCCGTCTACCACGTGCCGGTGACCCTCCGGGTGCGCGGCCGGCTCGACCGCGCGGTGCTGACGCGGTGCCTGGCCGAGCTGACCCGCCGGCACGAGCCGCTGCGTACCGCGGTGTGCCGGGTGAACGGGGAACCACAGCAGCTCATCGTCGAGCCGGACGACGTCGCGGTGCCGTTGCAGTGGCACGACCTGCGCGACCTGGACGCCGGCGACCGCGACCACCGTGCCCGGGAGCTGGCGGCGGCCGCCGCACGCACGCCGTTCGACCTCGGCGAGCCACCGTTGTGGCGGGCGACCGTGGCCGCCCTCACCGACCGGGACCACCTGCTCCAGCTGACCCTGCACCACCTGATCGTCGACGGATGGTCCCTGCCCCTCCTCATGGACGAGCTGGCCCGGCTCTACGACGCCGACCTCCACGGCGAGCCGGCCTCGCTCCCCCCGCTGCCGACCGGGTTCGCGGAGGTCGCCCGCAGGCAGCGGGACGCGTTGACCGGCGAGCGCCTCGCCGCCGAGCTCCGGTTCTGGCGCGAGCACCTCCGGGGTGCCCCGCAGCTGATCGACCTGCCGATCGACCACCCTCGCCCGGCCACGCCCTCCTACCGCGGCGACACGGTCGAGGTCACCCTGCCCGGTGACCTGTCGCGACAGGTCCGAGCCCTGGCGAGGACCCTGCGGACCACCCCGTTCGTGGTCCAGCTCGCGGTCGTGGCGACCCTGCTGCACCGGTACACCGGGCAGGACGAGATCGTCATCGGCACGCCGGTGGCCGGGCGCACCGACGCCGACCAGCAGCGGCTCGTCGGCTACCTCGCCAACACCCTGGTGCTGCGGATCGCCGTCTCCGACCGGTCCCCCTTCGTGGAGGTCGTCACGCGGGTACGCCAGGCCGTGGTCACCGCGCTCGACCATCAGGACGTCCCGTTCGAACGTCTGGTGGCGGACCTGGCGCCGGAGCGTACCGCCACGCACCATCCGCTGTTCCAGGTGCTGTTCTCGGCCACCGACGCGTCCACCACCTGGCGGGCAGGTGACCTGACCTTCGAGATGGTCCCGCCCGTACGGACCGGCACCGCCAAGCTCGACCTGTCGGTGGGGTGGCACGAGTTCCCCTCGGGCACGAGCGTGGCGATCGAGTACGCCACCGACCTGTTCGAGCGGGACACGGTCGAACGGATGGCCGGACACCTGCTCAGCCTGGTGCGCTCGGTCACCGCCGACCCGGACCGGGAGGTCGGGTCGCACGGCCTGCTCACCGGAGCCGAGCAGGCCGCCGCGCTGGCCCGCGCGCAGGGGCCGCAGGCACCGGTGTGGCGGCCGGAGCGCGCCGTCCACCACCAGGTCCTCGCCCACGCGCGGAGGCGGCCGGACGCGCTCGCGCTCGACGACGGCGAGCGCCGCCTGACCTACGGCGAGCTGGTGCGGGCCGCCGCCGGGCTGGCCACGCGGCTGCGACGGCTGGGCGCCGGGCCCGGAACGGTCGTGGCGGTCTGCCACCGCCGCGGCGCCGACCTGGTGGTGGCGGAGCTCGGGGCGATGCTCGCCGGCGCCGCGTTCCTGCCGCTCGACCCGACGGCGCCGAAGCTCCGCCTGCAGCGGCTGGTCGACCAGGCGCGGCCGGTCGCCGTGGTGGCCGGTGGCGAGCAGCGCGAGCGGTTCGCCGGCTCCGCCGTGCCGGTGCTGGGTACGGACTCCTCGCGGGCGGACAGCGGGGTCGGCGACGGTGAACCGCCGGTCACCGATGTGGACCCCGACCACCTCGCGTACGTCATCTACACCTCCGGCTCCACGGGCGAGCCGAAGGGTGTGATGATCTCGCACCGGTCGCTGGCCAACCTGACCGACTGGTGCCGCGACGCGCTCGCGCTGACCGCCGGGGACCGGTGCACCGCCCTGTCCACACCCAGCTTCGACGCCAGCGTGCTGGAGATCTGGCCGGCGCTGGCGGCCGGAGCGAGCCTCCTCGTTCCGGCGGAACGGATCCTGTCGTCGCCGCCGGCGTTGCGTGACTGGATGCTCGCCGAGCGGGTCACGGCCTCGTTCCTCGTCACGCCGCTGGGCGAGGCGGTGATGGACCTGCCCTGGCCGGCGACCGCGCCGTTGCGGGTCGTGCACGTGGGCGGCGACCGGCTGCGCCGGCGGCCCGGTCCGGCGCTGCCGTTCACGCTCCTCAACGACTACGGCCCCACCGAGTGCACGGTCGCCGCCACCAGCGCCACCGTCGGACCCGGCGCGGGTGTCCCGCCCATCGGCCGGCCGTTGCCGGGCACCGAGACCCACGTGCTCGACGGGCGGATGCGACCGGTCCCCGTCGGGGTCGCCGGCGAGCTGTACCTCGGCGGTGTCGGACTGGCACGGGGCTACCTGGGCCGGCCCGACCTGACCGCCGAGCGGTTCGTACCCCACCCGTGGCGACCCGGCCAGCGCCTCTACCGCACCGGCGACCGGGTGCGCTGGCGGCGCGACGGCCAGCTGGACTACCTGGGCCGCACCGACCAGCAGCTGAAGATCCGGGGGTACCGCATCGAACCGGCCGAGATCGAGGCGGCGCTGGTCGGCCATCCCGCGGTCGCCGAGGCGGTGGTCACCGTCCACGACGGCCGGCTGGTGGCGTACGTCGGGGCCGACCCCACGCTGGAGGCGACCGAGCTGCGCGCCTACCTGTCCGAGCGCCTGCCCGGCTACCTCGTACCGGCCAGCTACCACCTCATGGCCAGGCTGCCGCGCACCCCGAACGGCAAGCTGGACCGCGCCTCCCTGCCGGCACCGGCGCCCGCCGTGCGGGCGGACTACCAGGCGCCACGGACCGACCGCGAGGCCGCGCTGGCCCGCCTGTGGCGCGAGGTCCTCGGCGTCGACCGGGTCGGCATCCACGACCCCTTCTTCGAGCTCGGCGGCGACTCCCTCGACCTGGCCCGGGTGCACGCCCGGCTCGGCGAGGTCGTCGAGCACCCGCCCCCGTTGATCGCCCTCTACACGCACCCCACCATCGCGGCGCTCAGCGACTACCTCGACCGCACCGGCGGGCCCGTGGGCCAGTCCGGCGAGTCCCCGGACGGCTCCGGCGAGCCCCCGGGCGGCTCCGGCCGACCCGTCGGCCACCCCGGCGAGCCGGACCGGGAGGGCACCGGGCGGTCCGGCGCCGGCGATGGGCGCACCAGCGCGCGGGCACGCCTGCTGCAGCGCAGGCGCGCCCTGCGGCACGACCAGTCCCCAGGCCCGAGCGTCCAGGGAGTCCCCCGATGAGTGACCCCGGTCAGACCCAGATCGCCATCATCGGCATGGCCGGCCGGTTCGGCGGAGCACCGGACCTGGCGTCCTACTGGAACGTCATCCGCGACGGCGTGAGCACGGTCCGCACCATCACCACCGAGGAGCTGCTCGCCGCCGGCGAACCGCCGCAGCGCATCGCCGACCCCGGATACGTGCCCCGGCACGCCGCCATGGCCGACGCCGAGTGGTTCGACGCGGAGCTGTTCGGCATCTCCCCGCTCGACGCGGCCCTCACCGACCCACAGCACCGCGTGTTCCTCGAGGCGTGCTGGCAGGCGATGGAGCACGCGGGCTACCCGCCGACGGCGACCGACGCCGTGGTGGGCGTCTACGCCGGATGCAAGGAGCCGCGCTACCGCTTCGTGGTGGAGGCGCACCGGGAGCGGCTGGCGGGCATCGACGACTACCGGATCGGCATCGCGACCGGGGTCGACCACCTGTGCATGCGGGTCTCGCACCGGCTGGGCCTCAGCGGGCCCAGCGTCACCGTCATGACGACCTGCTCCACCTCCCTGGTCGCCGTGCACCTGGCCTGCCAGGGGCTGCTCGCCGGCGACTGCGACATGGCGTTGGCCGGTGGGGTGATGGTCCGGATGCCGTTGCGCGGCAGCATGACCCGCGAGGGCAGCGTCATCTCGCCCGACGGGGTCTGCCGGCCGTTCGACGCCGCGGCGAACGGCACGATCGGCGGCGACGGCGTCGGCGTGGTCGTCCTCAAGCGGCTCGCCGACGCGGTCGCCGACGGGGATTACATCCACGCGGTGATCCGCGGCTCGGCGGTGAACAACGACGCCGGCGACCGGGTCGGGTACCACGCCCCGAGCACGAACGGACAGGCGACCCTGATCAGGTCGGCGCACCTGGCCGCCGAGGTGGACCCCCGCACCATCGACCACGTCCAGGCCCACGGCACCGCGACCACCGTGGGGGACCCGATCGAGGTGGCGGCCTTGACCCGGGCGTTCGCCCAGGGCGGCCGCACCGCACCCGACGCGCCGGACGGCGACCCCCGGACCCGGTGCGTGATCAGCGCCGTCAAGGGCAACATCGGCCACACCGACACGGCCGCCGGGGTCGCCGGCCTGCTGGCGACCGTGCTGGCGATCCAGAACCGGACGTTGCCCCCGATCGCCAACCTGGTCAAGCCCAATCCGGACATCGGGTTCGAGCGGACCCCGTTCACCGTCCTCACCCAGGCGCAGCCGTGGCCGGAGCGGGAGCACCCCAGGCGGGCCGGCGTCAGCTCCTTCGGCATGGGCGGCACCAACGCCCACGTCGTGCTCGAGGAGGCGCCGCCGCTGCCGTCCGGCGAGGCAGAGCCGTACCGGCTGCTGGTCCTCAGCGCCAACACCCCGGCCGCCCTGGAGGCCGCCACGGCCAACCTCGCGGTGCACCTCCGGCACCACCCCGAGCTGTCCCTGGACGACGTCGCCTACACCCTCCAGGTCGGCCGTACACCGCTGCCGTACCGCAGGTTCGCGGTGGTCACCGACCACGCCGACGCGATCGAGGTGCTGACCGGCCGGGCGCCCGGACGACTGGTCACCGGCGACGGGCCGTGCCCGCAGCGACGGGACCATCCGGTGCCGGACCTGCCCGTCACCTCCCCGGAGCAGCTGGCGGAGCTCGGGCGGGCATGGCTGTCCGGCGCGGCGGTGCCGTGGCAGCGGTTGCACGAGGGCAAGGGCCGCCGGCGGGTGCCCCTGCCGACGTACCCGTTCCAGCGGAAGCGCCACATCCTCGAGCCGATCCCGTGGCAGCCGGCCACCGCCGCCCCACCACCGGTCACCGCCCAGGTGGAGACCGCGCCGGCGCAGGACACCGCGCCGGCGACGGCAGCCGGTACCGGCCCCGACCGCTCTTCCACCACATTGGACACCGTCCGGCTGCTCTTCGGGGAGGTCCTGGGCGTCTCCGAGGCGGGACCCGACGACAACTTCTTCCTCCTCGGCGGTGACTCGCTGGTCGCCGCCCAGCTCGCGGCCAGGTTCGAGGAGGTCTTCGGCGTGAACATCCCACTGGACATCGTGTTCGAGAGCCCGACCGCACGGGAGCTGGCCGCCAGCATCGACGCGTTGCTGGCAGGGAGGTCGTCGACCGACGGGGTGCGGCCGTGACACCGACCGGCAGCGTGCGCGCGCCGCTGTCCTTCGCCCAGCAGCGGCTGTGGTTCCTCAGCCAGCTCCTGCCGGGCGACACCGCCTACCACCTCAGCTGGGCGTTCCGGCTGCGCGGCCGCCTCGACGTCGACGCGCTCGCCACCAGCCTGCGCCGGCTGGTGGAGCGGCACGAGATCCTCCGCACCCGCTTCCCGGCCGAGCGCGGCGAACCGGTCCAGGAGGTCATGCCCCCGCACGCGGTACCCCTGCCGCTGACCGACGTGTCCGGGCAACCCGACCGTGACGCCGCCGCCCACCGGGTCGCGCTCGCCGACCTCCACGCACCGTTCGACCTGGCGGAGCGGCCGCCGCTGCGGGCGCGGCTGGTGCGTACGGCGACCGACGAGCACGTCCTGGTGCTGACGATCCACCACATCCTCGTCGACGCCTGGTCCTCGTCGATCCTGCTCAACGAGCTGGCGGAGCTCTACACCGCCACGGTGGACGGTCGGCTGCCGTCGCTTCCGCCGTTGCCCATGCAGTACCGGGACGTCGCGCGGTGGCAACGGGAGCACCTGACCGGCGCGCGCCTGGCGCGAACCCTGGACTGGTGGCGCGAGCAGCTGGCCGGCGCACCGTCCGTGCTGGAGCTTCCCACCGACCGGCCACGCCCGAGCGTGCAGAGCTTCGCCGGCAGCAGCCACGTGCTGCCGATCCCGTACGAGCGCTGGGAGCGGGTCGTCACGCTGGCCCACCGCCACCGCGCCACCCCGTTCATGGTGCTCCTGGCGGCGTACGTGACCCTGCTGAGCCGGCTGGCCGAGCAGGACGACCTGGTGGTCGGCACGCCGGTCGCCGGTCGGGCGACCGCCGAGCAGGAACAGCTCATCGGGCTGTTCACCAACACCCTCCCGCTGCGGTTCCGGCTGCGGGACGACCCCGCCCTGGGGGACCTCATCGCCCGGATGAAGCAGGTCGCGGTGGCCGCCATGGCCCACCAGGACCTCCCGTTCGAGAAGCTCATCGACGAGCTCCACCCCGACCGGGCGATGAGCCACAACCCGCTCGTCCAGGTGATGCTCACGCTGCAGAACGTCCCGCCGCGACCGACCGCGCTCGGCCCCGGCCTGGCGCTGGAGCCGTTCTCGGTCGAGCCCGGCACCGCCTTCGCCGACCTCTGGCTGCAGGTCAACCCGCTGGCAGGCCACGTGGAGGCCCGCTTCTTCTACCGCACCGACCTGTTCGACCGGACGACCATCGAGCAGGTCGCGAGCGGCTTCGACACCCTGCTGCGGGCCCTGCCCGAGGCGGACCCCGGCACCCGCATGTCCCGCCTGCCGCTGCTCGCCGAGGACCAGCGCCGGCGGGTCCTCGACGACTGGAGCATGACGGCTCCGCCGTACCCGGCGCGCCCGCTCGTGCCGGACCTGCTGGAGGAGCAGGCGCGGCGCACCCCACGGGCGGTGGCGGTGCGCTTCGGCCAGGCGCAGCTGACGTACCAGCAGCTGCACCAGCGTGCCGACCGCATGGCGCGCCGGCTGCGCCGGCTCGGCGCCCGTCCGGACACGGTCGTGGCGCTGTGCCTTCCCCGGGGGATCGAGTTCGTGGTGGCCGTGCTCGCGGTCATGAAGGCGGGCGCGGCGTACCTGCCGCTGGACCCGGACGACCCGGTCGAACGGATCGAACGGCTGGTCGCGGCCGCCGGTGCCATCCACACCGTCACCCCGGCCAACGTCGACGACCTGCTGACGGGGCCCGTGGACGACGACCCGGCGCCGGACGCCCCGCCGGCGCTCGATCCCGACCATCTCGCGTACGTCATCTTCACGTCCGGCTCCACGGGCACACCCAAGCCGGTCGCCTGCACCCACCGCGGGCTGGTCAACCGGCTGCGCTGGATGCAGGACCGGTTCCGCCTGACACCCCGGGACCGGGTGCTGCACAAGACGGTGGCCACGTTCGACGTGTCCGTGTGGGAGCTGTTCTGGCCGCTCATGACCGGGGCGTGCATGGTGGTCGCGGCACCGCACGGTCACCGCGACCCCGGCTACCTCGTGGACCTCATCGAGTCGACCGGCGTCACCGTCGCCCACTTCGTACCGCCGATGCTCGCCGCCTTCCTGGACGAGCCGGACGTGGGGCGGTGCACGTCGCTGCGGGACGTGATCTGCAGCGGCCAGGCGCTCACCCCCGACCTGCGCGACAGGTTCGCGGCCGCGCTCGACGCCAGGTTGCACAACCTGTACGGGCCGACGGAGGCCGCCATCGACGTCACCGCCTGGCGGTGCGGCGACCCGGGCGAGAGCCGCACCGTCCCGATCGGCCGCCCCATCGACGGCATCGAGTGCTACGTGCTCGACCGTACGCTCGCCCCGGTGCCGCCCGGCGTCCCTGGGGAGCTGTACCTGGGCGGTGTGGGCCTGGCGCGCGGCTACCTCGGCCGGCCGGACCTGACCGCGGAGCGGTTCGTGCCCCACCCGTGGCGGCACGGCGGGCGGCTCTACCGCACCGGCGACCGGGTGAGGTGGCGACCCGACGGCGTGCTGGAGTTCATCGGCCGCACCGACGACCAGGTCAAGATCCGCGGCTACCGGATCGAGCCCGGGGAGATCGAGGCGGCGCTGCGCGAGCACCCGACGGTGCAGGAGGCGGTGGTGCGGACGCGCCCCGGTGCCGACGGCACGCCCGACCTGGTCGCCTACGTCGTGCCGGACCGCCACCACCGGCTCGTGAAGGACCTGACCGCGCGCACGACCGCCGAAGCGGTCGACGAGTGGGGGCAGGTCTTCGACCAGGCGTACCACACCGACCGCAACGTCGAGGCCGAGGACGACTTCGCCGGCTGGCGCAGCAGCTACACCGGTGCGGCGATTCCGGTGCCGCAGATGCGTGAGTGGCTGCAGGGAGCCGTCGACCAGATCAGTGCCCTGCGGCCGAGGCGCATCCTCGACATCGGCTGCGGCACCGGGCTGTTCCTCACCCGTCTGGCGCCCCTGTGCGACCGCTACGTCGGCACCGACGTGTCGGCGGTCGCACTGGCCGACCTGCAGGCGCGGGTGGCCCGCGCCGGCCTCGACCCGGCCCGGGTGGAGCTGCGCCGCCAGGACGCCGCGGACCTGACCGGGCTGACCGACGAACGCTTCGACGTGGTCATCCTCAACTCGGTCATCCAGTACTTCCCGTCCGTCGAGTACCTGCTACGGGTGCTCGACCAGGTCAGCGAGCTGGTCGAACCCGGCGGCGCCGTGTTCGTCGGGGACGTCCGTGACCTGAACCTGCTCACCGCGTTCCACACCTCGGTGGTCCGGTACCACGCCACCGGCCAGGAGTCCACGGCCGAGCTCTACGCCCGGGTCCGGCGCGCGGTCGAGTCGGAGAACGAGCTGCTGGTCGATCCGGCGCTGTTCCGCCTGCTGCCCGCCCGCGACGGCCGCATCAGCGGGGTGGAGGTGCGGCTCAAGCGCGGCGTCCACCGCAACGAGCTGATCCGCTTCCGCTACGACGCTCTGTTGTGGATCGGCGGCGGTGCCGGGTACGGCGACCGATCCGCGCATCCGGACGGGCGGTGGCGCCCGGAGGTGCTGCGGGACTGGCAGCGGGACCGGCTGACCCTGGACGGGCTGCTCGCCTGGCTGAAGCGGGACCGCCCCGCGACGGCCGCGGTCACGCGGATCCCCAACGCCCGGGTCGCCGACGACCTGCGCGCGGCGGCCCTGCTGGCGGGTCCCGACGCGCCGCCGACCGCCGCCCAGCTGACCGCCGCGCTCAGGGTGCCCTCCGGCCGCACGCCCGTCGACCCGGAGGAGCTCGCCCGGTCCATCGAGGAGATGGGGTACCGGGTGGCGCTGCACGCCTCGGCTGGCGGCGGCCTGGAGCGGTTCGACGTGGTGGTGTCGGACCGGAGCGGGACACCCCTCCCGCCGGTACCCGACCCGGAGGCCACCGGTGACGAGGGCCCGCCGACGGACTGGAGCAGGTTCACCAACTCCTGCCTACGCCCGCGGTTCGAGCAGGAGGTCCTCCCGGTGCTGCGGGAGCACCTGCTGACACGCCTGCCCCAGCACATGGTGCCCGCCCGCTACGTCGTGCTGGACCGGCTGCCGTTGTCCCGCAACGGGAAGGTGGACACGGCGGCACTGCCCGACCCGGCGCCGCCCACGGCCGGTCGCGCCGACACCTACGTCGCCCCGCGCACGCCCACCGAGCAGCTGTTGGCCAGCGCGGTCGCCGACGTGCTGGGCGTGGAACGGGTCGGCGTCGACGACGACTTCTTCGCCCTCGGCGGAGACTCGCTGCGCAGCGTCCGGGTGGCCGCCCGGGCCCGCCGGCTGGGCCTGCTCGTCACGCCGATGCAGGTGTTCCAGTACCCGACCATCGCGCAGCTGGCCGCCCACGTCGGCCCGGTCCCCGCCGGACAGCGCGGCGCCGGCGGCGCGGTGCCGTTGACCTTGGCCCAGAGAGCGCGGCTGGCCCGCGCGGGACACGACCCGGAGCGGCTCGTCCACCGGGTGACCCTGTCCGCCGGCGGCCGGCTCGACCGCGGGCTGTTCGACCACGCCGTGTCGATGGTGGCCAGCCGCCACGACGTGGTCCGCGCACGCCTCGACGGCGACCGGGTGAGGTTCGACGGTCCGCCGCCCCAGGTGGAGTGGGTGGACGAGCCGGACCCGGGCACCGCTGCCCCCGCCCCGACGACGGTGCCCGGCGCGCCGCAGCCGTGCCTGCGCCTGTGGGCCGCCGCCGGGGACGGGGCGACCCGGGTGACGCTGGCCGTCTCGCGGTTGCTGTGGGACGCGCCGAGCACCGTCCAGCTGCTGGACGAGATCACCACCGCCTACCGCCAGCTGGCCGACGGCACCGCCGTCCGCCTCCCCGAGACCGGCGACGGGTACGAAGCGTGGGCCGCCCGGCAGGCCGACCGCGCCGTGGACGCGGCCGCGGCGGACGGCGACCACCGGCTCTCCCCCGTCGGCTGGCCGGACGGCGAGGGCCACGCGGGGGACGACGGCCTCGACGACGAGCCGACGGGGCCGACCGACGCGGTCGCCGTCGCGACCGACGGCGGGCTCAAGGCCGAGGTGGACGGCGAGCCGGACGGCGACGGCCCGCCCGTCACGCTGGCCGGGTCCGATGTGCTCGATGCCGTCGTCCGTCCACTGTGTGAGGCGTACCGCCTGTCGCCCTCCGAGGCGCTGCTCATCGTCGCCTGTCTCGCCGTGTCCAGAGCGGGCGTTCGCGAGCTGTGGGTGGTCGACCGTGACCCCGATCCCCGCCACGCCACCACCATGGGCAGTCTCGACCGGATGGTCGCGGTGCGGGTGGCCGACCTGCCGCCGCGGATGCCGAGAATGCTGACCGAGCTGAAGGAACGCCTGCGGGCGGCGTGGCGCTCCCCGCGGCGTCCGGCACCCGGAGCCGCCCGGGTGGTGGTCCGCCACCGTGCCGTCCCGCCGACCGACGACCTGCGACGACCGCCGTGGCGGCGGGTGGACCTGCCGCCGGAGCCGCTGGACCGGCTCGGCACCGACCTCGACGTGGTGGTCACCGGCGGCGCCGGTACGGGGATGCGGGCGGTCGGCCGGCACGCCGACAGGGTGGCGGCCGCGGCCGAGGCGGTCCTGCGTGAGCTGCGCCAGCACGTGAACTCCGGCGACGTCGGCGCCTGCACGCCGTCGGACTTCCCGCTCGCCGGCCTCGACCAGGCGGCGCTCGACCGGCTGTTCGGCACCGGACGGCAGGTCGAGGACGTCTACCCGGTCGGCCCGCAGCAGGAGTGGATGCTGTGGCGGCTGCGGACCTCACCGCGGCCCGGCCTGTACCTCTCGTACGTCGTGCGCGAGGCCGACGACGTCGACCCGCACGCGTGGCAGCTGGCGTGGCAGTGGGCGCAGCAGCGGCACGCGACGCTGCGTACCTCGATCGTGACCGACGGCGTCCCACGTCCGCTGCAGGTGGTGCACAGGTCGGCGCCCATGCCCTGGCACACCGAGGACCTGCAACACCTGACCGCCACCGAACAGCGGCGGCGGGTCGAGAGCTTCCTGGCCGACACGTGCGTGCCCGAGTTCCACCCGACCGCGCTCGGCCAGTTCCGCCACGCCCTGTTCCGGGTCGGTCCGCGCACGTACTGGTGGGTCTGGGTCGGCAACTACCTGATGATCGACGGCGCGGCGTTCCCCCGGCTCATGGCCGAGGCGCACGCGGCGTACCAGGCGATCCGTGCCGGCCGGGAGCCGGACCTGCCCCCGCCGGTCCCGGTGGCCGACTACGTCGCGTGGGTGACCGCGCAGGACCACGACGCGCACCTGGCCTACTGGCGGAGGGCCCTGGCCGGGTTCACCCGGCCCACGCCGCTGCTGGCCAGCCTCGGCGGCCCGGCCACTGAGCCCGGCGACGGCCTGCCGCGGCGACGCGACCTGCACCTGCCGGCCGCCACCACCAGCGCGTTGCGGTCGCAGTGCCGCCGCAACGGGCTGACCCTCTACACCCTGGTGCAGGCGAGCTGGGCACTGCTGCTGCACGCCCTGACCGGCGAGTCGGACGTGCTGTTCGGCAACGTGGTCTCCGGCCGGCCCGACGCCGTGCCGGACGCGGAGCGCCTCGTCGGCTACCTCAACCTCCACCTGCCCGTGCGGGTCCGGGTGGAGCCCGACCAGCCGCTGGGACGGTGGCTGCGCGAGCTGCAGGCACAGCAGGCCGAGGCGAGGAGCCACCAGTGGTGCCCGCTGAGGCGGATCAAGGAGGTCAGCCAGATCCCGGCCGGAGACGACCTGTACGAGTCGATCCTCATCTTCCTGGACTTCGCCGGCGACCCGCGGTCGGCGCGGACCTGGCGACGGCACTCGGGGGACACCGTCACCGAGCACCCCTTCCGGTTCGTGGTGGAGCCGGGCCCGGCGCTCGGGCTGTCGATCGCCTACCACCGCGGGACCGTGGCCGACCACCGGGTTGACGCCATGCTCGACGCCGTGCAGCGGGTCCTCACCGGGATGGCGCGGGGCCTGGACCGCCCGGTCGCCGACGCGGTGACGCAGGCAAGGACGTCGATCAACCAAGCGGAGGTGGACAGTGTTCGATGACGAGGACCGGCGGTTCGCCGTGGTGCGCAACCACGAGGAGCAGTACTCCATCTGGCCCGAGGACGAGCCGGTCCCGGCCGGATGGGAGGCCGTCGGCAAGAACGGCACCAAGGCCGAGTGCCTGGCGTACATCACCGAGGTGTGGACCGACCTGCGGCCCAGGAGCCTTCGCGAGCGGGATGCCCAACGATGAGCACCGATGACCTGGTGGCGCTGGTGCGCCGGTGGGAGCAGGAGACGCCACAGGCGCCGGCGATCGTCGCCGGTGACACCGTGCTGACCTACGGGCAGCTGGGCGCCAGGTCCGACGCGCTGGCACAC
>VSBZ01000022.1:0-33099 GCA_047459215.1 Micromonosporaceae bacterium | reverse complement strand
CCCCGGGCGCCGCCGACGCCGCGCTGACCGTCGGCAACGTGTCAAAGCAGGAGGAGCTGCACGTGACCTCCAGCCGCGGGCCGCGCCTGGGCGACGACGCGGTGAAGCCGGAGATCACCGGTCCCGGGGTGGACATCGTGTCGGCCCGCTCCAGCCAGGGGACGCTGCCGCCGCCGGCGCAGCCGGTCGACGAGTTCTACATCCGGGCCGGCGGCACGTCGATGGCCGCGCCGCACGTCGCGGGCGCCGCGGCGATCCTGCGCCAGCAGCGGCCGGACCTCAGCGCGGCGGAGCTGAAGGCGCTGCTGGTGGGCAGCGCGTCGCCGCACCCCGACCTGGACGCCTTCGAGCAGGGCGCCGGCCGGGTGGACGTGGCGGCCGCCGTCGGTGCGGAGGTGCTCGCCACCCCCGCCAGTCTCACGTTCGGCGTGTTCCCGTTCCCGCACGAGGACACCGACCCGGTCGACGCCGAGGTGACGTACACCAACCTCGGGGACCGGACCCTGACCCTCGACCTGAGCGCGACCGCGACCAGGCTGGACGGCACGCCGGCCGACCCGGCGATGGTCACGGTCGACCCGCCGGTGCTCACCCTGGCGCCCGGACAGGCCGCTCGGGCGACGGTCACGGTGGACGTGCGGGTCGGCGAGATCGGCGTCTACGGCGGGTACGTGGTGGCCGACGGCGGGCCCGGGGCCGTGGCCCGGATCCCGCTCAGCTTCCACAAGGAGGAGCAGCTGCACGAGCTGACCGTGGTGGGGATTACCCGCAACGGCCGGCCGGCGGAGTTCAACAGCCACTTCGACGTCGCCAACATGGACGGCTCGAACGGGGTCGCCGAGTACCTCATCCCGTTCGGGCCCGGCGGCGCCACCACCCTGCGCCTGCCGCCCGGCGTCTACTCGGTCAACGGCATCCTCGAGACCTACCTCAGCGACGACCTGGTGGCGCACGAGACGGTGTTCGTCTTCGAGCCCGAGATCACCCTGGACGGCGACCGGACGGTGGTGCTCGACGCCCGTGCCGCCGAGGAGATCACGGTGGCCACCCCGGAGCACCCCGAGGCCGACGTGCACCGGTTCACGATGGGCTACCTGCGCCGGGGTGCGGGCACGGCGGAGCTGAGCAAGCTCGCCCTGCGCACCGAGTGGAACCGGTTCTTCGCGGTGCCGACCGGGCCGCCCACCATCGGCGAGTTCGAGATGTTCACCCACTGGCGGCTGGGGGAGCCCAGGGTCACTCTGGAGGTGACCGACCCGGCGACCGACCTGCGGCTGGATCCGCTCCTGTTCGTCGACTCGCCGGCACTCGACACGGTGATCGAGGCCCGGCTGGTGGACGCCGGGTTCGGCGCCGCGGGTGACTACGAGGGGCTCGACGCCGAGGGTGCCGTCGTGCTGGTCCGGCGGGGCGGCCCGTTCTTCCCCGAGAAGGAGCGCAACGCCGCCGCGGCCGGCGCGGTGGCGATGCTGGTCGCCAACGACCGGCCCGGCCACATCCCCGCGTTCGGGGTGGGCCCGGAGGCGACGATCCCGTCGGTGATGCTCACCCAGGCCGACGGCGACGCGCTGCAGGACCTGCTCGCCGACGGCGAGGTGACGGTGCGCCTGGCCGGCACGCGCCGCAGCGCGTACCTGTACGAGGCCGTGTACCCGGAGAGGCAGGGGATCCCGGCGGACCTGTCGTACGTCGCCCGCCCGGACGACCTCGCCCGCGTCGACAACGCCTTCCACAGCGACGTCGACACGGTGGGTGCGGAGTACCGGGAGGTGTTCCGGCCGTGGCAGCTCTTCTCGGTGGTGTTCGTCAACGAGCTGGTGGCGCCGTGGACGCGCACCGAGTACCTGGTGCCCGGCGACACGCGGTACCGGCAGCGGTTCGCGGTGGGCAGCGGGGAGCTCCGGGAGTACCTGACCGTCTACGAGGCGGCCGGGCGGCAGGAGCGCACCTGGCGGCGGCAGGTCGTCACGCCGGGGGTGCGGCTCGGCGGGCCGGCCGAGGCGGGCCGGCCGGCGCGCCGCGACGGTGGGGTGCTCGCGCTGGAGCTCGCCGAGTGGGTCGACGCCCAGGGCAACTGGGGCGAGCTCAGCTTCCTCGACACCGGCGCGTTCCGGCTCTACGCCGACGACACCCTGCTGGTCGAGACCACCCGGCCACGGGGACAGTTCACGATGTCGCCGGAGGCGGCCACGTACCGGCTGGAGCTGGAGCTGACCCGGTCGGACGAGGTGTGGACGACCTCCACCGCCACGCGGACGGTGTGGACCCTGCCGGGCCTGCGCCCCGGTCCGGGCAGTGAGCTGCTCCCGCTGCTGCTGGTCGACTACGACGTCGACGTCGACCTCACCAACACCGCCCCGCACCCGCGGGACCGCCGCGGCCCGGCGGTGCTGGACCTGACCGTGCACCACCAGGTCGGTGTGGACGGTCCGGAGATCGCCGACGCGCGGCTGTGGCTGTCCTTTGACGACGGCCGGACGTGGCTGTCGCGGCAGGGGAAGGATCTCGGCGATGGCCGGTTCCGGTTCCCGCTGCCCAGCCGGGGCCCGGCCGGGACCACGGGGTACGTCTCCCTGCGCGTGGAGGCGTGGGACGTGGCGGGCAACCGGATCGACCAGGAGGTGACGCGGGCCTGGCGCCTGCCGCCGCGGTAGGGCGGTCCGGGCGGCAGGCGGTCTCCCGGGTGAGGCGGGTCCGGCGACCCCGCCCGGGTCGCCGGTGAGGCCGCCACCCGGCACCGCACCGGGGGTCGGCCGGGTGGGTCCCCGGTGCGGACGAGCGCGGTGGCCGGGAGCCGAAACGGCTCCCGGCCACCGCGCGGTCGACCGACCGTGGCGCGTCGCGCCGACCCGGGCTGCGCCCGATCCGCCGGTCAGGACCTCTCCACGAGCTCGGCGAGCCGGTCCATCAGGTCGCGGGCACCGGACTCCATGCCGGAGGCCACCATCGCGTCGCGGGCCTCCACCGACTGGTGGACCGACTGCGCCACGTACCGGGTCTTCCCGTCCACCGGCTCCAGCGTCACCGTCTCCAGGGACACGTGTCCCGGCGCGCCCTCGAACTCGAAGGTCTGCACGATCCGCCGGTCCGGCACGACGTCGTGGTAGACGCCGTGGAACCCGTACTGCGTGCCGTCCCGCTCCTCGTGGACGAACCGCCAGGTGCCGCCGGGCCGCACCTCCATCCGGTCGACCCGGGTGGTCAGGCCGCGCGGCCCCCAGTACTTCGGCACCAGCTGCGGGTCGGTCAGCGCCGCGAACACCACGTCCGGCGGCGCGTCGAACGTCCGCTTGATCACGATGTCCTGCCGGCCCGGCTCGATGATGATCTCAGTGTCGCCCATGGTTCCCGCCCTTTCGCTTCCGCTTCAGTTCCGCGATTTCCCGGTCCAGCCGCTCGAAACGGTCCTCCCAGATCTCCCGGTACCGCCTGATCCACTCGCTGGCCTCCTCCAGCGGCGCGGTCTCCAGCCGGCAGGGTCGCCACTGCGCGTCCCGCCCCCGGGTGATCAGGCCCGCCCGCTCGAGCACCTTCAGGTGCTTGGAGACGGCCTGAAGGCTGATGTCGAAGGGCGCGGCCAGCTCGTTGACCGTGGCCTCGCCCTCGGCGAGCCGGGCCAGGATCGCCCGCCTCGTCGGGTCCGCGAGCGCGGCGAAGGTCATGCTCAGCCGGTCCTCGGCCGTCTCATCAACCATCTGGTTAACCAACCATTCGATTTAGCAACCTGACGGTTGAATAAGACCACAGCCGGGGCGCCGTGTCAAGCCCGGGAGTCGAGCCCGGAGGGCACGCGGGCCCGGGCGTCGCCGCCGTGGACGACCCGCGGGCGACGGGAACGGCGCGCGGCCCGGCCGGCTGCGACACGCCGGTCGCCGGCGGGACAGCGGGCGCCGTACGCCCCGGGCCACGAGCGGAGGCGCCGGCCTCACACCCTGGTACCGGCGCCCTCGAACGCCTCCCACATCGCCGCGTACACCCCGCCAGCGGCGAGCAGCTCGGCGTGGCTGCCCGACTCCACGATCCGGCCGCGGTCGAGCACCACCACCCTGTCCGCCCGGGCCGCCGTGCCGAGCCGGTGGGCGACCACCAGAGTGGTGCGCCGACCGGTCAGCCGCTCGGTGGCCCGCGCGACCCGCGCCTCGGTCGCCAGGTCGAGCGACGCCGTCGCCTCGTCCAGCAGCAGGATGTCCGGGTCGACCAGCTGCGCCCGGGCCAGCGCCAGCAGCTGCCGCTGGCCGCTGGAGAGGTTGCGGCCCCGCTCGTGGACCGGGTGCCGGTAGCCGCCCGGCAGGGCGATGATCATCTCGTGCGCGCCCACCGCCCGCGCCGCGGCCTCCACCTCCGCGTCGGTGGCGTCCGGCCGCCCGTACGCGATCGCGTCCCGGACCGTGCCGGGGAACAGGTACGCCTCCTGCGGCACCACACCGAGGCGCTGGCGGTACGCGGCCAGGTCGTACTCGCGCAGGTCCACCCCGTCCACACAGACCGAGCCGGCGGTCGGGTCGTAGAACCTCGCCACGAGCTTGACCAGTGTGGACTTTCCCGCGCCGGTCCGGCCCACCACGGCGACGGTCTCACCCGGGGCGACCACCAGGTCGACGCCGGCCAGCGCGTCCTCGGCCTGACCGGGGTAGCGGAACCGCACCCCGCGGAAGGCGATCTCGCCGGCCAGTCGCCGCGGCACCGCCCGCGGGACCGCCGGCGGCGGCGTGCTCGGGGGCGTCCGCAGCAGCCCGCGCAGCCGCCGCAGCCCGACCGCCGCCTGCTGGTAGGAGTCGAACACGTGGGACAGCTGCTGGACGGGGGAGAACAGCAGCTCCAGGTAGAGCAGGTAGGCGATGAGCGCGCCGGCGGTCAGGGCGCCCCGCTCGATCAGGCGGGCGCCGTACAGCAGCGTGAGCAGGGCGGCCACGTGCGACAGGAACTGGACGAACGGGAAGTAGACGGCGATGTACCGCTGGCCGCGCAGCCGGGCGGTGCGGTACGCGTGGCTGCGCTGGGCGAACCGGTGGCGGTTGTGCCCCTCCCGCAGGTAGGCCTGGGTGACGCGCAGCCCGGCGATGTTCTCCTGCAGGTCGGCGTTGACGATGCCGACCTTCTCGCGGGCCTCGTCGTAGGCGACCGCCGAGCGGGCGCGGAACACCAGCGTGGCCACGACCAGCACCGGCAGGATCGACAGCACCACCAGGGCGAGCTCGGCGTTGAGCGCGACCATCACGCCCGCCACCCCGACCAGCGACAGCAGGCTCACCACTGCGGTGGCCAGCCCGGTCTGCAGGAACGTGGCCAGGGCGTCGATGTCCGTGGTCAGCCGGGTCATGATCCGGCCAGAGAGCTCCCGCTCGTAGTAGTCCAGCCCGAGCCGCTGCAGGTGGGCGAAGGCCTTGACCCGCAGCAGGTACAGCAACCGCTCGCCGGTCCGGCCGGCGACCAGGATCTGGGCCGCCGACACCGCCCAGTTCAGCCCGACGACGGCCAGGCCCACCAGGCACGCGGCGGCGAGCACACCGGGGGCGCCGGGTGCCACGCCGTGGTCGATGCCGTACCGGATCAGCCACGGCAGCGCCAGCCCGGCCGCCGCCGTCACCGCCACCAGCGCCAGGCTGGCCAGCAGCGGGGCGGCCAGCGGCCGTAGCAGTCGCCAGAGCGTGAACCGCGGGTCCGGCCGGCGCGCCCGTGCCGCGTCGACGCCGGGCGTGTCGCGCGCCGGCGGCAGCGCGCGCACCTGCGCCAGCAGCTCCGGGGTGGCCGGCAGGGCGGCCAGTGCGCTGGTCAGGTTGCCACCACCGCCGTGCCCGCCCATCCGGCCCGGCACGGCGGCGGTGGCCCGGTGGTACGCGTCGGCGACCGCGGCCGGTGCCCCTTCCGGGGCCGCGGCCGGGTCGCCGGGCCGTGCCGGGACGCCCGACCGCGGCGGCTCCGGCGGCCCCGGGTCCGCCAGGTCGCCGGACAGCAGCCGGCGGTACAGCGGGCAGCGCTCCTGCAGCTCCTCGTGGGTACCGGAGGCCACGACCCGCCCGGCGTCGAGCACGACGATCCGGTCGGCCAGCGCGAGCGTCGAACGGCGGTGGGCGACCAGCAGCGTGGTCCGGCCGGCCATGACCTTCCGCATGGTGGCGTGGATCTCCGCCTCCACCTGGGCGTCCACCGCCGAGGTCGCGTCGTCGAGGATGAGGATGTCCGGGTCGGTCAGCAGCGCCCGCGCCAGGCACACCCGCTGGCGCTGCCCGCCGGACAGCGTCAGGCCCTGCTCGCCGACGACCGTGTCGTACCCGTCGGGCAGGTCGCGGATGAACTCGTCGGCCTCGGCCGCCTTGGCGGCCGCGACCACCTCCTCCCGGTCCGCCTCCGGCCGCCCGTACGCGATGTTGTGGTGGATCGTGTCGGAGAACAGGAAGCTGTCGGCCATCACCAGGCCGATCCGCCGGCGCAGCGACGCCAGCGTCACGTCGCGCACGTCGTGCCCGGCGACCAGCACCTGTCCGGAGGTGACGTCGTAGAACCGGGGCACGAGCATCGACACGGTCGACTTGCCCGACCCCGACGGCCCGACCAGGGCGACGGTCTCGCCCGGCTCGACCCGCAGCGACAGGCCCCGCAGCACCGGCGCGCCCTCGTGGTAGCCGAACGTCACGTCCCGCAGCTCCACCGAGGCCGGGCCGCCGGTGCACTCCACCGCGCCGGGCGCGTCGGCCACCCGCGGGCGGGAGTCGATCACCTCGAAGACCCGGATCACGCTCGCCTTGGCCTGCTGCCCCACGGTCAGCAGGTTGGCGAGCATGCGCACCGGCCCGACCAGCTGCGTGAGGTACGCGGAGAACGCCAGGAAGGTGCCGAGGCTGAGGCTGCCACGCAGCGCCAGCCAGCCGCCCAGGGCCAGCACGCCGATCTGGCCCAGGGCGGGGACCGACTGCAGCGCCGGGTCGTAGCGGGCGGTGAGGCGGATCACCCGCATCCGGGAGGCGAACAGGCGCCGGGCCGCGGATTCCAGCTTGGACAGTTCCTGCTCCTCCTGGCCGAAACCCTTGACGACCCGGACCCCGGCGACGGCGTCGTCGACCACCCCGGCCAGCATCCCGGTCTGCTGCTGGGCGTCCCAGGAGGCCGGGAACAGGCGGCGCCGGGAGCGGCTGGCGATGGCGTACAGGGCCGGTCCCACCGCCAGCGCGACCACCGTCAGCAGCGGCGACAGCCACGCCATGGCCAGCAGGGACATGACGAACAGCAGCAGGTTGCCGATGAGGATCGGCCCCAGCGCCAGCAGGCGCTGCACCATCGTGATGTCGGAGATGGCCCGACCGACGATCTGCCCGGTGTGCAGCCGGTCCTGCTGGGCGCCGTCGAGGCGGGACAGCGCCGCGAACAGGGCGTTCCGCAGGTCGTGCTGGACGTCCAGGGACAGGCGGCCGGCGAAGTAGCGCCGCACGAACGTGGCGGCGTAGCCGACCGCGGCGGTGGCCAGCAGCGCGCCGGCCAGCAGCGCGGCGTCGCCCCCGGTACCGAGGATGACCCGGTCGACGATGGCCCGCTGCAGGAGCGGCACCGCCGCCAGCGCCGCCATCCCCGTCACCGCGCCGGTCAGCGCGAGCACCACGCTGCGGCGGTGCCGCCAACAGTGGCCGAGCAGCCGGGCCAGCCAGCCCGGCGAGGTGCCGCCCGTACCGTCCCCCGTCGTCATCGCTCGCGCCGGAGTCTAACCGTTAGCAACGCTAACGACGAACTTAGCCGCGCTAACGATCGGGCCGCTGCGGTACGCTGGCGGTCGCGCCGGCCACGAGCCGGTGCCCGTCCCCGTACCGAGGAGCCCACCCATGGCAGTGCGCGACAACCCTCTGCTGGCACCCAGCGACCTGCCCTACCAGCTGCCCCCGTTCACCCTGATCGACGACGACCACTTCCTGCCCGCGTTCGAGCAGGGCATGGCCGAGCACCGGGCGGAGGTGGAGGAGATCGCCACCAACCCCGAGCCGCCCACGGTCGAGAACACCCTGGTCGCCCTGGAGCGCTCCGGCCGGCTGCTGGCCCGGGTACAGGCGGTGTTCGGCAACCTCACCTCGGCCGACACCAACCCGGCCCGGCAGCAGATCGAGCAGGAGATGGCCCCCAGGCTCGCCGCCCACCGCGACGCCATCCTCCTGGACCGCCGCCTGTACGAGCGGGTGCGGGCCCTGTACGAGCACCGTGACCGCCTGGACCTCGACCCGGAGACGCGGTGGCTGCTGGAGCGGTGCCACACCGAGTTCGTGCGTGCCGGCGCGCAGCTGACCGCCGCCCAGCAGGACCGCCTGCGCGAGCTCAACCGGGAGCTGTCGTCGCTGACCACCGCCTTCGGCAACCACCTGCGGGAGGACACCAACGAGCTCGCGGTCGAGGTGGACGATCCCGCCCGGCTCGCCGGGCTGTCCGACGACGCGGTGGCGGCCGCGGCCGAGGCGGCCCGCGCCCGCGGCCTCGACACCCACCTGCTGACCCTGATCCTGCCGACCAACCAGCCGGTCCTCGCCCACCTGCACGACCGCGACCTGCGCGAGCGGGTGCACCGCGCGTCGGTGTCCCGCGGGGCGCGCGGCAACGAGCACGACACGCGCGACCTGGTGCGGCGGATCGTGAGGCTGCGGGCCGAGCGGGCCCGGCTGCTCGGGTACCCCCACCACGCCGCGTACCAGATCGCCGACCGCACCGCCGGCAGCGTGGAGGCGGTCGACGAGATGCTGGCCCGGATCGTGCCGGCCGCGGTGGCCAACGCCCGGGCCGAGGCCGCGGAACTCCAGCAGGCCATCCGGGACGACGGCCACACGTTCACGCTGCAGCCGTGGGACTGGACCTACTACGCCGAGAAGGTGCGCAGGCGGCGGTTCGACCTCGACACCGCGGCCCTGCGGCCGTACTTCGAGCTGGAACGGGTGCTCGTCGACGGCGTCTTCTACGCCGCCGGCCGGCTGTACGGGCTGAGCTTCCGCCCCCGGCCGGACCTGGTCGGGTACCACCCGCACGTGCGGGTCTTCGAGGTGTTCGACGCCGACGGCAGCGGCCTGGGACTGTTCCTCGCCGACCTGTACACCCGCGACTCCAAGCGGGGCGGCGCGTGGATGAGCACGTTCGTCCCGCAGTCCACGCTCCTGGGCACCCGGCCGGTGGTGGCGGTCAACATGAACGTCAGCCGCCCACCGGAGGGGGAGCCGACGCTGCTCACCGTCGACGAGGTGAAGACCCTGTTCCACGAGTTCGGCCACGTCCTGCACGGCCTGCTGTCGAACGTCCGCTACCCGCGGTTCTCCGGCACCAGCGTGCCGCGCGACTTCGTCGAGTACCCGTCGCAGGTCAACGAGATGTGGATGCTGTGGCCGGAGGTGCTGGAGAACTACGCGCGGCACCACCGCACCGGCGAGCCGCTGCCGGCGGACCTGGTCCGGCGGCTGCAGGAGGCCCGGGCGTACGGCGAGGGCTTCCGCACCACCGAGCAGCTGGCCGCCACCGTGCTGGACCTGGCCTGGCACCGGCTGACCGCGGACGAGGTGGAGGCGGCCACCGCGGACGTGCTGAAGTTCGAGGCCGAGGCGTTGGCCGCGGCCGGTGCGGCCGTGCCGGAGGTGCCGCCGCGATACGGGTCCACCTACTTCGCCCACATCTTCAGCGGCGAGCCGTACAGCGCCGGCTACTACTCGTACATCTGGAGCGAGGTGCTGGACGCCGACACCGTGGAGTGGTTCCGCGAGAACGGCGGCCTGCGCCGGGAGAACGGCGACTGGTTCCGGGAGCGGGTGCTGTCGCGGGGCGGCAGCATCGACCCGATGGTCGCGTTCCGCGAGTTCCGCGGCCGCGACCCGGACATCGGCCCGCTGCTGCGCCGCCGCGGCCTGGTGGCGGCCTCCTGACCGCGCCTCTCCCGAGCGTCGACCGTGGAGTTCCGGCGGCCGACAGGTCCACCGGAGCGGGCAGGTCGGCCGCCACTGCGACGCCGCGACCGGGGGCCGGTCGGGCCGGCGCCGGGCGGGAGCCGGCGTGGACGGGCCGGGTCAGGCCGAGTCGCGCAGCAGGTCGATGAGCTGGGCCGCGTTGCGCTGGGCGTAGTCCCGGTAGCAGTTGTTGAGCAGCACGTGGGTCTGCTCGGTCTCCTCGGCCAGCCGGCGCAGGCGCGGCGCCCACTCGGCCAGCTCCTCCCGCGAGTAGAGGTACCCGAACCGGTCGTAGATGTTGCGGCTGGTCCACTTGTCGCTGTGCCCGTGGAACCGCACCACCGCCAGGTCGGCGGTGGCGGCCACCACCGGCGGCACGGAGGAGCGGTGGCCCTGCGGCATGTCCACGCACACGTACGGCAGCCGGTGCCGGCGCAGGAACTCCAGCGTCTCGGCCTGGTTGTCGCCGTGGAACCAGGACTCGTGCCGCAGTTCCACCGCCACCCGCAGCGGGGCGCACCGCCGGGCCACCTCGACCAGGTACTCCTTGTTCGACCGGCGGATGGTGAACCAGGGCGGGAACTGGAACAGGATCACCCCCAGCTTGCCGGCCCGGACCAGCGGGTCCAGCGCGGACAGGAACCGGACCCACACCTCCTCGTACGCCTGCGCCGGCAGGTCGCGGGGGTAGAGGTTCTTCTTGTCGGTGTCCGGGCGCAGGTCCTTGTAGATCGCGGCCGGCCGGGTGGGGTGGCCGGTGAGCAGGCTGAACGCCTTGATGTTGAACGTGAAGTCGGGCGGGGTGCGCTGCGCCCACAGGGCGGCGGTCCGCTCCGAGGGCGGCGAGTAGTAGGTGGAGTCGACCTCGACCAGCGGGAACTGCCGGGCGTAGTACTCCAGCCGCTTCTCCGGTGTGTCCGCCGAGGGCGGGTACCAGCCCGAGGCGAGCAGGGTCTTGTCGGTCCACGACGCCGTGCCCACCTTGATCCGCCCCATCTGTCCAGTATCGCGCCCGGGGCGACGGGTCGGCGGCCGGTCACGCTGGCCGGGTACGGCTACCGTGGACCCGGGAGGCGCCATGGCGGGACACCGGACGGGGGCGGTCGCCTCGGCGCTGGCGGTCGTGCTGGCCGCGGTCGTCGCGCTGGCCACCGCCTGCGGGCCCGCGCACCCGACCGCCCCACCGGCACCGCCCGACCGGCAGGCCCCGCCGCCCGCCGACGCCGCCGGACAGGTGGTCCTGGAGCAGCTCGGAGGGCTGGCGGCGCTCGCCGCCGACGACCCGTTGCTGGAGGAGTGCGCCGGCCCAGAGACCCTGCCGGCGGTCACCGGGGACGACCCGGTGACGGTGGTGCAGCGGCGCACCGAGCAGATCCGCGGGCTGGAGCCGCCCGGGTCGGTGAGGGTGGAGCTGCTGGACGACGCGGAGATGACCCAGCGGGTCGCCGGCGCGTTCGGGTCGCAGTGGAGCCGGCGGGAGCTCGACCTCGAGCAACGGGTCCTGACCGCGCTGGGGGCCGTCCCGCCCGGCACCGACCTGCGCACGCTGCGGGTGGACGTGTTCGCCGCGCAGGTCAGCGGCTACTTCCTGGGCTCGCAGGACCGGATCGCCGTGCCTACCGCCGACCCGGACACGCTCACCCCGCTGGAGCAGGTGGTGGTCGCGCACGAGTGGGAGCATGCGCTGACCTGGCACAACCTTGCCCGGCCGGAGGCCGACACGACCGACGGGCAGCTGGCCGTCACGGCGGTGGTGGAGGGCAGCGCGGCGCTGACCATGCGCATGTACGCGCACACGGCGCTCAGCGACGCCGAGCGGGAACAGATGTGGGCCGAGCTCGCCGGTCGGGCCGCCGGGGACGAGCTGGCCGGATTCAGCCCGTACCTGCGGGCCGAGCTGCGGTTCCCGTACCTGGAGGGCATGCGGTACCTGTGCGCGCGCTGGGCGGACGGCGGCTGGGAGGCGGTCAACGCCGCCTTCACCGACCCGCCCCGGACCACCGCCGAGGTGCTGTTCCCGGAGCGACGCGGCCAGGTGCCGCGCCGACCGGAGCCGCTGGGCGACCCCGGCGCGGGGTGGCGGGAGGCGGCCGACCGGGACCTGGGCGCGGCGGAGCTGGAGTGGCTGCTGGCCGCGCCGGGTGCCGACCCGGACGCGGCGCTGTCCGATCCCCGGGGTCGCGTGGCCGCGTGGGGCGGCGGCTGGCTCGTCCTGTGGACCGACGAACCGCTCACCGCGGTCGGCCTGGCGCTGGTGGACCGGGGCGGCGCCCCGTCGCTGTGCGTCACCGTGCAGGAGTGGTACGCGGCGGCGTTCCCGGACGCGACCGTGACCGGCAGCGGCGACGGGGCCACGTTCACCGGGCCCGCGCAACACGCGGCGCTGTCCTGTGAGGACGAGCAGGTACGGCTCGGCATCGCGCCGGACCCCGCCACCGCGTCGGCCATCGCCGGGTGACCCGGTCGCACGGCACGGCGGCACCGGTCCCGCGCGCGCCACGGACGTCCCGTCACGGTGCGCTCCGCGACACCAGGACGTGTGGGCTCCGCCGACGCGGCCGTGCGGGCAGCTTCTCCGCATGCGCGGCAGTGCTGGTCCGCTGGACGACCCCGACGCCTTCGGCCGGTTGGGTCGCCGGTGGACGGTCAGAGGGTTCTCGTCCCGGTCGGCCACCGCGGCGATCGTCCTCCGGCTCCTCCTCGCCTACGAGGACGGGCTGAACATCGAGATTGACGTGCACGGCGCGGGAGGTGTCCGGCCCGGCCATCCTCTACTACACCCTCGGCTACTGGGTGTACCCCTACCCGCCGGCGCGGCCGCTGCGGGTGGCGCTGTCCCGGCGAAGCCGCGGGATCGAACCCACGGTGGCCGCCCTCGATATCCCCGATCGCGACGTGGTGGCGAGCCGGGCGACCGCGATCTGGTGAGGACCGCCGACCGATCGGCGGACGACGTCGGCGGACCCGCCGGTCCGGACACGACCGGCCCCGACGATCCCGAGGCCGGCCGGGTCAGGCGCGGCCGGTCCCCGGATCCTCGGGGAAGGTGCCGGCACGGGGGTCGGGCGGCGACGCGACGCCGGGCGGTGACGTCGCGTCCCGCGACCACGGGTCCGGTCCCATGGCGGCGGCGACCAGCGCCGCCCGCCGGCGGCGCCGCGCCCGGACCCGGCCGACGACGAGGAACACCGCCGACAGCAGCGTCACCACCACCACCGCCAGCACGGCGGCGGCCACCGGCAGGGAGACGTCCAGCGGGCTTCCCCTGTCCGGCGGCCGCGGCAGCGGGGGCACGTCCGCGGTGAGTGCCTCCACCACGTTCAGCATCCCGGCGCCGTACCCCTCGTCCTCGCCGACCGGTCCCGCGTCGGTCGCGGTGGCGACGATCCGGTGCACGACCTCCTCGGGCGGCAGGTCCGGGTACCGGGCCCGCACCAGGGCCGTGGCACCGGCGACGATCGCCGCGGCCACGCTGGTGCTGCTGCCCTCGCCGTAGCCGTGCCGCAGGCCCGTGGTGGTGACGTCCACCGCGGGCGCGGCGATGTCCACCTCCGGGCCGGTGAGGGAGAACTCGGCCAGCGCGCCGTCGCGGTCGTGGCCGGCCACGGCGATCACCGACTCGTCGGCGGCCGGGTAGCCGATGGCGGAGATCTGCGGGCGGTCCCCGACCGCGCTCACGAGCACCGCGCCGGCCTCCCGGACCGCGTCCAGCGCGGGTGCGAACCGTTCCCGGGACGCGGTGCCGCTGGCGTAGACGATCACGTCGGCGCCGTGGGTGGCCGCCCAGATGATGCCCTCCACGGCCAGGTCGATGTTCTCGGAGGCGGACAGGTCCGGGTCCACCGCGCGCACCGGCAGCAGCGAGGCCTCCGGCGCCACGCCGAGCACGCCCCGGTTGCCGGGCTCGTGGTCGAACAGGCGGTTGCCGTGGCCGACGATGAGCCCGGCCAGCGCCGTCCCGTTGGCCTCGGGGGTCCACGCGTTGTCCTTGTCCCGGTCGACCAGGTCGATCCCGGGCAGCACGTTGCCGTGCAGGTCGGGGTGGGTGGCGTCGACGCCGGTGTCCACCAGGGCCACGGTGACGCCCTCGCCACGGGTGAGCTCGTGCGCGGCCGCGAGGTCCAGGGTCTCCAGATGCCACTGGGCCAGCCGGGTCTCGTCCGGCTCGTCCTCCGGCGTGAACTCGGGCACGTCGGCGGTGAGGGCCGCGACGACGTTCACGATCCCGTGCCCGTACACCTCGTCCCACCCCGGCTCGCCGGCGTCGGTGGCGGTGCTCACCAGCCGGTGGACGACCTCATCCGCGGACAGGTCCGGGAAGCGGGCGCGCACCAGCGCCGCCGCGCCGGCCACCATCGGCGCGGCGACGCTGGTGCCGCTGGCCACCACGTACTCCCCGTTCAGGCCGGTGGTGACGATGTCGCTGCCGGGCGCCGACAGGGCCAGCTCCGGCCCGGTGACCGAGAAGTCGGCGTGGGTGCCGTCGCGGTCGGTGGCGCCGACCGCCACCGCGCCGGGCAGCGCGGCGGGGAAGGTGACCGTCTCGACGTCCGGCCGGTTGCCGGCGGCCGCGACCACCACCACGTCGTTGCGTCGCGCCTCCGCCACCGCCGCCGCGTCCAGTTCGGAGCGGCCGCTGGACAGCGAGATGTTGATGACCGTCGCGCCGGCGGCCACCGCCTCGTCGATCGCCTCGGAGATCAGGTGGGAGGTGGGCTGCTCGTCGTCGTCGGGGGAGACCCGGATCGGCAGGATCGTGGCGGCCGGCGCCACGCCGAGCACGCCGTCTCCGCCGTCGGGGCCGTGGCCGTGGGCGGCGATCACGCCGGCCACCCCGGTGCCGTGCGCCTCAGGGGTCCAGGCGTTGTCGTTGTCCCGGTCGACCAGGTCGATCCCGGGCAGCACGTTGCCGGCCAGGTCGGGGTGGGTGGCGTCCACGCCCGAGTCGATCACCGCGACCGTGACCCCCTCGCCGCGGGTGAGCTGGTGGGCGGTGGCGAGGTCGAGGTAGTCGAGGTGCCACTGGGCGTCGCGGACCTGGTCGGCCTCCGCGACCCGCGCGGGCACGGGCGCGACCGCGATCGCGACCACCACGGCGACGGCCACCCGCCCGAGCAGCGGCCTGCGCATCAGCTCCTCCCACGGGGTGGTCGCCTGTGTCCTGTGACCGCGCACACAGTATGCCGGCCGCCGTACACGATCATCCGGACCGGGCGACGGTACGCGGCGGCCGGCCGGACGGGGCCGCCGCGGTCGGTTCAGTGGTGCCAGGGTAGCCGGACCGGCTGACGGGGCACCCGACCGGCGGCCAGGTCGGCGACGAGCGGGGCCAGCCCCAGCGGGTACACGGTCTCGGTCGTGGCCGCCAGCTCGTCGGCGGTCCACCAGCGGTGGGCTGAGTACCGCTCGTGTGGAGCCAGGCCGCTGGTGTCCACCGTGTGGGCGTCGACGCGGTGCAGGAAGTAGTCGTCGCGCAGCACGCCCTCGACCCAGCGGAGGGACGCGTACCCGGAGGTCACCGCCACCAGCGGGCCCAGGTCGTCGACGTTGACGGTCAGCCCGATCTCCTCCCGCAGCTCCCGCACCGCCGCGTGCCGCGGGTTTCCCCGACCTCGACCCCGCCACCGGGGGTGAACCACTCGCCGTTCTCGTGCCGCAGGAGCAGCGCCCGGCCGAGGCCGTCCAGCACCAGCACCCGGGCGCTGCGCCGGGCGTACGTGGGTTCGGTCACGCCGACGCTCCGGTCGGTCGGGCGGTGTGGCCACCGGCGGGGTCGACAGTTGTCCGCGCCGGACGGGGGTCCGGCCACCAAGGGTGCCGCATGACACTCCTCCGTGACGCCCCGGCGGGCCGCTTGTAACCTTTTCCCATCGGCTAGAGGGCACGCCGGTGTGCCTCACGGTACCGGAGCGTGCCTCTCACGTGTCGGCAGGGTCCGGTGCCGTACCCGTTGCCGTGGGTCCGGCGCCGCACCCGTCCCGGCGTCCGGAGCACCCGCACCAGCCGTGCACGGACGGGGGGAAGGACACGACCGTGAGGGTAGGAATCGTCGGCTCCGAACCGGTCGCCCGCCCGGCGTCCGGACCCGCCCTGCTGCGGGGTGACGCGGACCACATGCGTGAGGTCGACCGCTTCATGCGGGAGGTGGTCGCGCGCAACCCCGGGGAGCCGGAGTTCCACCAGGTGGTGCGGGAGATGGCCGAGTCGGTGGTGCCGTACCTGGCCGAGCGGCCCGACCTGCGGCGGGCGCGACTGCTGGAACGGCTCACCGAACCGGACCGGATCGTCACGTTCCCGGTCGTCTGGCAGGACGACCGGGGCGAGGTGCGGATCAACCGTGCCTGGCGGGTGCAGTTCAACAACGCGCTCGGCCCGTACAAGGGCGGGATGCGGTTCCACCCCACCGTCAACCAGAGCGTGCTCAAGGGCCTCGGCTTCGAGCAGGTCTTCAAGAACGCGCTGACCGGCCTGCCCATGGGCGGGGCCAAGGGCGGTAGCGACTTCGACCCGAAGGCGCACAGCGAGCGCGAGGTGATGCGGTTCTGCCAGGCGCTCATGGTGGAGCTGCACCGCCACATCGGCGAGCACACCGACGTCCCCGCCGGCGACATCGGCGTGGGTCCCAGGGAGATCGGGTACCTGTACGGCGCGTACAAGCGCCTGGAGAACCGGGTCACCGGCGTCTTCACCGGTAAGGGCGTGGCCTTCGGCGGTTCGCTCATCCGGGCCGAGGCGACCGGCTACGGCTGCATCTACTTCTGCGAGCACGTGCTCAACCGGCGCGGCGACTCGGTGGCGGGCAAGCGGGTCGTGGTGTCCGGCTCGGGCAACGTCGCCATCCACGCCGCCGAGAAGGCCATCGAGATGGGCGCCACCGTCCTGACCCTGTCCGACTCGGACGGGTTCGTGCATGACCCGGCCGGGATCGACGCCGAGAAGCTCGCCTTCGTCAAGGAGCTCAAGACCGTACGGCGCGGCCGGATCCGGGAGTACGCCGAGCGGTTCCCCGGCGCCACGTTCCACCCTGGGCAGCGACCCTGGCGGGTGCCGGCGGAGGTGGCGCTGCCGTGCGCCACCCAGAACGAGCTCGACGGCGACGACGTGGCCGCGCTGCTGTCCGGCGGCGTCCAGCTCGTCGCCGAGGGGGCGAACATGGCGCTCACCCTGGACGCGGTGGCGGCCCTACGGGAGGCGAAGGTGCTGTACGCGCCGGGCAAGGCCGCCAACGCCGGCGGGGTGGCGGTCTCCGGCCTGGAGCAGACGCAGAACGCCATGCGCCTGTCGTGGTCGGCCGAGGAGGTCGACCAGCGGCTGCGGGCCATCATGCGCCAGATCCACGACCAGTGCGTGACGTACGGCGAGCGCAACGGTTCCGTGGACTACCTGCACGGTGCCAACCTCGCCGGCTTCATCCGCGTCGCCGAGGCGGTGCTCGCCCACGGCGTGTGGTGAGCGCGACGCAGCGGACCACCCGCCGGCGTGCCCGGTGCCGGGCCGGGCACGGTCAGCTCATCTCGCCCTTGCTGCCGGCGTAGGTCAGCTGCCGGATGTCCTCGGGCAGCGCCTCCCGTACCCGGTGCATCAGCTCGCCGGTGGTCGCCTCGTCCAGCAGCTCGAACACCACCCGCGCCTGGTACGCCGCCTGGGGACGGTCGGCCCCGGAGCGCTGGGAGACGCGGTTGATGAACTCGTCGCGGTCGAAGCGCTCGCCGGTGCCGACACCGCCCATGGTCTCCGTACGGTAGAGGTGCTCGCCGATCTCCTGCGGCAGCTGGGCCGCGAGGTTGTCGGCGAGCCCCTCCGGAAGGCGCTCCCCGAGGGTCTCCAGGGTCGAGCGCACCGCGCGCTCGGCCGCGCCCCGGCTGGACAGCCGCGCCCGTGCCTGCACCTGTCCGATCAGCTCGTCGTGCTGCATGTCCGCCTCCCTGTCTCGGCCGGTGTGGTACCCGTACCCGGTGGCGGCCACACCTGCCGCCGCGCTGGTCAGGGCACCACGTCCACAGCCAGGCCGGGCACGCCGCTGTCGCCCGTGGCGGGGCCGTGACCGACCTTGCGGGCGTGGGCGGCGGCCCGCAGGGGCTCGGCGATCTCGTCGACGAGCCGCGCGGCCTCGTCGGTCGTCGGGTGCAGCACGAGCTCGGAGATCCGGGCGCCGGCGCCGAGACGGAGCGCGGTCCGCTGGGCGCGCACGTGATCCAGCACGGTCGCCATCAGGTCGATGGCGCGCCGGTCGCCGCGCCAGCCGTCGTCGGCCTGCGGCCAGGTGGTCAGGTGGCGGCTCACCGCCGACTCGTGCCGGGCGTACCAGGTCTGGTACAGGTCTTCAGTGACGAACGGCGCGAACGGCGCGAACAACCCCAGCAGCGTCCGGAACGAGCGCCACAGGGCGGTGCGGGTGCTGGCGCGCTCGTGCTCGTCGTGCTCGTCCGGGTAGCGGAAGCGCGCCTTGACCATCTCCAGGTAGCGGTCGCAGTAGACCATCCAGAAGAATCGGGCGACGGCCTGCTGCGCGTGCGAGACGTCGCACCGCTCCATCGCGGCGGTGGCCTCGTCCACGGTGTCCGCCAGGTGGGAGAGCATCCACCGGTCGACGGCCGTGAGCTCGGCGGCCGGCAGCGCCGGTGGCGGCCGGTCCGGGTCGAGGTGCCGCTCGAGGAACCGGCCCACGTTCCACAGCTTCACCGCGACCTTGCGGCCGGCCCGCACGTCCTTCTCGTGGTAGCGCACGTCCGCGCCCACCCGCGCCCGGGCCGCCCACAGCCGCAGCGCGTCCGCGCCGTACCGGTCCACGGCGTGCACCGGGTCGTACCGGTTGTAGCCGTCCGGGCCGGTGGCGCGGGCGAGGCGCGCGTGGACAGCTTGCCGCCCTGCTCGTTGAGCCCGTGGCCGGAGACCATCACGGTGGTCCACGGCAGCCGGTCGTGGTGCAGATGCGACTGGACCATGGTGTAGAACAGCCAGGTCCGGATGATCTCGAACGACTGGACCCGCAGGCTCATCGGCGACAGCTCGGGGTCCGGTGTGAACCCGCGCTCGGCCCACCGGGCGTTGATCTGCGGGGTCAGCGACGAGGTCATCCAGGTGTCCATGACGTCCCGGTCCGGCTCGAACCCGGTCGCCCCGCACCGGTCGCAGGCGGCCGCCGCCGGCGGGTCCACCAGCGGGTCCACCGGCAGCGCGTCGAGGTCGGCCGGGACGGGCGTTCCGCAGCCGCGGCAGAACCAGACCGGGAACGGGGTGCCGTAGTGCCGCTGCCGGCTGATGTTCCAGTCCCAGCGCAGCCCGTCGATCCAGTCCTCCAGCCGGCGCCGCATGTGCGGGGGGATCCACTCCAGCTCCACCGCCCGGCGCCGCAGCGCCTCGGCGTGCTCCCGGATCGCAATGAACCACTGTGGACGGACCTGGAACTCCACCGGGGTGCCGCAGCGCTCGTGCACCCCGACGGTCTGGCGCAGCTGCTGGCTGCCCCGCAGTGCCCCGTGCGCCTCCAACCGCGACGCGACCGCCGTGCGCGCCTGCGGTAGCGGCAGGCCCGCCAGCTCGCCGGCGTCCTCCGACAGCCGCCCGTCGGCGGTGACCATCAGCCGCAGCGGCAGCTCGTCGCGACGCCAGCGCACCACGTCGGCGCCGTCCCCGAACGTGCACACCATCATCAGCCCGGTCCCGTAGGCCGGGTCGACGTCGGTGTCGGCGCGCACCGGCACCTCGTGGCCGGTCAGGGGCACGCGTGCCGTGCCGCCGATCCGGCCGCGCCAGCGGTCGTCGTCGGGGTGGCAGTAGAGCGCCACGCAGGCGGGCAGCAGTTCCGGCTGGGTGGTGGCGATCACCAGCGGCTCCCCGTCCGCGCCGTCGGTGAACGCGATCCGGTACAGGGTGCCGGTGCGGGTGTGGTCCTCCACGTCGGCCTGTGCCAGGGCGGTCCGGCACTCCGGGCACCACTGGATCGGGTCCTCGACCCGCCGCACGTGTCCCGCCCGGTACAGCCGGACGAACGCGGCCTGGGCCACCCGCTGGCAGCGCGGCTCGATCGTGGAGTAGCGCAGCGACCAGTCCACGGACAGGCCCATCCGGCGCCACAGCTCCTCGTACCGGGCCGCGACCCGGCGGGTCTCGGCCAGGCACAGCTCGACGAACTGCGACCGCGGCAGGTCCGCCGCCCGCACGCCGTGGGCCTGTTCCACGTACCGCTCGGTCGGCAGGCCGTTGTCGTCGAACCCCATCGGGTGGAAGACCCGCTGGCCGCGCATCCGGCGGTAACGGACCACGAAGTCGGGCTGGGCGTAGCTCATCGCGTGGCCGACGTGCAGGTGGTCGGCGGACACGTACGGCGGGGGAGTGTCCACACTGAAGACGGGGCCACCACCGGCGCGGTCGAACGCGTACACGTCGTGCCGTTCCCACAGGGCCCGCACCCGGGCCTCGACGGCGCGGTGGTCGTAACCGGTAGCGTCCACGCGGGGCTCCTTCTCAACCAGCGGATCGGGCAACGGCGAGGCCGGCGGCCCCGATCCACGGCGGGAGTCCCTGAGGGCGGACGGAGGCGGCCGGGCCTACATCCGTACCGGTACGTCAGTCATGCCGGCCACTGTACCGGCCGCCGTCGCCGGACGGTCAACGGGTTTGCGGCGGCCGACCGCGGTGTGGCCGCCGACCGGACGGACACGGTGGACCGACGTCCCGCGGCACCACCCGCGGACCACCCGAGGATCACTCGCGGATCACCCCGCGGCGGCCGGTGGCACGGTCGGGTGGCTGGCGAGCGCCGCCCGCACGATGGCCAGGGCCTCGGACTCGTCCAGGCCCAGGGCCCGGACCGTGGCCGCGTACTGGCGCGCGGCCGCGTGGGCCAGGTCCCGGCTGCGCTCGCCGCCCGCGCTGACGAAGGTGCCGGCGCGCCCGCGCGTCACCACCAGACCCGCCTCCTCCAGCTCCCGGTAGGCGCGGGCGACGGTGTTGACGGCGAGCCCGAGGTCGGCGGCGAGCCGGCGGACCGTCGGCAGCCGGGTGCCCACCGGCAGCAGCCGGTCGGTGATCTGCCTGGCGAGCTGGGCGCGGATCTGCTCGTACGGCGGGGTGGGGGAGCCCGCGTCGATCCGGATCAGCGGTGCCTGCGGGCCGGTCATGACACCGTCCGGTCGGTTGCGGCCGTGGCGGCCCGGCGCTGCGCCCGCTGCCAGGCCGCCCAGGTGACCGCGGCGGCCGCGGCGTATCCGAGGTACAGCCACAGCAGCCAGCTGCCGGGCGCGGTGCCGACCCCGGCGACCAGGGCCAGGACGGCGAGGTACGGTGCCACCGCCAGCCCGGCGTCCTCGCGTCGCAGCGCCTCGTCGTCCGACAGGGTCCGCCGGTCGGTGGCGAGGGTCGGCCTGCGCAGCGCGTCGGCGAGGACCGCCGCCGCGTACCCGGCGAAGAAGGCCACCGCGACGAGGAACGCGACGGCCGTGGCGCGGTCGGCGGACCGGTCCGCGGCCACCAGGGCCGCCACGCCCACGACCACCGCACCCGGGTAGGCCACCGCGGCGGCGAGGAGGAGCCATCCGCCGAGCAGCTCGCGCGGTCCGACCGCGACCGGCCGTGCCACCCGCTCGGGCACGGCGGCGGCGGTCGTCCGGTCCGCGAGGCGCTGGCGGCGCAGCCCGAGCAGGCTCCCGCCGGCGAGGACCAGGTAGGCCGCGACGAACCAGGCGAGGGTGGTGGCGGTGCCGGGCGTCTCGCGGGTCACGAGCTGCCAGACCACCGTCGCCGCGACGACGCCCGCCGCCGCCCAGACGGCACCCATCTCGGTCCGGTACGCCCGGTAGCGGGCGGCGTAGCGCCGCTCGGTCAGGGGATGGAGCCCTTCGGTCGGACGGCCGTGGCGGCGTAGCCAGGCGTGCACCCTGGCCCGCAGGTCCGGGTCGAGCGGTGGTGGTGTGGTGTGGACGGACACGTCGAGCCCTCTCTGTCGCATGCTTTGTCTCCCATCAATGATACAAAGACTGCGACAAATGGCAAGCCCCGGCGGGAAGGCGAGGTGGTGAGGCGTCGCAGGGTCGGTTAGGGTCGTCGTGTTCCGGCCTGGCGCCCGACCCCCCACGGGCATACGCTCAGTGGCGGAACGGATACTGAACCCCTCGCGTCGGAGGTGTGGTGTGAGCCTGTCGGTCGAGACTCGACGCCTGGTCGACGGCTCAGTGGAGATCAGCCCTCGTGGCGAGATCGACGTCGACACGGCCCATCTGGTACGCGAGGCCGTGCAGGCGGTGATGCGCGACGGCCGGCCCGCCGGCATCCGACTCAACCTGCGGCACGTCACGTTCATCGACTCGGTCGGGATCAGCGCCCTGGTGGCGGGGTTCCAGACCGCGCAGGTGGCGGGCGTGAGCCTGGTCGTGACCGAGCCGAGCCGGTTCGTCCACCGGCAGCTCTGGGTCACCGGCCTGCTGGGACTGTTCGGCTCGCCCGAGCCGGTCGAGGGCCCGGAGCCGGTCGACTCGGCGGCGAGCTGACCGACCGTCACCGGCGGCCCACCGTCGGCCGCCGCCGGTGACCCACCGTCGGCGATCCACGACCCACCACGCGCGGTTCACCACCGACCGCGCACGACACCGGCCCGGGGTCGGCGCACACGACCCGGGCCCGGGATCGGCGGGCGGCCGCGGTCCTCCTCCGAGCCGCCCGGCGCCACCGGCGTTTCACCGCGGGTGACGGGTCACCGACGGCTCACCATCCGACCGGCGTGCACCTGCCGGTGCCGGCGGGCTCGACCTGCAGGGTCGCGTGGGTGATGCCGTACTGCTCGCGCAGGGCGGTGCGGGCGCACGCGAGTACCTCGCCCAGCTGGTCGGCGCTGTCGATGGTCAGGTGGGCGGAGGCGACCTCCATGCCCGAGGTGAGCGTCCAGACGTGCAGGTCGTGGACGTCCCGCACCCCCGGCACCGCCGCCAGCGTCTCCCTCACCTGCGGCACCGCCACGTGGGGCGGCGCCGCCTGCAGCAGCACCCGCACCGCCGCCCGGCCCAGCGACCAGGTGCGGGGGAGGATGAAGCCGGCGACCGCGACCGCGACGAGCGGGTCCGCGTACCACCAGCCGGTGACCAGGATGATGCCGGCGGCGACGATGACGCCGGCGGAGCTCAGCAGGTCGCCGAGGACCTCCAGGTAGGCCCCGCGGACGTTGAGGTTCTCGCCGGCGGCGGTGCGCAGCAGCCCGAACGCCACGAGGTTGACGACCAGCCCGGCCGCCGCCACGGCGAGCATGGGGCCGCCCCTGACCTCCGGGGGATCCCCGAACCGCCGGATCGCCTCGGCCAGCACGACGACCGCCACGGCGGACAGCAGCACCGCGTTGGCGAGGGCGGCGAACACCTCCAGGCGGTAGAGCCCGAAGGTGCGGTGGGGCTTGCCGCCTCCGGCACGGCCGGCGGCGTGGATGGCGGCCAGCGCCATGGCGATGCCCAGCACGTCCGTGGCCATGTGGGAGGCGTCGGAGAACAGCGCCACCGACCCGGTGAGCCACGCGGCCAGGGCCTCGACCACCATGAAGGCGGCCAGCAGGGCGAACGCGGCCCACAGCCGGCCGGCGTGCCGCCGTCCACCGGCCGCCGCCAGCTCACCGTGTCCCGCGCCCATGACCCGACTGTAGGTGACTCATGCGTACGTAGCAATAAGTTCACGAATGGCTCCGCGCCCTCGGGACGCGGACGCCCTCAGTACGCTACGCCGCCGGGCGTACGGCTACCCACGAGTCCGGCCGCTTCGAGGCGCGGGTGGCCGCCCCGCCTCGGTGGCTGCCCGGTCCCGTCAGCTGTCGAAGACGCCGGCTTCGACCAGCCGCTTCTCCGTGGCGTCCCAGCCGTGGTCGGGGTGCGCCTCGGCGAGCGCGGTCAGCTCGGCACGGATCTTGGCGCCGTGACCGGCGCCGACCAGCGTACGGATCTCCTCGACGAACTGGTCGGAGTCGGTGGCGAGCCGGGGGGTACGACCGGTCGTGATGTTGCGGACGTAGGCGTGCCGCCCGTGGTTGAGAGGAATCAGAAACTTGATCTCACCGAGCACGCTGAGCGACGTGGCCTCGGCGCCACCGCCGCCCTGGCCCGCACGGACCGACGCACGCGCGGTCTTGGAGGTCTTCTTGGCCACGGGGTACTCCCTGGAACTGTGGGGATGGTGGTGGGGTTGCGGCGTAGTACGCCGCAGTCACAGTACCCGATGCCGCAACTCCTGTCTGGAGCCGGTCGGTGATGCGATCGTCACACGGTCGGGTGACGGTCACCGGCCGGTCGGCGATTCCTGCCCTCCACCTCTGGCGTCGCAGTCGTCTCACACGTCATCATGGGGAACGGGCAACCGCCGCGGGCGGACAGGCCGTAGGGGAAGACGCGCCTGTCCTAGCTGGAGGTGGTCGTGCCCACGCGTGGCGTCGTGTTCATACACTCGACCCCCCTCGCCGTCTGCCCGCACGTCGAGTGGGCGTTGGCGCGTGCCCTCCGCGTCCCGGTGAGCCTGCGCTGGAGCGTGCAACCGCTGGACCCGTCGACCCGCCGCAGCGAGTGCAGCTGGAGCGGCCGTCCGGGAACGGGTGGGCGGATCGCCGCGGAGCTGCGGCAGTGGCCCATGCTGCGGTTCGAGGTGACCGAGGAGCCGAGCCCCGGGACCGACGGCGAACGGTTCATGCACGTGCCCGGTCTCGGCCTGTTCCGGGGGACCATGGGCGCAGCCGGTGACATCCAGCTCGGGGAGGACCGGCTGCGGACGCTGCTGGCCCGCCCGGGTGGCGTGGCGGGCATCGTGCACGCCATCGAGGAGGCGCTCGGCACCCCCTGGGACGAGGCGTTGGAGCCGTACCGCCACGCCGGCGAGGGGGCGCCCGTCACCGCCCTGCCACAGGTGGTCTGAGTGCCGCCCCGGGCCGGTCGGGGCGCGCCGCCCGGCGCGGCGCGCCGGGCGGCGCGGTATGCGCTCCCGGACGGGTGTGTGTCCGCCAGCATGGACCCATGACCGCACAACCTGACACGGGGCTGTCCATCCGCCTGGCCCACCCGGACGACCTGCCCGCGGTCGCGGAGCTGCGGTGGCGCTGGACCGAGGAGCGCGGCGGCCGGCCGCTGCTGACCCGGGCCGAGTTCATCCCCAGGTTCGTCGCCTGGGCGGAGGAGAACCGCGCCACCCACCGGTGCGTGGTCGCTCTCCGCAACGGGACCGTGGTGGGCATGGCGTGGCTGGCCGTCATGCCGCGCGTGCCGCAGCCGCGGTCGTTCGAGCGGGCCTCGGGCGACCTGCAGAGCGTGTACGTGGTGCCGTCCGAGCGCGACCGCGGCACCGGTGGCGCCCTGGTCGACGCGGTCCTCACCCTCGCCCGCGACCTCGGGCTGGAGCGGGTGGTCGTCCACTCCAGCCAGCGGGCGGTCGGCGTCTACGCCCGCCACGGGTTCACCTCGGACCCGACGCTGCTCCATGTGGACCTGCGCGCCGCGACCTGACGAGGCGCGGGACCACTGAATCCCATCGGCCCGACCCACCGACGCCCCTGGGCGACGCATGGCGAGCTACGGTGGCCGGATGCGCCTGCTGTACGTGCTCGACTGCGCCGACCCGGAGGCGCTCGCCGGCTTCTGGTCCGCCGCGCTCGGGTTCCAGCCGGGCCGCTACCACCCCCCGTACCTGCGCTTGAGCGATCCCTCCGGACCTGCTGTTGCAACGGTGCCGGAACCGAAGTCCGGCAAGAACCGCATGCACCCGGACATCCAGGTCCGGCAGCTGGAACCCGACCTCACCCGGTTGCGCGACCTGGGCGCCACCGTGCTGGTCCCGCCGCACGACGACGCCGGCTACCCGACCACCGTCCTCGCCGACCCGGAGGGCAACGAGTTCTGCCTGGTCGTGCCCCCGCCCGGGTCCTACGGCCGCCGCCAGCTCGAGGAGGGCGCCGCCGACGGTTCCGGGCCGGTGTGACGGGTCGGTGGTAGCCTGCGGCCCGTGCCGTCGTCGCCCGCTCCGGCGGGACGGTCCCGCCCGGGGCGCCCTCGGCGCCGTGCCCTGGCCGGCGCGCTGTGCCTGGTCCTGGCCGGCGCGGGCGGCGCCTGCCGGGACGACGACGGCGAGTTCCGCGACGACGGCCCCCGCCGGGACGCGCGGATCACCCTGACGCGGGTCGCCACCGCGGAGTCGCCCACCGCCGGGGTCGCCGGCCCGGGCGGCACGGTGTGGATCGCCGAGCGGGCCGGCCGGGTGCGCGTGCTGACCGAGGACGGCCTGGGCGAGCCGGTGCTGGACATCTCCTCGCAGACCACCACGGACGGCGAGCGGGGGCTGCTGGGCATCACCTTCGACCCGACCTTCGCGCACCTCTACCTCTCGTACACCGACCTGTCGGGCGACACCGTGATCGAGGAGATCGCGCTCGCCGGCGGCCGACTGCGACCGGAGACGCGGCGCACCGTCCTCACCCAGGAGCAGCCGTACGCCAACCACAACGGCGGTGACCTCACGTTCGGTCCCGACGGGATGCTCTACGTCGGGCTCGGTGACGGCGGCAGCGCGGGGGACCCGCACGACTACGGGCAGGACCTGTCCACCCTGCTGGGCAAGCTGCTGCGCATCGACCCCGGCGCCGCCCGGCCGTACGGGGTCCCGCCGGACAACCCGTTCGTCGACCGTCCCGGCGCCCGCGGCGAGATCTGGGCCTACGGTCTGCGCAACCCGTGGCGGTTCTCGTTCGACGCCGGGACCGGGGATCTGTGGATCGCCGACGTCGGCCAGTCGTCCAAGGAGGAGATCGACTGGGCGCCGGCGGGCAGCGGTGCCGGGGCGAACTACGGCTGGTCCCGGATGGAAGGCACGCGGGTCTACTCCGGTGACGAGCCCGCCGACCACGTGCCACCGGTCTTCGAGTACGACACCGGCGAGCGCTGCTCGATCACCGGCGGGTACGTCTACCGCGGTGAGGCGGTCCCGCGCCTGCGTGGGGCGTACCTGTTCAGCGACTACTGCGCCGGCGACCTGTGGGCGCTCGACCTGGTCGACGGCGAGGTCACCGGGGTCACCGACCTGGGCGTCAACGGCGGCGCGGTCGTCGCCTTCGTGCAGGGCCCCGACCGGGAGCTGTACGTGCTGGACCTGGGCGGCGCCGTCTACCGTATCGACCCGGCACGCTGACCGGTCGTCGCCGGAACCACCGGTCACGGCGGGATGCGGCAGAGCCGAGCGCGGACCGGCCCGTCACCCGAGCCCGCCTCGGGCCGTCCCGTCACCGGCTGCCGGAGCCACCGGTCACAGTGGGATGTTGCCGTGGGCACCGCGGGCCGGCGGCGCCGCGGCGATCGCCTCGGCGATGCGCCGCCGCGTCTGGTCCGGCCGGATCACCTCGTCCACGACCCCGATCTCCAGCGCCCGGTTCACCCCGCCGGCGACCCGCAGCTGCTCCTCGATGAGCGCGGCCCGCACCGCTTCCCGCTGCTCCGGCGGGGTGGCGGCGAGCTTCTTGCGGTGCAGCACGTTCACCGCGGCGGAGGCGCCCATGACGGCGACCTCCGCGTCCGGCCACGCGAACACCGCGGTGGCGCCGAGGGCGCGGGAGTTCATCGCGATGTACGCCCCGCCGTACGCCTTGCGGGTGACGAGGGTGACCCGCGGCACCACCGCCTCGGCGAAGGCGTGCAGCAGCTTCGCCCCGCGGCGCACCACGCCGTCCCACTCCTGGCCGAGGCCCGGCAGGTAGCCGGGGACGTCGACGACCACCACCAGCGGCACGCCGAACGCGTCGCAGGTGCGGACGAACCGGGCCGCCTTCTCGGCGCTGGCCGCGTCCAGGCAGCCGCCCAGCCGTAGCGGGTTGTTGGCGATCACCCCGACGGTGCGGCCGCCCAGCCGGCCCAGGGTGGTGACGATGTTCGGGGCCCACTTGGGCTGCAGCTCCAGCCCGGGGCCGTCCAGCAGCGCCCGGACCAGCGGCTTGACGTCGTAGGCGCGGTTGGACTCGGCGGGCAGGAAGGCACCCAGGTCGGTCTCGTCGGTGACGTCGGCCGGGGACAGCCGGCCCTGCCTGCCCAGCAGTGCGGCCACCTCACGGGCGGCGGCGATCGCCGACGCGTCGTCGTCGGTGGTCAGGTGCACGACCCCGGAACGCCGGCCGTGGGGCTCGGGGCCGCCGAGCCGCTCCATGTCGACCTGCTCGCCGGTGACGGAGCGGACCACCTCCGGGCCGGTCACGAAGATCCGGCCACCGGCGCTCATGATCACGATGTCGGTGAGCGCCGGCCCGTACGCGGCGCCGCCCGCGGCCGGACCGAGCACCACCGAGATCTGCGGCACCCGGCCGGAGGCACGGACCATCGCGGCGAAGATCTGCCCGATCCCGTCGAGCGCGACCACGCCCTCGGGGATGCGCGCGCCGCCGGAGTGCCACAGGCCCAGCACCGGCACCCGTTCCCGCACCGCGGTGTCGATGGCGTCGACGATGTGCCGGCATCCCTCGTAGCCCAGCGCGCCGCCCATCCGGCTGGCGTCGGTGGCGTACGCCACGGCCGGCGTGCCGTCGATCTCGCCCCTGGCGGCCAGCACCCCGGAGGTGTCCCTGGGCGCCAGCAGGCGCAGCGTGCCGTCGTCGAACAGGCGGCGCAGGCGCACCTCCGGGTCACGCTCGTCGACCGCCGCCTCCGCCGTGGTGGCGGCCACGGCGCCGGGAGCGGCGGGGGCGGCCGCGGTCGCGGCGGTGCTGGCGGGGGAGGCCGTGGTGGCGGGAGCGGGCGCGCCGGCGGCGGCGCCGGGCCGGCCGGCCTGGCCGGGTCCGTCGGTGGTGGTCGTCATGGCGTCCTCGTCGATGCGTCGGTGTGGATGGTCAGGGCTTGGTGAACAGCAGTGCCACGTTGTGGCCGCCGAAACCGAACGCGTTGTTCAGCGCGGCGGGCACCTCCATGTGGCGCGGCTTGTGGGCGGCCACGTCGAGGTCCAGGCCGTCCTCGGGATCGTCCAGGTTGATCGTGGGCGGCACGACGTCGTGGTGGACGGCGAGGATGGTGGCGACCGCCTCCAGGGCCCCGGCCGCGCCCAGCAGGTGCCCGGTCATGGACTTGGTCGACGTCAACACCGGGTGGCCGCCCAGCGCGGCGCGGATCGCGGCGACCTCCGCCATGTCACCGATCGGGGTGGACGTGGCGTGGGCGTTGACGTGCACGACGTCCGCGCCGGTGAGGCCACCGTCGCGGACCGCGGCGGTCATCGCGCGGGCGGCGCCGGTGCCCTGCGGGTCGGGCTGGACGATGTCGAACCCGTCGGAGGTGAGCCCGGCCCCGGCCAGCCGCGCGTACACCCGGGCGCCGCGGGCCGCGGCGTGGTCGGCGCGCTCGAGCACCACCACGGCCGCGCCCTCTCCGAGCACGAACCCGTCCCGGGCCTTGTCCCACGGCCGGGACGCCCGCTGCGGCTCGTCGTTGCGGGTGGACATGGCCCGCATCGACGCGAAGCCGGCGATCGGCAGCTGGTGGATGACCGCCTCGGTTCCGCCGGCGACCACCACGTCGGCCCGGCCGGAGCGGATGAGGTCCAGCCCGAGCGCGAGCGCCTCCGCCCCGGTGGCGCAGGCGCTGGCCATGGAGTGGACCCCGGCCCGGGCGCCCAGGTCGAGGCCGACCCACGCGGCCGGGCCGTTGGGCATGAGCATGGGCACGGTGTGCGGCGAGACCCGCCGCGGCCCGGACGTCTCCAGGATGTCGTCCTGCGCCAGCAGCGTGGTGACGCCGCCGATCCCGGTGCCGATGCTGACCGCCAGCCGCTCCGGCTCCGGCGCCGCGTCCGCGTCGTCCAGCCCGGCGTCGGCCCATGCCTGTCGCGCGGCGATCAGCGCGATCGCCTCGGCGCGGTCCAGCCGGCGCAGGCGGACCCGGTCGAGGACCTGGTCCGGCTCGACGACGAGCTGGGCGGCGATCCGCACCGGCAGCTGGGCCGCCCACTCCTGGGTGAGCGGGCCGACGCCCGACCGCCCGGCCAGCATCGCCTCCCACGTCGACGCGGCGTCCCCGCCCAGGGGCGTGGTGGCGCCGAGCCCGGTGACGACGACCTCGGGTCGACTCATGCGCGCGCCCTCAGGAGTGCGTCTCGATGTAGGTGACGGCGTCCCCGACGGTCTTGAGGTTCTGCACCTCGTTGTCGGGGATCTTGACGCCGAACTGCTCCTCGGCGGCCACCACCACCTCGACCATCGACAGCGAGTCGACGTCGAGGTCGTCGGTGAACGACTTCTCCGGAGTCACGTCCTCCGGGTTCACGCCGGCGACCTGCTCCAGGATGCTGGCCAGGCCGGCAGTGATCTCTTCACGGGTCATGTCGCGTTCCTCTCTGGTTGGCGAGTGTGTGGCTGGGTTCGTACCGCCCGGGGCGGGACGTCTACGGGCACCGGACCACCTGTCCGGCGTAGGTGAGACCGCCGCCGAACCCGAACAGCAGCACGGGTGCTCCGGAGGGGATCTCGCGGCGCTCCACCAGCTTCGACCAGGCCATCGGGACGCTGGCGGCCGACGTGTTGCCGGACTCGACGATGTCCCGGGCGACCACGGCGTCGGTCGCGCCGATCTTCTTGGCTAGCGGCTCGATGATGCGCAGGTTGGCCTGGTGGGGGATGAACGCGGCGAGCTCGGAGGGATCGACGCCGGCCAGCTCGCAGGTCCGGCGGGCCAGCGGCGGCAGCGCCGTGGTCGCCCACCGGAACACCGTCTGGCCCTCCTGCTGGATGTACGGCCGCCAGCCCTCGATGAGGACCACGTCGCCCTTCTCCGGCGCGGAGCCCCACAGCACCGGCCCGATCCCCGGCGGCTCGTCGCCGACGGTGGCGCTGACCACCGCGGCGCCGGCGCCGTCCCCGAACAGGATGCAGGTGGCCCGGTCGGTCCAGTCGGTGAAGTCGGTGAGCTTCTCGGCCCCGATGACCAGGGCGTGGCGGGCGGCACCGGCGCGGATCGCGTGGTCGACGGTGGCCAGCGCGTAGGAGAAGCCGGAACACGCGGTGTTGATGTCGTAGCTGGCCGGCGCCTGGATCCCCAGCTTCCTGGCGACCCGGGTGGAGACGTTCGGGACCCGGTCCACCGAGGAGCAGGTCGCCACCACCACCAGGTCGATGTCGGCGGGGGTCAGCCCCGAGCCGGCGAGCGCCTTCTCGGCCGCGGCCGCGGCCATGTCGGCCACGGTCTCCTCGTCGGCGATGCGGCGCTCGCGGATGCCGACCCGGGTGCGGATCCACTCGTCGCTGGTGTCGACCATCTTCGCCAGGTCGTCGTTGGTGATGACCCGCGAGGGCTGGTAGTGGCCCAGCGACACCACGCGGCTGCCGGTGACGGGGGGACGGTGGTGGGGGGCGGTGACCGTCACAGGTGTCCTCCGATTCGTGCCAGGGGCTGGCCCGGGGCGACCGGGTCGTCGTGGTGGGCGAGCCACTCGGTGAGCACCCCCGCCTCGTGCGCGGTCACCTCGACCGGTCCCTGCCGGGTGGCCACGTGCCCGATGACCTGCCCGGCGGCGACCTCGTCACCCTCCGCGAGCCCGGCCAGCGGCTCGAAGGTGCCGGCGCCGGTCGCGACCACCACCCGGAAGGTGGGAGCCGGCTCGGGGCTGGGCGCCTCGCCGTGCCGGGCCACCAGGTCCCGGGCGGCCGGGAGGTCGTCCGGCGTGTTGAGGGTGACGATCTCCGGGCAGCTCGGGCCCTTCAGCTCGCGCTTGATGAGGTTGGCCAGGGTGCCGGCGGGTGGCAGCTCGATGACGCCGGTGACCCCCAGGTCGGCCAGGGTCCGCATGCAGGCGTCCCACCGCACCGGGGCGGTGACCTGCCGCACCAGCCGGGTCAGCAGCTCCCGCCCGTGGGTGACGGCCGCGCCGTCGAGGTTGGACAGCAGGATCCGGGAGGGGTCGGACGGGACGATGCCGGGTGCGACGGCGGCCAGTGCCTCCTCGGCGGGGGCCATGTACGGGGTGTGGAAGGCGCCCGCGACCTGCAGCGGGACGATGCGGGCGCGGGCCGGTGGCTGGCTGGCGAACTTCTCCAGCCGGTCCACCGCCCCGGCGGCGACGATCTGGCCGGCACCGTTGCGGTTGGCCGGGTACAGGCCGTGTGCCGTGATGGCGGCGAGCACCTCGGTCTCGTCGCCGCCGAGCACGGCCGCCATCCCGGTGCGCTCGCGCGCGCACGCGGCGGCCATCTCCCGGCCGCGCAGGCCGGCGAGCGCGACCGCGATGTCGGGGGTCAGCGCACCGGCCAGCGCCGCGGCGCCCAGCTCCCCGACGCTGTGGCCGGCCACCACCGTCACGTCGTGCAGGGCCTCGGAGCCGCCGCCGAGCGTGCGGGCCAGCGCCTCGGCGGCGAGCAGGCCGCCGGCGGCCAGCAGCGGTTGGGTGCGGGCGGTGTCGCGGATCTCGTCGGCGTCGGCGGCCGTGCCCAGGTGCACCAGGTCCACACCGGCCAGCACCGACCACCAGCGCAGCCGCGACTCGGCGCCGGGTGTGGCGGCCAGCCACGGCTGCAGGAACCCGGGTTTCTGGGATCCCTGCCCGGGGAACAGTACGGCGAGCACGAGTACGACTGTGCCGGCTACCGGCAGGTCGGGAAGGTGGCGCCACCGACCAATCTCTACTACAGAGATTGGAGGAATCCTCCAAGTGTCGTGTCGCACCCGGCCAACGTCACCGGCGCCGTGACGCCCGTACGCTACGTACGGTCGGGTCAGGGCGTCCGACCATTGCGGGAACCCGACATCTCGGGTGGGTCGAGCCGGCCCAGCGTGAGCGCCAGCCGCAGCGCGAACGCCTGGCGCGGGTCGGTGGGGGTGAGGCCGGTGACGTCGGCGATGCGGCGCAGCCGGTAGCGGACCGTGTTCGGGTGGACGTACAGGCTGCGGGCGACGCCCTCCAGCACACCGCCACAGGCGAAGTAGGTGTCCAGGGTCTCCAGCAGGTGGCCGCCGGCGCGTACCAGCGCGCCGTAGACGTCGGTGCGCAGCGTCCGACGCGCCTCAGGGTCGCCCGCCAGGGCCCGCTCCGGCAGCAGGTCGGCGGCGGCCACCGGCCGGGGCGCCTCCGGCCATGCCACGCACGCCCGGTAGCCGGCCAGCGCCGCCCGCGCCGACTCCGCCGCGTCGTCCAGCCGCGGGACGGCCGGCCCGACCACGACCGGCCCGTCGCCGAAGCGGGACAGCAGCCGGGCGGCCGCGGCCAGGGGCGGGGCGGCCCCGCCGAGGACCAC
>VSBZ01000021.1:0-33158 GCA_047459215.1 Micromonosporaceae bacterium | reverse complement strand
CCGACAGGTCCACCCTCAGCTCCATCCCCGGCCCCTGGCCGAAGAAGTCGAGGACGTCGTACCTAAACAGCACGGCCGCTGCGATCGGGATCGCGACGAGGAACAGCGCGAGCTGCAGGTAGTGTCTCGAGTCGCGCATGCTGCCTCCCTGCTCGGTGTTCAGGGAGATAGTGGAGCAAGTCGTGTTCCGACAACGCGCTGGCACATCACCGGCGGCTCGCCGGGCAGGCGCGCTCCGCCAGCGCCCGCGGCCGGGCCGGGCGTGGGATCGCGGGTGTCGTCCGGGTCCGGCGGGCCGGACGGGTCGGCCGCCGCCTGCTCCTCGGCGACCAGGCGTCGCAGGTACTCGCGGGCGACGTTCAGGTGCGCCCGGTCGGCGTACAGGCGGTCGACGGGGCGGGCGGGGATCTGGGTGTCCCGGGTGACCGGGTTGACGTCCATCGAGGGCTGGAGGTAGGCGGCGATCCCCTGGGCGCCGAGCACGTCGAGCAGGTGCTCGCCCACGCGAGGGTCGAGATCACCAACCGGGGCGAAGTCACTGGCGTCCAGACCGTTGTCGCGCCGGCCGCGGTGCCCGTCCACTGCCCCGGCCTCCTCCTGTTCGCCGTGTCGTCGTCGCAATCGTGCCACGATCCGGCGCGCTCCGGCAGGTGTACCCGGACCGGGCCGGGGCCCGGCCCCGGCCCGGTCCGGGGGCGCGTTGTGCCCCGCCGGGAACGCTCCGTAGGCTTCGTACAGATCGTGGGGAAAGGGAACCGGTGCTGCTGTACTGGCTGCTGAAGTACGTCCTGCTCGGCCCCTGGCTGCGGGTCGTCTTCCGGCCGATCGTGGAGGGCCTCGAGCACGTGCCGGACAAGGGTCCTGCGATCCTCGCCAGTAACCACCTGTCCTTCTCCGACTCGATCTTCCTGCCGCTGGTGGTCAAGCGGAAGGTCACGTTCGTCGCCAAGGCCGAGTACTTCACCGGCAAGGGGCTCAAGGGCTGGCTGGTGAGGATGTTCTTCGTCGGCACCGGCACGATCCCGGTCGACCGCACCGGTGGCCGGGCGGCGCAGGCGGCGATCGACACCCAGCTGCGGGTCCTGCGCGAGGGCAAGCTGGCGGGGATCTATCCGGAGGGGACCCGCTCGCCGGACGGGCGGCTGTACCGCGGCAAGACCGGGGTGGCCCGGCTGGCGCTGGAGAGCGGCGCACCGGTGGTGCCGGTGGCGATGCTCAACTCCGACGAGATCCAGCCACCCGGCAAGCTGATCCCGCGGATCAAGCGGGTCCGGATGCGGTTCGGCGCTCCGCTGGACTTCAGCCGGTACGCCGGCCTCGCCGGCGACCGGGTGGTGGAACGCGCCGTCACCGACGAGATCATGTACGCGCTCATGGAGCTGACCGGGCGCGAGTACGTGGACGTGTACGCCCAGAAGATCAAGGCGCTCGCGGCGCAGGGGGCCGCGGGCGCGGGCGCGTCGTCACCCGCGGCAAACGGGGCGGCCGGGTCCAACGGCGCCGCCGGGTCCGGCGGTGCCGCGCGGCTGGACGGTGCGGCCCGACCGGACGGCGCCGCCGCGGTCGACGGTGGGGCCCGGGTGGACGGTGCGGCCTCGGTGGACGGTGCGCCCCACATAAACGGCGGGGCGCGAGTGGACCGTCCGCGGTAGGGGCGGGGCGGCCCCCGGCCGGGCGCCGTGGGCGTCAGCGGCCCGGCTTTGGGCCGGCGCCCAGGCTCAGCAGCAGGGGGGTCCGGTTGCGGGTGACGAACTCGTCCATCTCCACCCGGGCCGGTGCGGCCGCGTCCGCCAGCCCGGCGTGCTCCAGCGCCTCGACCGCCAGGGCGAGCGAGAACACCCGGTCGGTGACCGAGCCCAGGTCGTCGTAGACCTGGGCGGCGGCCAGGTGCGCCCGGCCGGCGCCGGCCGGGTCGCCGCGGGTCCGGCGCACCGCGGCCTCGGCGGTGTGCAGCGCCGCCCGTCCCCAGCGGGTCAGGCGTACCGCGCCGGCCAGCACCGCGCGCAGCGCCTCGGCCTGCTTGCCCGTGGCGGCCGCGTCCGCGGCCGGGTCCGCCGCCGCCACGGCGACCGCGTGGCCGGTGGCGCAGACCCACGCCCCGCTGGGGATCACCGCCCTCGGCTGCCAGCTCGCCACGAGCTCGGCGACCAGCGTGACGGCGTCGTCGGCGCGCCCCTGCAGCGCCCGGCACAGCGACGCCATCCCCAGCGCCGTCCACAGCGGCCGGTGGAACGCCCCGTCCCGCGCCATGGCCAGTGCCGCGTCCACCTCGCCGTCGTCCGGCTGCGCCCGCAGCACCCGTACCAGGCTGCGCAGCCCGCGCGCCCGCACGTCCCAGCGGCCGCCGGGCAGGTCCGCGGAGGCCTCGACGGCGGCGACGACCGCGTCCAGGTCACCGGTGGCGTAGGCGCGCAGCGCCGCGGCCGAGTAGCCGGCGGCCAGCTGGTGGCTGCCGGGCACCTCCGGCAGGCGTTCCTCCATCAGGGCCACGCACCGGCGCCAGTCCCCCTCCTCCAGCACCGCGTTGGCGAGGTTCTGGGTGGCGCGAGGGAGCGCGAGCAGCCGCGCCTCCAGGCACCACCGCCGCACCTGCTCCAGCTCCGCGAGCGCGTCCGGGTCGCCGGCGTCGTACCGGGCGGTGGCCACGGTGATCCGGGCGTTGGCCTGCGCCTCCGGAAGCCCCAGCCGCTGGGCGATGGTGGCGGCGGTCTCCGCCGCGGCCACCGCCGGCTCGCGCTCGTAGTCCAGCATGTGCAGCCGGCCCAGCTCGGCGTACGCGTCGACCTTCTCCGGCGTGTCGGGCAGGTGGGCGAACAGCGCGACCGCGCGCTCCAGGTGGGACAGCGCGACGTTGCGGTCGGCCCGCAGCCACGCCGCCTGGCCCAGCAGTGTCCACGCCCGGGCCGCCTCGGCCTCAAGACCCGCGGCCACGAGGCGCTCGGCCAACGACGCCAGCTGCCGCGGCCCGTCGCCGGACAGGAAGCCGGCCTGGTCCCGGTAGAACGTGATCTCGTGGTGGAGCAGCTCCAGCCGGAGCCGGTCGGCGGTGGCGGCCCGTGCCTCCGGGGAGTCGCCCGGCGGGTCGACCAGCGTCAGCGCCCGGCCGATGTGGCGGGCCGCGGTGTCCAGGGCGTGCAGGGCGTACGCGCGCCGGGCGGCGTGGTAGAGGGAGCGGCGTGCCGCCGCGGTGGTGTGCGGCGGTGGCTCGCCCAGCGTGCGGGCGATCTCGTAGGCGGCCCACCAGTGGTGGGCGAGCACCTCCGCCAGCTCGCCGTCCGGCTGACCGCCCAGCTCCTCCAGCCACCCGGCGGTGCGCTCGTGCCGGGCCACCCGCTCCGCCCGGGGCAGGCGCTGGTAGCACACGTCCCGGACGAGCACGTGCCGGAACCGGAACTCGCTGTCCCCGACGACGCTGGAGTCGGGCTGCTCCGCGATGAACTCCCGCTGCTCGAGCCGGCGCAGCGCGTGCTCCACGCGTTCGGGTCCCCATCCCAGGGCGGCGGCCACCGCGCCCCGCCAGAACTGCATGCCGACCACCGCGGCCGCCTGCAGCACCGCCCGGTCGGCCGGTTCGAGCAGGTCGAGCCGGTGCGCGATGACCGTGTACACGCTGTCCGGGGTGGGCAGCCCGGCCCCGTTCCACGGGTCCGGCGGCCCCGACCGGGTCAGCGCGTTGCGCTCGATGAGCATGCGCACGTACTCCTGCGCGTACAGCGGGTTGCCGTCGGCCAGCTCCAGCAGCGGCTGGAGCAGGTCGGCCGGGTGGCTCGCCCGCCCGAGCAGCTGCCCGAACAGGGTGGCGATGCCCGACCTGCGCAGGGGTGGCAGGGTGATGGTCAGCGAGCCGGTGATCGTGCCGGCCCAGCTGGCGTCCCGGTCGATCAGCTCCGGGCGCGCCGTGGTGAGCACCAGCAGCGGCACCTCCCGCGCGGCGGCGGCCAGCAGCTCCACGAACCGCAGCATCGGCTCGTCCGCCCAGTGCAGGTCCTCGAAGACCAGGACGGTCGGCCGGCGGGCGGCGGTGGCGACGAGGAAGCGCCGCCACGCCGGCTGCACCTCCTGCAGCGGCAGGTCGGCGCCGTCGGGCAGCCCGAGCAGCGCCCCCAGCGCCCGCGCGACCCGCTCGGCCTCTCCGGGAGGGCACACCCGCCGGGTGGCCTCGGCCAGCCGCGCCCGTACGGACTCGGCGTGGTCGGTGTCGCGGATCCCCACCTCCGCCTTGACGATCTCGGCCAGGCCCGCGTACGTGACGTCCTCCCCGAACGGCGGGCAGTGACCGACCCGCCACGCCGGCGGCGGCTCCAGGCGTCGGGCGTGACGGTGCAGCTCGCGGACCAGCCGGCTCTTGCCGATGCCCGCCTGGCCGAAGATCGTCACCAGCTGCGGGGTCCCCTCGTACACGGTCCGGTGCAGGGCGTTGACCAGCAGGGACAGCTCGTGCTCCCGCTCGACCAGCGGCAGCGCGTCCTCCTCCGGCTCGGAGCGCTGCACCGCCTCGAGCGCCAGCCACACCTCGGTCGGGGTGGACCGGCCCCGCAGCAGCGCCGGCGGTTGCGCCTGGTAGTGGACCGCGTCGCGGGTGAGCGCCCGGGTGTACCCGCACACCAGCACGCCGCCCGGGGGTGCCACCGCCTGCAGCCGCGCGGCGGTGTTGACCACGTCCCCGACGACGATGCCCTGGCCGCCGTCGCGGGCGGCGGCGAGGTCGACCAGCGCCTCGCCGGTGGCGATGCCGATCCGGAAGCGCAGCTGCGGGTCGACCGCTGCCACGCTCTCCGGCAGCGCGCGCTGCAGCTCCAGGCCGGCGCGCACGCAGCGCAGCGCGTCGGTCTCGGTGGCCACCGGGGCGCCGAACAGCGCCATCACCGCGTCCCCGATGTACTTCTCCACCACCCCGCCGTACTGCCGGACCACCCGGCGGGCGGTGGCGTAGAAGGCGGTCTGCATCCGCCGCACCAGCTCCGGGTCGGAGCGCTCGGCGTACAGGGTGGAGTCGACCAGGTCGACGAACAGGACGCTGACCCGCCGCCGCTCCTCGGTGGGCAGAGTGAGCGTCGGCTGCGGCGCCTCCCGGGCGGTGCCGCAACCGGTGCAGTACGCCACGTCGGCCGCCAGCGTCCGGCCACAGGCGCGGCAGACGGCGGTGAGCTCGACGCCGCAGCCCCCACAGAACCGGTCGCCCTCGCGCGCCGTACGGCCACACCGGGGGCAGCTCACGGCGTCGAGTATGCCGCCTGGCCGAAGTGCCGCAAACCGTCGGACGAGCGATCCGGACCACCGGGGGGACGTGCGCGGTCGGTGGGGGCCGGTAGCCTCGCGGGGAGGCGCGACAGGGGTGCGCCCGGGCATCACGGGAGGAAACTGACTCATGGTGTACGTCCGGCTGGAGGGGGACTGGACCGACCCGCAGGGCAACCTGCACCGTGCCGGTGAGACCGTCGATGTGGACGCCGCCACGCTCGCGCAGCTGCAGGCGTCCGGGCTGGTCAGCGAACCGGGCAGCGGTGCGGGGACCTCCGGCTGGGTCGGTCCGACGGGTGACCGCCCCGCCGGTTGGGTCGGTCCGACGGGTGACCGCCCCGACGGCTGGGTCGGTCCGACGGGAGACCGCCCCGACGGCTGGGTCGGTCCGACGGGAGACCGCCCCGACGGCTGGGTGGGTCCCACCGGCGGCGGCACCGACAGCTGAGCAGCTCCGGCGCGCACCACCGGCGACTGCCGCCGGTGGTGCGCGCCGGCGTCCGGGACCGACGGGGGTGTACGTGCACGGCCGGCGCGGTCGGGCGTCGCCGCCGGGAGGCGCTCAGGCGAGACGGGGCGACCCGGTAGCGGCCCGGTGGGGCGTCGGCGCACGGGGGACCGGCCGGCGACGCGTCGGCGCCGCGAGGGACGAGCCGGTCGGCGAGGACCTCAGCCCTGCTCGGGCATGCCGGCGCGGCGGCGCAGCGCGGCCAGGTCGGTGACCACGATCCGGCGGCCCTCGGTCCGCAGCCACCCGCGGGAGGCGAACGACCCGATGGCCTGGTTGACGCTCTGGCGCGACCCGCCGGCCATCTCCGCCAGCTGGCTCTGGTTCAGCTCGATCGCCACCATCGGCGCGTGGCTGCTGCCGGCCAGCCTGACCAGCGCCTTGGCCACGCGTCCGGGCAGGTCGAGGAAGACGTGGTCGGCGTTCTGCTCGGTCAGGCGGCGGATGAGGGCGCCCAACGAGCGCATCACCGCGTCCAGAATGACCGGGTTGGAGTGGACCAGCTCCAGGAAGGCGGCGCGGGACAGGGCGAGCGTGACGCAGTCCTCGATGGCCTCGGCCGACGCCGACCGTGGGGACCCGTCCAACAACGACACCTCGCCGAACACGTCCGGCGGCCGGACCACCGACAGCAGGGCCCGTTCGCCGGTCGGCGACACCCGGTAGACCGCCACCGCGCCACGCTTGAGCACGATCAAGGAGTCCCCGGGGTCGCGCTCGGTGAACAGCACCTGGCCCTTGCGGTAGGTACGCGGCACGGCCGCGGCGATGACGCGCTGCCTGACCTCGGGCGACAGTCCAGCGAACATCTCCACGCCGGTCAGGGCGTCGCCGGCTTCGGCCGGCAGACGTGGCTCCACCTCGACCTCCCGGTTGCTCGGCGCCAGGCTAGGCAACCGTCAGGCTAGCGCGTACGTGCAGGTTTCCCGTCACCCGCGGTGGTGGTTCCGCGCTGCGGACGTCCGACGCGCCGTCCGACGCGGGCGGCACTACCGACGCGTCGCGGGCGGTGATCCGGGATGATGGTGGCGATGGTCTACCGGTACTTCTACGACTGCGAGTTCATCGAGGACGGCCGTGTGATCGACCTCGTGTCGATCGGCATGGTGGACGAGCACGGCCGCGAGTTCTACGCCGTCTCGACCGAGTTCGACCCGAGCCGGGCGGTGCCGTGGGTGCGCCGCAACGTCCTGGACAAGCTGCCCTCCCCGCAGGACCCGGCCTGGCGCACCCGGGCCCAGATCAGGGACGACCTGTGGGAGTTCATGATCGGACCGCTGCGCGAACGCCCGGGTGAGACGATCGAGCTGTGGGCGTGGTTCGCCGCCTACGACCACGTGGCGCTCGCCCAGCTGTGGGGCCCGATGCCGGAGCTGCCGCCGGAGATCCCCCGGTTCACCAAGGAGCTGCGGCAGCTGTGGGACGACGCGGGTCAGCCCGCCCTGCCCGAGCCGGCCGAGGGGCGGCACGACGCGCTCGTGGACGCCCGGTATAACCTGGCGCGCTGGCGGACCATGACCGGCGCGCGGGGCCCCACCGGCTAGGGTGGAACCTTGGGTGACCACCGCGCGGCCGGCAACGGCGCCGCGCGTCGCGTGGGGGTCGGAGATCGCCCAGTCGACCCGGAAGGATGCGATCATGCGAATCGGTGTGCTCACCGGCGGTGGCGACTGCCCGGGCCTCAACGCGGTGATCCGGGCCATCGTGCGCAAGGGTGTCGGAACCTACGGCTACGAGTTCGTCGGCTACCGCGACGGCTGGCGCGGACCGCTGGAGAACCTGACCCGGCCCCTGGACATCCCCGCGGTCCGTGGCATCCTGCCCCGCGGCGGGACCATCCTCGGCTCGTCCCGCACCAACCCGTTCAAGGTCGAGAACGGGGTGCAGCGGATCATCGACAACCTGTCCGCGCAGGGCATCGACGCGCTGGTGGCGATCGGTGGCGAGGACACGCTCGGGGTGGCCGCCAAGCTGCACGAGCAGGGTGTGCGGGTCGTGGGCGTACCCAAGACGATCGACAACGACCTGAGCGCCACCGACTACACGTTCGGCTTCGACACCGCGGTCAACATCGCGATGGAGGCCATCGACCGGCTGCACACCACCGCCGAGAGCCACCACCGCACCCTGGTGGTGGAGGTCATGGGCCGGCACGCCGGGTGGATCGCCCTGCACGCGGGAATGGCCGGTGGCGCCAACGTCATCCTCCTCCCGGAGCGGCACTTCGACATCGAGCAGGTGGCCGCGTACGTGGAGAAGCGGTTCCAGACCCAGTACGCCCCGATCGTCGTGGTCGCCGAGGGCGCCACGCCGCTGGAGGGCCAGATGGTGGTCCAGAAGGAGGAGCGGGACGAGTTCGGCCACGTCCGGCTCGGCGGGATCGGGCAGTGGGTCGCCGACGAGCTGGAGAAGCGGACCGGCAAGGAGGCCCGCACGGTCGTGCTCGGGCACATCCAGCGCGGCGGGACGCCCACCGCCTTCGACCGGGTGCTGGCGACCCGGTTCGGCCTGCACGCGGTCGACGCCGTGCACGACGGCGCGTGGGGCATGATGGTGGCCCTGCGCGGCACCGACATCGTGCGGGTGCCGTTGAGCGAGGCGACCGCGCAGATCAAGACGGTGCCGCTGGACCGCTACCGGGAGGCGGAGGTCTTCTTCGGCTGACCGCGCGTCGTCGGCCGGCCGCGCGGCGGCCGGCCGTGCGCCCGGAAGGAGGGTGATGGCAGGGGTACACACGGTCGCGGTCATCGGAGCCGGCAAGATCGGGGAGCTCCTCCTCGCCGGCCTGCTGCGGGCCGGGTGGCCGGTCGACCGGCTGCTGGCGACGGTGCGCCGGCAGGAGCGGGCGGCCGAGCTGTCGCAGCGGTACGGCGTCGAGGTGGTCGACAACCGGAGCGCGGTCCAGCGGGCCGAGGTGATCGCGATCACCGTCAAGCCGCAGGACGCGGCCGCCCTCATGGCCGAGATCGGTCCGGTCGTGCCGGCCGGCAAGCTGGTCATCACCCTGTGCGCCGGGCTGCCCACGGAGTTCTTCAGCTCGCGGCTGCCCGAGGGCACCCCGGTGGTGCGGGTGATGACCAACACCCCGGCCCTGGTGGACGAGGCGATGACCGCGATCTCCGCCGGTCGGCACGCCACCGCGGAGCACCTGGCCCTCGCGGAGGAGCTGTTCTCCCCGCTCGGGCGCACCATCCGCATCCCGGAGTCGCAGCAGGACGCGGTCACGGCCCTGTCGGGCTCCGGTCCGGCGTACTTCTACTACCTGGTCGAGGCGATGACCGACGCGGGCATCCTGCTGGGGCTGCCGCGGCAGGTCGCCCACGACCTCATCGTCCAATCGGCGATCGGCTCGGCGATCATGCTCCGCGACTCGGGCGAGCACCCGGTGACGCTGCGGGAGGCGGTCACCTCGCCCGCGGGGACCACCATCGCGGCGATCCGGGAGCTGGAGCGGCACGCGGTGCGGGCCGCCCTCATCGCGGCCCTGGAGGCGGCGCGCAACCGGGCGCGCGAGATCGCCGCCCAGTACCAGTCGTGAGCCGGCCGTGACCGCGTCACCCATGGCCGGCACGCCGGTCAGCCTGGAGCGGGCGCGGGCCTCGCTGGCGCGGCTGCGCCCGCGGATCGAGCGGTTCGTCCGCCAGCGCGCGGACCTGGCCGAGCTCCGCGCGGACCTGGCGGCGGGCGGCGCCAGCCCGCTGGGCGGGCTGGCCGAGCTGAAGGCCCTGGAAGCCCGCCTGTACGCGGAGCTGGAGGAGTTCGCCGCCGCCGGTGCCCAGGTCAAGAACGCCGCACCGCTGCTGCTGGACTGGCCGGGGGAGCGCGACGGGGTCCCCGTGCTGTGGTGCTGGCTGGAGGGCGAGCCGGACGTCGCGTGGTACCACCGGCTCGACTGCGGGTTCCCGGGGCGCCGCCCGGTGTGACCGGCCGTCCGGCACCACGCGTGCCTGAGCCGGAGTCGCCCCTGGCGCCGGGGCCGCGGTCAGCGGGGGAGGATCTTCTCCAGCGCCTCGATGAGCTCCGGAGCCTGCGGCTCCACCCGCGGGTGGAACCGGGCGGCCACCGTACCGTCCGGCGCGACCAGGAACTTCTCGAAGTTCCAGCGGATGTCGCCGGTGTACCCCTCGGCGTCGGGGGTGTCGACCAGCTCCGCGTACAGCGGGTGCCGGTTCTCCCCGTTGACGTCGACCTTCTCGGTCATGGGGAACGTGACGCCGTAGGTGGTCTCGCAGAACGTCTTGATCTCCTCCGGCGTGCCCGGCTCCTGGGAGCCGAACTGGTTGCACGGCACACCGAGCACGACCAGCCCGCGGTCGCGGTAGGTGTCGGCCAGCGCCTGCAGGCCCGCGTACTGCGGGGTCAGCCCGCACTGCGACGCCACGTTCACCACCAGCATCGCCTTGCCGCGGTACTGCCCCAGGTTGGCCGGCCCGCCGGCCAGGGCGCCAATGGCCACATCGAACACGGTCATGGCCGCCAGCGTAACGTACCGTCGGCGTTCCGCCCGGCCGGGCGCCGGCGGCCGCCGTGCCCGCGACCCGGCCGGGCACGCCCGGTGCCCGGGCGCGCCCCGCCCGGGGCGTCCCGCGTCGGCTGCGGCGGTCCCGCGCGGCCGTGCGGCCAGCCGTCCCGCCGGACCCGGCACCCGCTCCAGGCCGCCGGGTACCAGCCGCCGGTAGGAGGGCCGCCCGATGCGGCCGACCGCCCCCGGATGACGCGCTCGCCGCACCCGTCCCACCAGTCGCTGCCGGCCAGGTGCTGCTTGCACCGGGCGAACGTCGCCGGCCGCTCCCACACCTCTCGATCTTCGCGGCCACGCCGCGACCGCCGGCCGGTGCGGTGGCCGTGACCCGCGGCCGCGACCAACCTCGCCGGGGCCCGCGGCCGTGACCAACCTCGCCGTGGCCGCCGGAAGCCGGGCCGGGGTCCGGCCGTAGGCTATGTCCATGGCTCGCCCGTGGCACCAGTTCTCCCACCCTGGCATCGACTCGCCCGAGTTCGCCATCGCCCGTCCGGCGACCGACCCGGCCGAGGCGAAGGCGCTCGGACTCGACAACTGGCGTGACCTGCCGAGGGCACAGACACCCCCGTGGCCGGACCTGGACGCGGTCGCCGATGTGTGCCGCCTGCTGGAGACCGTGCCCTCGATCGTGGCGCCGTACGAGGTCGACCAGCTGCGTGAGCGACTGGCGGAGGTCTGCGAAGGGCGGGCGTTCCTGCTGCAGGGCGGCGACTGCGCCGAGACGTTCGTCGACAACACCGAGGAGCACCTGCTGGCCAACGCCCGCACCCTGCTGCAGATGGCGGTCGTGCTGACCTACGGCGCCTCCATGCCGGTGGTCAAGGTGGCCCGGGTCGCCGGGCAGTACACCAAGCCCCGGTCCAACGACGTCGACGCCAACGGGCTGCCGGTCTACCGCGGTGACATGATCAACTCGCTGGAGCCGACGCCGGAGGCGCGCGTGCCCGACCCGCAGCGGATGATCCGCGCGTACGCCAACGCCTCCAGCGCCATGAACATGCTGCGGGCCTACCTCGGCGGTGGCATGGCCGACCTGCACGCGGTGCACGACTGGAACAAGGGCTTCGTGCGCGAGTCGCCGGCCGGGGAGCGGTACGAGGCGATCGCCCGGGAGATCGACCGCGCGCTGGCGTTCATCGAGGCCTGCGGGCTGAAGGACGACTCGGCGCTGCGGACGGTCACCCTCTACTGCTCCCACGAGGCGCTGGCCCTGGAGTACGACCGGGCGCTGACCCGCCTCGCCAACGGGCGGGCGTACGGGCTGTCGGGGCACTTCCTGTGGATCGGCGAGCGCACCCGCCAGATCGACGGTGCCCACGTCGACTTCGTGTCCCGGCTGGCCAACCCGGTGGGGGTCAAGCTCGGGCCGACCGCCACCCCCGAGCAGGCGCTGCAGCTGTGCGAGCGGCTCAACCCCGACAACGTGCCCGGGCGGCTGACGCTGATCAGCCGGATGGGCAACCAGAAGGTGCGCGAGGTGCTGCCGCCGATCGTCGAACGGGTGACCGCCGCCGGCCACAAGGTGGTGTGGCAGTGCGACCCGATGCACGGCAACACCTTCGAGTCCAACGGCTTTAAGACCCGCCACTTCGACCGGATCGTCGACGAGGTGCTCGGGTTCTTCGAAGTCCACCGGGAGCTGGGCACCCACCCGGGCGGCCTGCACGTGGAGCTGACCGGGGAGCCGGTCACCGAGTGCCTCGGCGGAGCGCAGTCCATCGAGGACACCGACCTGCCGCAGCGGTACGAGACCGCCTGCGACCCGCGGCTGAACACCCAGCAGTCGCTGGAGCTGGCGTTCCTCGTGGCCGAGATGCTCCGCGGCTGACCCGGCTCGCTCCGGACCCCTGGCGCGGCCCGCTCCCGACCCCTGATCCGGGCTGCCCGGACCGGGATTGTCGCTCCAAATCGGATTGAAGCGCCGCCGCCAGCGGCGTACCCTCTCCGGCGGCGGCGCACCGCGGCGCACCGGCATCGCCGGCGGCGTTCCGCTGCCGTCGCCCCACTGGTGCGGGACTGCGGTCCCTCTGGTTCGAATCCAGGCCCGTGGGACGCCCCGGTGCCCGGCCGTGGTCGGCACCGGCCGCCCGGCCCTGCGGGCTCACCACGGTGGACGCCCCCGCCGGCCGGCCGGGGGCACCGGGGCGGACCCACGAGGTCCAGGGAGGTGCGATGGCGAGGATCACGGTCCGTGAGTACGAGCGCGCGGTGCGGCTGGTCGACGGCCGGGTTTGCGACGTGCTCGGCCCGGGACGGCACCGGTACCGGCGTCGGCGCACCGAGCTGCACGTGGTGGACGTGCGGCCCGAGCTGCTGACCGTGGCCGGTCAGGAGATGCTCACCGCCGACGGGATCACCGTCCGCCTCACCGCGGTGGTGCGCACCGCGGTCACCGACCCGCGGCTCCACCTGACCGCCAGCCAGGACGCCCAGGCCGAGCTGTACGCGGCGGTCCAGCAGGCGCTGCGTGCCGCCGTGGCCGGGCTGACCCTGGACACGCTGCTGCGCGCCCGCACCACCCTGGGAGCCGAGCTGCTGGAGGAGGTCCGGGCCGTCGCCCAGCGGGTCGGCCGGTCGGTGGAGGAGGTGACGGTCCGGGACGTCATGCTGCCCGGCGAGCTGCGCCGTGCGTACGCGGAAACGGTCCTGGCGCACGAGCGGGGGCGGGCCGAGCTGGAGCGGGCCCGGGCCGAGGCGGCCACCCTGCGGGCGCTGGCCAACACCGCCCGCCTGCTGGAGGAGCACCCGGTGCTGCTGCAGCTGCGGACCGTCCAGGTGGCCGAGCAGCCGGGTACGCAGGTGCGGCTTACGATGTCCGGGTGACCGGCCTGGTGGATCTGCGCAGCGACACGGTGACCCGGCCGACCGCGGCGATGCGGCGGGCCATGGCCGAGGCCGAAGTGGGCGACGACGTCTACGGCGAGGACCCGACGGTCAACGCGCTGGAGGCGGAGGTCGCCGAGCTGTTCGGGCACGAGGCGGCGCTGTTCACGCCCACCGGCTCGATGGCCAACCAGATCGCGGTGCAGCTGCTGGTGCCGCCGGGTGAGGAGCTGCTGTGCGACGCGGACGCGCACGTCGTCACGTACGAGATCGGCGCGGCCGCGGCGTACGGCGGCGTGTCCACCCGCACCTGGCCGGCCGCCGGCGGTGACATCGACGCCGATCTGGTGGCCGCCATGATCCGCCCGGAGGGGTTCTTCGCCGTGCCCACCCGCGCGATCGCGATCGAGCAGACCCACAACCGCTCCGGCGGCGCGGTGATCCCACTGGCGACGATGCGGCGGCTGCGGGAGGTGGCCGACGCCGCCGGGGTGGCGCTGCACTGCGACGGCGCCCGGATCTGGCACGCGCACGTGGCCGACGGGGTGCCGCTGGCCGAGTACGGCCGGCTGTGCGACACGCTGTCGGTGTGCCTGTCCAAGGGGATGGGCGCGCCGGCCGGGTCGCTGGTGGTCTCCACGGCGGAGCGGATCGCCCGGGCCCGGTTGATCCGCAAGCGGATGGGCGGGGGGATGCGCCAGGCGGGCATCCTGGCCGCCGGCTGCCGGTACGCGCTGCACCACCACCTGGAGCGGCTGGCCGACGACCACGCCCGGGCGGCCCGGCTGGCCGCCGCACTGGCCCCGTACGGGGTGGTCGACGCCGGCCGGGTGCGCACCAACATCGTGCCGCTGGACCTCACCAAGGCGCCGGTGGACGCGCCGACGCTGGCGGCGGCGGCGCGCGCGCAGGGGGTGCTCGTCTCCGTGATGGGGCCGCGGCTGGCGCGACTGGTGACCCACCTCGACGTTGACGACGCGGGGATCGACCGTGCGATCGAGGTGCTGTCGGGCATCCTGGAAGGGTGACGACGAGCGACCTCGACCACCCGACCGACCCGCCGGGTGACTGGCAACGCGAGCATCTCCAGCGGTACCTGGCCACCGGCGGACGCGACGGTCACGTGTGGAACGGCGCGACCACGCTGCTGCTGACCACTAGGGGGCGCCGCACCGGCAAGGCCCGGCGCACACCGCTGATCTACGGGCGGGACGGCGACCGGTACCTGGTCGTCGCCTCCAAGGGCGGCAGCCCCCGCCACCCGGAGTGGTACCTAAACCTGACCGCGGACCCGCGCGTGCGGGTGCAGGTGGCCGACGAGGTCTTCGACGCGGTCGCCCGCACCGCCACTCCGGAGGAGAAGGCGCGACTGTGGCCGATCATGACCGCGCAGTGGCCGGCGTACGACGAGTACCAGGCGAAGACCGACCGGGACATCCCGCTGGTCATCCTCACCCGGGTCTGACCGGTCCCGCGCGCCGGCTGCGTGCGCCGCCGGGTCGGCCCCGGCCGGCCGCCTGCCCTGCGGACCCGTCCCGCTCCGCGCGGCCCGCCGGGGCGTGGAGCCCGGTGGCGGACACGTCGGACCGTCCGCTCAGGTCGTCCACCGGACCTGGGCGACCGGCAGGGCTAGGGGGCGACGGCCGGGGCGGGCCGGGTGTAGCGCAACCAGCGGAACCGCACCCCGGTGACGGAGGTCTGCCAGTCGCCCTGCGCGGTCAGGGTCCAGCCGGTCAGCGGCGGCGCGTACGTGTCGCCGGGAACCTCGACGTCCACCTCGGTCACCTCGGCCACGGACGCCAGCTCGCGGGCGCCGACGGCGTAGACCTCCGCCCCGCCGATGAGCCACACCTCCCGGTCGGTGGACGTCGCCCGCCGGACCGCCTCGGCCAGCGACCCGACCACCTCGGCCCCCGGCGCCCGGTACCCCGGCTGTCGGGACAGGACGAGGTTGCGCCGTCCCGGCAACGGCCGGTACCGCTCCGGCAGCGACTCCCAGGTCCGCCTGCCCATCACCACCGGATGACCGTCGGTCACCTCCCGGAAGTGCGCCAGGTCCTCGGGGATCCGCCAGGGCAGCCGGCCGTCCCGCCCGATGACGCCAGAGCGCGACTGCGCCCAGATCATGCCGATGGTGGCGGGAGCGGGACGCTCAGCCGCGAGCGGCGCGCCCGGCCCGGCGGTGCCACCGTCGGCCGGGCCGGTTCCCGCCATCACACCGCCACCGGCGCCTGGATCGCCGGGTGGTGCCGGTAGTCGATCACCTCGATGTCCTCGTACCGGTAGTCGAAGATGGACGGCCGCGGCGCCAGCCGCAGGCGCGGGAACGGGTACGGCTGGCGGGACAGCTGCTCGCGGACCTGCGCCACGTGGTTGTCGTAGATGTGGCAGTCGCCGCCGGTCCAGATCAGCTCGCCGGGCTCGTAGCCGGTCTGGGCGGCCACCATGTGGGTGAGCAGGGCGTAGCTGGCGAGGTTGAACGGCACCCCCAGGAACAGGTCGGCGCTGCGCTGGTAGACCTGGCAGCTCAGCCGGCCGGCCGCCACGTAGAACTGGAACAGCAGGTGGCAGGGGGGCAGTGCCATCCGGTCGAGGTCGGCGACGTTCCAGGCCGAGACGATGTGCCGGCGGGAGTCCGGGTCGCGCCGCAGGCCGTCGATCAGTCGGGCGATCTGGTCGATGTGCCCGCCGTCCGGGGTGGGCCACGACCGCCACTGGACCCCGTAGATCGGACCCAGGTCCCCGTCGGGACCGGCCCACTCGTCCCAGATGGTCACGCCGTGCTCCTGCAGCCACCGCACGTTGGAGTCCCCGCGCAGGAACCACAGCAGCTCGTAGATCACCGACTTCAGGTGCACCTTCTTGGTGGTGATCACGGGGAACCCGTCGGCCAGGTCGTACCGCATCTGGTGGCCGAAGATGCTGCGCGTGCCGGTCCCGGTGCGGTCGGCCTTGGGCGTGCCGCGCTCCAGGACCAGGCGCAGCAGGTCCTCGTAGGCGGTGTTGATACCCACGCGGGCCAGCCTAGGCCAGGGGGACGACGGCCCAGGAGGGCGACAGCGACGTGTCCGCTGTGGCACGCTGCCACCACACGGGCGCGCAGGGAGCGGTCATGTCCGGTCGAGCGGTTCTCCCGGCGGCGGGAGAAGGGGTGGCGGCACTCGCGGTCGGGGTGACCGCCGGGACGCTGTTCGGCAACGTGCTGGGGTCGTTCGGCGGCGTGCTCGACCGGCATCCGTCGTACGCCATGGCGGTGGCGGCCGGGGCGGTGGCCGCCGCCGCGGCCGCGGCGCTGCTGAGCGGCCTCGCCCGCCGTCTGGGTCGGTGGACGCCGGCGGCGACCGGGATGGTGGCCGGCGCCGTGCTGCTGCCCCTCGACGTGCTCATCCCGCCCGCCCTGTACGAGGCTCACGAGGTGGTGTTCGGCGCCTGCGTCGGGCTGGCGCTGGGTGGGGCGCTGCTCGCGGCCGCGGCCGCGCCCGCGACCGGCCGGGTCGCCATCGTGGCCGGCCTCGCCACCGGTCTGCTCACCTGGTGGGGGCTGTTGGCCGTGACGGAGATGCTCACGGCCGGGGAGTCGGGTCTGCTCCTGCTGGCCGGCTCCGTCGTGGCGGTCGTGGCCGTGGCCGCCTGGGTCGGGTTCGCGGACCGGGCCCGCGACCGCGACGCGTTCCGCGCACCGGCCGGCCGGACGTGGCCGCTGACCGCGGTGGTCGTGGCGGTCGCCGCGGGGACGCTGGCGGCCGAGGCGCTCCGGCGGGCGGCGGTCGCCGGCGGGCCGCTGGTCGGGACGGCCGAGGCGAGGGTGGCGGCCCGGGCCGGGATCGCGCTCGCGGCCGGTGCCGTCCTGGCCGTGGCCGCGTACCGGTACGGGCGGGCGGCGGCCGTCCGGTGGGTCGCCACCGGGTTCGGTGCCGGCCTGCCGCTGCTGGTCGGCCTCGCGCACGGCTTCTGGACCAGCGAGGCGTTCCCGCAGCCACGCCCGTCGGGAGTGTGGTTGCTCGCGGTCGCCGTGGCCGCGGTGGCCGCCGGGGTGGTGCTGGGCAGCCGCGCCGACCGGTGGGCGCCGTGGGACGCCCTCGGGCTGCTGGCGGCGGCGGCGACGCTGTGGCTGCGCACCGGCGGACCGCCCACGACCGGTCACCACGTCGTGCTGGCGGCGGGGCTCGGCGTCGCGCTCGGTGCCGGCCTGAGCAGGGTCGTGTCCCGGCCGGGGATCGGGCCGGGCCCCGCCCGGGTCGCCGGGGTCGCGGCGGTGGGTGTCGCGGCGGCGCTGCTGGTCACGAACCCTCTGGCCCCGGTTCCGGAGTGGCTGGTGACGGTGGACCGGATTCCGCAACCGTCGGCGGTGGTGACTCCGGCCCTGGTCGCGCTCGGTGCGGTCGTCACCGCCGTCGGATGGGCGGTCGCCGCCCGCCGGTCCCGGGAGGTGGTCACACCCTCGGGCACTCCCACGGTGACGCACACGCCTCCGAGGCGACCCGGGTAGACGAGGGTGAGGAGGCTACGGGTCAAGGGGTCGGACGCCCGCGTCGACACGGCCCGCGGGCGGACCCGGCGGGGCGTCCTCAGCCCGGGGACGTCCCGCGCAGGCGCTTGAGGGTGGCGATGTCGGCGGCGTGACCGGTGTGACCCTTGGTCGGGGTCTCCACGATCACCGGGACGCCGGCGGTGGCCGGGTGGGTCATCAGCTCGGCGAACCCGCCCTCGCCGATCAGCCCCTTGCCGACGTTCTCGTGCCGGTCGCGGGTGGACCCGCACAGGTCCTTGGAGTCGTTGGCGTGCACCAGCAGCAGGCGGCCGTCGCCGCAGGCCGCCAGGAGCGCCTCCAGGGTGGCGGTCATCCCACCGGGCGCGGCGACGTCGTGACCGGCCGCCCAGGCGTGGCAGGTGTCGAAGCACACGCCCAGCCAGGGGTGGCGGTCCACCGCGTCCAGGTACGCGCCTAGCTGCTCCACCCGCGCGGCCAGCGACCGGCCCCCGCCCGCGCTCGGCTCCACCAGCAGCTTCGGCCACCCGTTGGCGGCCGCCTCATCCAGCAGCGGCAGCAGGCTGGCACGCACCTGCCGGAGCGCCGCCGCGGTGTGCTCCGCGGAGACCGCGCTGCCGGCGTGGAACACCACGCCCCTGGCGCCGATCGCCGCGCCCCGGCGCAGCGAGTGCGCGAGCGTGGCCACCGACCGTTCCACCGTCGCCGCCGTGGGGGAGCCGAGGTTGACCAGCAGCGTCGCGTGGACGAACGCGGGGATGCCCCGCTGCGCGCAGCCGGCCGCGAACCGCTCGTCCTGCGCCGGGTCGCCGGGTGACAGCGTCCACCCGCGCGGGTTGCCCACGAACACCTGCACCGCCTCGGCGCCGGCGGCGTCGACGTACGGCAGCGCGGCGGTGGCCAGGCCGCCGGCGGTGGGGGCGTGGGCGCCGACCGGCCGCATCATCGGCAGAACAGCGTGACGCGGCCACCGCGAGGTATGCCGGTGCCGTCCCCGGGCGGGTCCTGACGCCGTACGGTGCCGCTGTCAGCGGGGACCGCGACGACCTCGAAACCCTGGTCCTCCAGCAGCCGGATCGCCGCCTCGCACGGCTGGTTCACCACGTTCGGTACCGGGATCGTCGGCGGGCCGGAGCTGACCTCCAGGGTGACCGTGTCCCCCGGCTCGGCACCTGAGCCCGGGGCCGGGTCCTGGTTGACCACCTCACCGGCCGGACGGGTGCTCTCCACGTCCACCGTCGTCGCCTGCAGGCCTGCCTGCTGCAGCTGCAGGGTGGCCAGGTGGACGTGGACCCCGATGACGCTGGGCACCGAGATCGGCGCCCGGCCACGGCTGAGCGTCACCGTGACCTCCTCGCCGGGCCGGATCTCCGTGCCCGGGGCCGGGTCCACCGCGAGCACGCGGCCCTCCGGGACGGTGTCGCTGTAGCCGGGCTCCCCCTCCCGCCACACCAGGCCGGCCTCCTCGACCTGGTTGCGGGCCACCTCCGCGGTGGCACCCACGATGTCCGGCACCACCAGGTTCTCCGGGCCCAGCGACAGGGTGAGGGTCACCGTGCCGCCCCGGACCACCCGCTCGTCCCCGGCCGGATCCTGCGCGAGCACGTGCCCGGCCGGGATCTCGTCGCTGTAGGCGGGGTCGGCGTACGCCACCGCCAGGCCCAGCCGCTGCAGGTGCGCGACCGCCGCCTGCTCGCTGAGCCCCACCAGGTCCGGTGTGGCCTGGTACCGACCGAAGGTGAGCCACCACCCGCCGCCGAGCAGCACCAGGGGGAGCACCACCGCCACGACGGTCACCAGCAGGCGGCGGTACGGCGGCCGGCCGGGGCTCCGCGTACGGCGGGACGCGGGCGTGCGGTGCGACCGGGGACGGTCGGTGGGGAGGCGGGCCCACGACGGACGCTCGCTGTCGGCGACCGGCCGCAGCACCATGGTCCGGTCCGCGTCCCCGTCGGTGGCCGCGACGGCCACCCGGTCCCGGACGGCCCGCACCTCGGCGAGCAGGGCGCCGGCGTCGGTCGGGCGGGCCGACGGATCCCGCCGGGTGGCCCTTGCCACCAGGTCGTCCAGCACGCGGGGCACCCCGGGGGCGTGCCGGGACGGGGGCGGTACGTCGTGCTCGACGTGCCGCCACGCCACCTCCGCCGGGGTCGCCGCGCGGTGCGGGACCTGACCGGTGAGCATCTCGAACAGCACGATCCCGGCGGAGTAGACGTCGCTGCGGGCGTCCGACCTGCCCTCGGTGACCAGCTCCGGAGCCACGTACGCGGCGGTGGCGGTCCCGCCCCTGGCGCCACCGGGCGCCTCGGGTCGCAGGAGGCTGAAGTCGCCGATCTTCACCACGCTGTCGACCAGGTCGGCGGTGCCGCCGCTGGGCGACTCGATGACGAAGATCCGCTCCGGGGTGAGGTCGCCGTGGGTGATCCCGGCCCGGTGGGCGGCGGCCAGACCGGCCAGGATCTGCTCCAGCACGGCTACCGCCTCCACCGGCGTGAGCCGTTGTCGCAGCCCCAGCAGCTCGCGCAGGGTGCGTGCCCGGACGTGTTCGGTGACCAGGTAGCGCATGCCGTCGTGCTCGCCCTCGTCGTAGACGGCCACCACGTTCGGGTGCACGAGCCGGGCGGCGGCGACCGTCGGCCGGTCACCGGTGGGCGAGGCCGCGACGTGCAGCATCACCGCCCGCCCGAGCCGCTCGTCGGTGGCGGCGTAGACGACCGCCGGGCTCCACCGGGCCAGCCGGGCGCGGACGCGGTAGCGTCCGTTCACCAGCGCCCCCTGCAGCGGGTCGGCGACCTGCGTGTCCATGTCCGGTGGCAGTCTACGTGCCGGTGTACCCCCGTCCGCCACACGCGGCCGGGTGTCGACCGCGGTCCTGGTAGCGCCTGTCCGGGCGTGGCAGGGTGAAAGGGTGAGTGAGACCACTTCCCAGACCGGCCCGACCACCTGGCTGACCCTGCCCGACGTCGCCGAGCGCCTGGGCGTACCGGTACCGAAGGTGCACCAGATGGTCCGCGACGGGGCGCTGCTGGCGGTCCGCCGGGACGGGGTGCCCAAGGTGCCGGCCGAGCTGGTGGCCAACCGTAACGTGCTCAAGCACCTGCCCGGGGTGATCACGTTGCTGCGGGACGCCGGGTACAGCGACGAGGAGATGCTGGACTGGCTGTACCGGTACGACGAGAGCCTCCCCGGCACCCCGGCACAGGCGTTGGCCGGGACGCACGCCACCGAGGTGAAGCGGCGGGCCCAGGCGCTCGGCTTCTGAGCGGCCGGCGGCCCGTGCGGGACGGGGCGGCGGCCGTCAGTCGATGCGGGAGGTGGCCGCCGACGCCAGCTCGGTGAGCACGGCGGCGGCCTCCGGGTCCAGCGGCACGGTGGCCAGCGCGGCCAGCGCCGTGCCGACCAGCTCGTCGATGCGCCGCTCGGTGCGCGTCAGCGCGCCGGTGGAGACGATGATCTCCCGGAGCCGGTCGACTCCCGCCGCGTCCAGCGTCGGGTCGCCCAGCCCGGCGGCGAGCTCCCGACGCGCGGCCTCGTCCGCCGCCTCGAACGCCGCGGCCACCAGGTACGTGCGCTTGCCCTCCCGCAGGTCGTCCCCGGCCGGCTTGCCGGTCGCCTCCGGGTCGCCGAAGACCCCCAGCACGTCGTCGCGCAGCTGGAACGCCTCGCCCAGCGGCAGGCCGTAGGAGCTGTAGGCGGCGGTGACGGCCGCGCCGGCACCGGCGAGCGCGGCGCCCATGAGCAGGGGCTGCTCCACGGTGTACTTCGCGGACTTGAACCGGGCCACCTTGCTGGCCCGCCCGACGGTGGTGTCCCCGGTGGCCTGGCTGTGGATGTCCAGGTACTGCCCGACGGTGACCTCGGTGCGCATCCGGTGGAACACCGGGCGGGCCCGGTCCAGCGCCGCGGGGGGAAGCCCGGCGCCGTCGAGCATCTCGTCGGACCAGACCAGGCACAGGTCGCCGAGCAGGATCGCGGCCGCGGTGCCGAACCGCTCCCGGTCGCCGTGCCAGCCGGACGCGTCGTGGGCGGCGGCGAACCGCCGGTGGACGGCGGGCTCGCCGCGGCGCAGGTCGGACCCGTCCATCACGTCGTCGTGGATGAGGGCGCTGGCGTGCACGAGCTCCAGCGCCGCCACGGCGGTGACGACCTCGTCGCTGTCGGACCCGCCGGCGCCGCGGTAGCCCCAGTAGGCGAACGCCGGTCGCAGCCGCTTGCCGCCGCCCAGCACGAACGCCTCCACCGCGTCGGCGACCGGCACGAGCGCGGGGTCGACCTCGGTGACGTGCGCGCGCTGCCGGGCGAGGAACCCGGCCAGCGCCGCCTCCACCCGCTTCCGCAGCCCGGCCCGGTCGACTGGCGACGTCACAGGTGGGACGCTACCGTCCGCGTCGGCGTACCGCGCCCGGTGCCCCCGGCGGCGCCCGGACGGGACCCGCGCGGGCGCCGCTACAGTGAGCTGGTGGTGCGACCGCCGACGACCAGGCACCCGTCGATCGGGGACCTCATCCGGCACCAGGGACCGACGTTCTCGTTTGAGTTCTTCCCGCCCAAGGACCCGCAGGGCGAGGCGGTGCTGTGGCGCTCGATCCGGGAGCTGGAGCGGTTGAAGCCGTCGTTCGTGTCGGTCACCTACGGCGCGGGCGGGTCCACGCGGGACCGCACGGTGGAGGTGACCGAGCGCCTGGCGACGGAGACGACGCTGATCCCGATGGCCCACCTCACCGCGGTGAACCACTCCGTGGCCGAGCTGCGCCACATGATCGGCAGGTTCGCGGCGATCGGCATCCGCAACCTCATGCTCATCCGGGGCGACCCGCCCGGCGACCCGATGGGGGAGTGGCGACCCCATCCGCAGGGCCTGCGGTACGCCGAGGAGCTGGTCCGGCTGGCGCGCGAGATCGGCGACTTCAGCATCGGCGTGGCCGCCTTCCCGTACAAGCACCCGCGCTCGCCGGACATCGAGTCGGACACGGCCAACTTCGTCCGCAAGTGCCGCGCCGGCGCGGATTTCGCGATCACGCAGATGTTCTTCGACGTGGACGACTACCTGCGGCTGCGTGACCGGGTGACGGCCGCCGGGTGCGACACGCCGATCGTGGCGGGGATCATGCCGGTGACCACGATGCGCACGATCGAGCGGGCCGAGCAGCTGTCCGGCGCCCCGTTCCCGCCGGCGCTGGCCGCCCGGTTCGAGCGGGTCGCCGACGACCCGGCGGCCGTGCGCGCGCTGGGCATCGAGCACGCCAGCCGGATGTGCCGGCGGCTGCTGGACGAGGGCGTGCCGGGCCTGCACTTCATCACCTTCAACCGCTCCACCGCCACCCGGGAGGTGTGGCAGAACCTCCGCGGCGCGGTCCGACGCTGACCGCCCGCCGGCCCGGCCGGGCCGGCGTCTCCCCGCGCACCGGTGGGTCGTTGAGGCGGTGATGAGCACGGTGCGCGAGGGCTGGGACCGGTACGCCGTCGCCTGGGCGCGCCGGTACGGCGGCTACGACCTGCGACGGGCACCGGTGCCGGTACGCCGCTGGCAACGGGCGGCGTACCGGACCGCGCGCGTCCTGTCGGTGCTGCGGGTCCCCCCGACCGCCGTCGCGGTGCTCGGGTTCGGGTGCGCGGTCGCCGTACCCGTGCTGGCCACCCGGACCGGCACCTGGCCGCTGCTGGCAGGGGCCGGGCTGGTGGTGCTGGCCACGTTCACCGCCACGGTGGAGGCGGCGATGTCCGTGCTGGCGTCGCGGTGGCCGCGGACCGCGACGCTGCGGGGCTCGGTGACCGGGCTGGTCCAGGAGCTGGTCTGGCTGGTCGCGTTCTGGCTGGTCGGGGTCACCGGACCGCTGGTGGTGGCCTGCGGCGTGGCGTCCGGCCTGCACGAGCACGTCCGCGGCCTGGCGGTGGGCGCGGGGATGCCGCCGATGGCCGCCCAGACCGCCGGTGACCGGCCGGTGCGCCTGCTGCTGGTGGTCGTCGGGCTGGCGTTGGCCGGCCTGGCCGGGCCGGGGCTCGCCGCCGGGCTGCTCACGGTGGTCGCCTCCGGCTGGCTGGTGCTGGCGGCGCTGGGGCTGGCGCAGCTAGTCGGAGCGGTCCGCAGGTCCCTGGCCTGACGGGCCCGACGGGCCGGACCGGTCCGACGAGCCGGAGTGGCCCGACGGCCGCGCCGGCACCGGGTCGTCCTCCAGCGGCAGGGTCCGGCCCAGCACCGCGAACGCCCGCGAGTCCCCGGGGAAGCGCAGGTGGCGCAGCACGTCGACGAAGCCGAACTTGCGGTACAGGCGCCACGCCCGGGAGCTCTCCTCCTCGTCCTCCGGTGTGGACAGCAGAGTGGTCGTGCCCTCCGCCATCCGCAGCAGGGCGCGCAGCTGCCGCGAGCCGAGCCCGTGGCCGTGCGCCGCGGTGCGCACGTGCAGCTCCACGACCTCGAAGCAGTCCGACAGCCAGGTCTTGCGCGCCGCCGGGTCCAGCGCGGCGCTGACCTGGTCGTGCCACCACTGGCCGGGCTCGGAGTGGTACCCGTACCCGAACCCGATCAGCGAGCCGTCGGAGGCGAGTGTGGCCACCGCGCGGAACCCCGGCCGTCGCAGGTGGGTGGCGATGTACCCGCGTCTGGTGGCCAGCACCTCCGGCCGGTAACCCATGGCGTCGCCGTACACGGCGATCACGTCGTCCAGCCGGCGACCCAGGTCCTCCGGGGTCCACGGCACCAGCCTCATCATCCGCCCTCCTCTATTGCCGGGCCACGGTAGCGCGTCGCGGCGGGCACCGTCACGCCACGGCGACGGGGCGTCCGTTGGTGACGCGCACCAGCTCCTCGTAGGTGGTGGCGAAGACCGCCCGGGGCACGCCGCCGGCGGCCCAGATCTCGCGGTGGCCGGCCAGGGTCGTGTCCACCAGTGTCGGCAGCGGTTTCGGGTGGCCGAGCGGCGCCACCCCGCCGATCGGCTGTCCGGTGTGCTCGCGGACGAAGTCCGGGTCTGCCCGCCGGACCTTCCTGGCTCCGGTCGCGGCGGCCAGGCGCGCGGGGTCCGCCCGGTGGGCTCCGGAGGTGAGCACCAGCAGGGGTTCCCCGTCGGCGTCGAAGACCAGCGAGTTGGCGATCTGGCCGACGTGGACGCCGAGGGCGGCCGCGGCGGCGGCCGCGGTGTGCACCGCCTCGGGGAGCAGGCGGATGCGGCAGGGCCTCCCCTCGGCGTCGCGGGCTCCGGCCGCGTCCAGCGCCTCCTGCACGGCGCGTACGTTGGGGTGGAGCTGCATGCCTCCTATCCTGCCCGGTCCACGACACCGGACGCCGCCGCCGATGGTCGTACCCCCTGCCCGTTGCGGCGCCGGGACCGTGCCCCTGCCGCACCGCCGCGGCGTGGGCGGGCGGCCTACCATGCCGGGATGAGTGCTGACAGCGCCGTGGCGTTCACCGACGCGGTGATCGTCTCCGGAACCGGTGACGAGCCGTTCGTCGGCAGCGTGGTGGTCGAGGGTGGCCGCATCGCCGACGTGGTGGAGGGCGGCTCCCGCCCGCCGGCCGGCACGGTGGTCGGCTGCGGAGGCCGCACCCTGCTGCCCGGCCTGATCGACGCGCACGTGCACATCGGGGCGGTCGACGTCAACATCACCGACCAGCAGCGGCACTACTTCGACAGCGAGCTGGCGCTGCGGATGGGACGGGCCCTGACCGACCTGCTCGACCAGGGCTTCACCACCGTCCGCGACGCCGGCGGCGCGGACGCGGGCTTCCGCCGCGCGGTGGAGGCCGGCGTGGTGGCCGGGCCGCGACTGCTGGTGTCGGGACGGCCGCTGTCGCAGACCGGCGGCCACGGCGACCGTCGGCTGCCCACCGAGGACGCCACCGCGCGGGCGTCCCGGGTGGGGCTGCGGTCGCGGGTGGTCGACGGCGTCGACGAGGTCCGCTGGGCCGTCCGCGAGGAGCTGCGGCGGGGAGCCGACCAGATCAAGGTGATGGCCAGCGGCGGGGTGATGTCCCCGGCCGACCGGCTGGAGGACGACCAGTTCTCGGATGAGGAGCTGGCCGTGGCGGTGGCGACGGCCCGGGCGGCCGGCAGCTACGTGCTGGCGCACGCCTACACCCCGGCGGCGATCCAGCGGTGCGTCCGGGCCGGGGTGCGCTCGATCGAGCACGGCAACCTGCTCGACGAGCCCACCGCTGCGCTCATGGCCGAGCACGGGGTCTACCTGGTGCCGACGCTGGTGACCTACGAGAAGCTGTACGAGGAAGGGGAGCGCCACGGCCTGTCCCGGGAGAACCTGGACAAGCTGGCCCGGGTCATCGACGCCGGGCTGGACAGCCTGCGGATCGCCCGGGCCGCGGGAGTGAAGATCGCCTCCGGTTCGGACCTGCTCGGCCCGCTGTCGCGCCACCGCGGCCGGGAGCTGGCGATCAAGGCGCAGGTGCTGGGCGCCATGGGGGCGATCGTGGCGGCGACCCGTACCAACGCCGAGCTGCTGCGGATCCAGGACGAGACCGGCACGGTGGAGCCGGGGAAGCGGGCGGACCTGATCGTGGTGGACGGCGACCCGTTGGCGAACCCGGGGCTGCTCGGGCGGCCCGAGACCCTGTGGGCGGTCGTCGCCGGAGGTCGGCTCCACAAGCCCCCGCCGGTCTGAGCCGGCTCGGCCCGGTCGTGGCGCGGGCGCGGGACCGGCTGCCGTTCGCCGGTCAGGCTGTCCACCGGCGGCTGCTGTCCGTCGGCGGCTGTCCGTCGTAGGCCAGGTGTCTCCTCCGGCCGGCATGCGTCTTCGCGCGTCCGCCGGCGATCCCCCGGCCCGCGTGCGTCCTCTCCCGCGCCCGCCGGGAGTGGTTGGCGACGACGCCGGTACGGGTGCCGTACCGACCTGACGGAGTGCGGCGTGCCGACCTGACGGAGCGGGTGAGCGAGCGCTCGAGTGGCCGACCGCCGGCGAGCGGCTCGGCGGTCGGGGCGTTCCGGAGGGGCCGGGAGTCTTGTCGGTGGGTGGGTGTACTCTCAGGGCATGGTTGGTACGGGTGTTCGATTGGCTCGCACATACGTGCGACCGAGCGCCGGTGCCGACCATGCGGCCCGGGTATTCGCGGGCCTGGGCCGCCGGCAGGACCGCTGCCCGCCGCCTCCGACCCCCGGGCCGGCGGGCAATGGTCCGGCCCGGCCGGTCGGGGCGGCGGGGGGAAGCGTCGCTCCGACCGGCCACCCGCTGCGTCTTCCCCCGCAGCTCCCACACCTGCCGTCGGCTGTGTCGAGATGAGGGAGAAGATCATGGCAGCCAGTTCCGCACCCACCGTTCCGGCCCACGTGTTGCCTCACCGCACCCCGGCAGAGCTGCTCCGGCTCGCCCGGGAGGGCGTAGCCGAGGCGGAGCGGATCCGGACCGACGGGCTGCGGTACGCCACCGCCCACCTGGCCGCGCTGCGGGCGGCCGCGGCGGTGCTCGCCGTGCGCGCCCGGCCGGTCCCCGACCGGCGCAACCGGATGACCAGTGTCTGGGCGCTGCTGAGCCGGGTCGCCCCGGACCTGAGGGAGTGGGCGGCCTTCTTCGCCGCGGGTGCCGCCAAGCGGGCCGCCGCCGAGGCGGGCATCCCGCGGGTGGTCAGCTCCCGCGAAGCCGACGACCTGCTGCGCGCCGCGGAGCAGTTCATCGCGGTGGTGGAGGTGGCGCTCGGCTTCTCCCGCCGGTCCACGCCGCTCACCGCCGCGGCCTGAGACCGGTCGCCGGCTCTCGGGACGGGTCAGAGGGGGGAGACCATGCCCGTGACGGCACTTCTCGAGGCGGCCGGGGCTGCGGGGGTGCGCCGGGCCAGCGACCTCGCGGCGGGAGGGACCGCCGGCGCGAGGGCGGACCGGCTGCTGCCGGTGGCGCCGCAGCTGCGGCCGTTGCTGCCGGGGCTGCGCCGGGGCGGCAGCGTGGCGGTGCACGCGGGCACCAGCGTGCTGCTGGCACTGCTGGCCGAGGCGTCCGCCAGCGGGGCCTGGAGCGCGGTGGTGGGCATGCCCGACCTGGGGCTGCGCGCGGCGGCCGAGGCCGGCGTCGCGCTGGAGCGGCTGGCCCTGGTGCCGTGGCCGGGTCCGGAGTGGACCACCGTGGTGGCCGCGTTGCTGGACGGGGTCGAGGTGGTGGTCGTCGCCCCGCCCGGCCCGGTCGGCGACCGGACCGCCGGTCGGCTGGCCGCCCGGGCGCGGCAGCGCGGCAGTGTCCTGGTGGCCTGCGGCCAGTGGCCCGGCGCCGAGCTCACGCTGACCGCCGGGCCGGGGGAGTGGAGCGGGCTGGGGCGCGGCCACGGCCGGCTGCGGTTCCGCGAGCTGGAGATCACCGCCCAGGGTCGCGGAGCCGCCGCCCGCCCCCGCCGGGTACGGGTCCGGCTGCCCGACCCCACCGGCCGGCTGGCCGCGGTGCCGGAGGAGGCGGGACGGTCGGCCGTGGCGCCGGGGCCCGACGGGCGGCCGGCGACGGTGCCGGGGTCCACCGGTCGGCGCCGTCCGGTCGCCTTCCTGCCCGGGCGGGCGCCGATCGCCGCCCACCTGGCGTCGGCGCCGGCCACCGGTCGCCCGCGTCTGACGGTGGTCAGGGGCGGGTGAGCCCATGCCACCACCGACCGTCACGCCGCGCCGCGGGCGGCCCACCCACCGTCGTCCCGTCCGGACGATGCTGGTCTGGTGTCCGGACTGGCCGGTCGTCGCCGCCGGGATCGTCGACGGCGTGCCGGTGCACGCGCCCGTGGCGGTGCTGCACGCCAACCGGGTGACCGCCTGTTCCCCGGCGGCCCGGGCGGAGGGGGTGGTGCCGGGGCTGCGCCGGCGGGAGGCGCAGAGCCGCTGTCCGGACCTGCTGGTCGTGCCCGCCGACCCGGGGCGGGACGCCCGGGCGTTCGAGCCGGTGGTGGCGGCCGTGGAGCAGGTGGCCGCCGGGGTGGAGGTGCTGCGTCCCGGCGCCTGTGCACTGGCGGCGCGGGGACCCGCCCGGTACTTCGGCGGGGAGGAACGGGCGGCGGAGCGGATCGTGGAGCACATCGCCCAGGAGTGCGAGGTGGAGGCACTGGTCGGGATCGCCGACGGGGTGTTCGCCGCCGAGCAGGCCGCCCGCACCGGCCGGGTGGTGCCACCCGGGGGCAGCCCGGAGTTCCTGTCCGGTCTGGACATCGGGGTGCTGGGCCGGCCCGCACTGACCAGCCTGCTGCGCCGGCTCGGCGTCACCACCCTCGGCCAGTTCGCCGCCCTGCCCGCCGGGGACGTGCTGGCCCGGTTCGGCGTCGACGCCGCCCTCGCCCACCGGCTGGCCGCCGGGGCCGACGACCGGCCGCTGGCGGTGCGACGCCCCCCGCCGGACCTGGTCGTGGCCGAGGAGTACGACGAGCCGCTGGAGCGCGTCGACGTGGCCGCGTTCGCCGCCCGGGCGCTGGCCGAGCGGATGCACGAGCGGCTGGCCCGGCACGGGCTCGGCTGCACCCGGCTGGGTATCGACGCGCTCACCGCCCACGGAGAGCAGCTCCACCGCACCTGGCGCCACGACGGCCTGCTCACCGCCGCGGCCATCACCGACCGGGTGCGGTGGCAACTGGAGGGCTGGCTGTCCCGGGCCGGCCGGGACGGGACGACCGGCCCCACCGCCGGGATCCGCCGGCTACGGCTGGTCCCGGACGGAGTGGTACCCAGCCTCGCCCAGCAGCCGGGGCTGTGGGGCGGGAGCGGGCACGAGCGGGCGCACCGCGCCCTGGCCCGGGTGCAGGGACTGCTCGGTCCCGACTCGGTGTTCACCGCGGTGGTGCGGGGCGGCCGGTCGCCACGCGACCAGGTCGCCCTGGTCCCGTGGGGCGACGAGCGGCCGCCCGGGGACCGGGCGCCCTGGCCGGGGCGGCTGCCGGCGCCCTCTCCGGCCACGGTGCTGTCACAGCCGGTGCCGGTGAGCGTCCACGACGCGGACGGCCGGCCGGTGACGGTCGACGGACGGTCGATGGTCAGCGCCGCCCCGGCCCGGCTCGTCCTTCAGGGACAGACGGTCGAGATCACCGGATGGGCGGGACCGTGGCCGGTGGACGAACGGTGGTGGGCGCCGGAGGAGGCGCACCGGGCCGCCCGGTTCCAGGTGTGCCTCGCCGACGGGCGGGCGCTGCTGCTGGAGCTGTCGGCCGGGCGGTGGACCGTGGAGGCGGTCTATGACTGACGCCGCGGTCGGCCGGGCCGGAGACCGCATCGGGCGGCGGGTCCGCCCGGACCGCTCAGACCCGGATCACCGTCAGACCCGGTACGCCGTCGGGGAACTCGTGGTCCTGCGTGACCACGGCCATGCCGTGTGCCATGGCGGTGGCGGCTATCCAGGAGTCGTTGACCTCCATCCGGAGGCCGGCATGGCGCAATCGGCGGCGGAGCAGAGCCCAGGCAGCCGCCACCGCCTCCGTGATCGGAAGCGGCTCGAGCCGTTGGGCGGCGGCCAGCGTGCTCAACCGTCGGGACCGGGTCTCATCGTCCGGTGCCTGCAGGACCCCCAGCCGGAGCTCCGCCACTGTGATCACGCTGACCCCCGCCCGGTCCGGCACCGCGGTGAGGTCGAGCGGACGGCCGGACTCCCGGGCGATGAACACCGAGGTGTCGAGCAGGCCGGCCGTCATCGGCGCGTCGGTGATCATCGCCACGGATCGGACAGGTCGTCGGTGGTCTCGGTGAGCTCCGCGGCGAGCTCCTCGGCGAGCGCCGGATCCGCCTGGGGGAGGGAGGCCAGGAAGTCGCGGGTCGGCACCGTGACCGGTCGGCCGTGCCGGGGGACGAGCAGCGCCACCGGCCGGTCGTTGACGGTGACCTCCAGGGTCTCTCCCGCCTCGACCCGCCGCAGCACCTCGCTGACGTGGTTTCGGAGCTCCCGCACCGGGATGCGGCCCGTGACCTCGTTCACGCCGCACATCGTAGCACTTATGCTACGGAGGTCCTGACCATGGGCTGGAACAACCCTCCGGTGCCGTGGCCGGAGCTGGAGGCCGTCCTGTCCGGCCGGCCACCGGTCATCGACCCGCTGGCGGTCGACGGCGGGGACGCGCCGGCGTGGAGCCGCCGGCGTCCGCCGTACCGGCCGCCGGCGGCGCTGCCCCGCGCGTCGGCCACCGTGGACTACGCCGAGCTGCACTGCCACTCCAACTTCAGCTTCCTGGACGGCGCCAGCCACCCCGAGGAGCTGGTCGAGGAGGCCGCCCGGCTGGGGCTGTCGGCGCTCGCGCTCACCGACCACGACGGGTTCTACGGCGTGGTCCGGTTCGCCGAGGCCGCCCGGGAGGTCGGCCTGCCCACGGTCGTCGGCGCCGAGCTGTCGCTGGGCCTGCCCGCACCGCAGAACGGCGAGCCCGACCCCGCCGGCGCGCACCTGCTCGTCCTGGCCCGCGGCCCGCAGGGGTACGCCCGGCTGGCGCGCACCATCTCGCAGGCGCACCTACGCGGCGGCGAGAAGGGCAAGCCCGACTACCAGGACCTGGAGCACGTCGCCGAGCAGCTGCGCGACCACGTCCTGGTGCTCACCGGCTGCCGCAAGGGGCACGTGCCGGCCGCCCTGACCCGCCACGGCGAGGTGGCGGCCGCCCGGGAGCTGGACCGGCTGGTGGCCCTGTTCGGCGCCGACCACGTGGCGGTGGAGCTGACCTGCTACGGCGACCCGCTCGACGACGAGCGCAACGACGCGCTCGCCGCCCTGGCCGCCGCCCGCCGGCTGCCGACCGTGGCCACCACCAACGCCCACTACCACACCCCGGCCCGCCGGCGGCTGGCCACCGCGCTGGCCGCGGTCCGGGCCCGGCGCAGCCTGGACGAGATGGACGGGTGGCTGCCGGCCGCGGCCACCTCCCACCTGCGCAGCGGCGCGGAGATGGCCGCCCGGTTCGCCGCCTGGCCCGGCGCGGTCGCCAGGGCCGCCGCGTTCGGCGCCGAGCTCGCGTTCGACCTGCAGCTGGTCGCGCCGAAGCTGCCCGACTACCCGGTGCCCCCCGGTCACACCGAGATGAGCTGGCTGCGGGAGCTGACCGCCCGGGGGGCCAGGGAGCGCTACGGCGACCACCACCCGCGGGCGTACCGGCAGATCGCGTACGAGCTGGACATGATCGAGCAGCTCGGCTTCCCCGGCTACTTCCTGGTCGTCTACGACATCGTCCGGTTCTGCCGGGAGAACCGCATCTACTGCCAGGGCCGTGGGTCGGCGGCCAACTCGGCGGTCTGCTACGCGCTGGGCATCACCAACGTGGACGCGGTCGCCCACGGGCTGCTGTTCGAACGGTTCCTCGCGCCGGAGCGGGACGGCCCGCCGGACATCGACGTCGACATCGAGTCCGACCGGCGAGAGGAGGTCATCCAGTACGTGTACGCCAGGTACGGGCGCGAGCACGCCGCCCAGGTGGCCAACGTCATCACCTACCGTCCCCGCTCGGCGGTGCGCGACATCGCCAAGGCGTTCGGGTTCTCGCCCGGCCAGCAGGACGCGTGGAGCAAGCAGATCGACCACTGGTACGGCTCGCCGATCGCGGACGTCGACGGCATCCCCGAGCACGTCGTCGAGTACGCCGACCAGCTGCAGACCTTCCCCCGGCACCTGGGTATCCACTCCGGCGGGATGGTGATCTGCGACCGGCCGGTGGTGGAGGTGTGCCCGGTGGAGCACGCCCGGATGCCCGGCCGCACCGTGCTGCAGTGGGACAAGGACGACTGCGCCCAGGTCAACCTGGTCAAGTTCGACCTGCTCGGGCTCGGGATGTTGTCGGCGCTGCGGTACGCGTTCGACCTGGTCGCCGAGCACGAGGGGCAGCGGTGGGAGCTGCACACCATCCCTGCGGAGGACCCGGAGGTGTACGCCATGCTGCGCCGGGCCGACTCGGTGGGGGTGTTCCAGGTGGAGAGCCGGGCGCAGATGGCGACCCTGCCCCGGCTGAAGCCGGAGAAGTTCTACGACCTGGTGGTGGAGGTGGCGCTGATCCGACCCGGGCCGATCCAGGGCGGGTCGGTCCACCCGTACATCCGCCGCCGCAACGGCCGGGAGGAGGCGCGGGTGCCGCACCCGCTGATGGCCCGGGCCCTGGAGCGCACCCTGGGGGTGCCGCTGTTCCAGGAGCAGCTCATGCAGCTGGCCATCGACGTGGCCGGGTTCACCCCCGCCGAGGCCGACCAGCTGCGCCGGGCGATGGGCTCCAAGCGGTCGATGGAGCGCATGGCGCGGCTACGCGACCGGCTGTACGAGGGGATGGCCGCCAACGGGATCACCGGTGAGCTGGCCGACGACATCTACCGCAAGCTGTCCGCGTTCGCCAACTACGGGTTCCCGGAGAGCCACGCGATCAGCTTCGCGTACCTGGTCTACGCCAGCTCCTGGCTCAAGCGCTACCATCCGGCGGCGTTCTGCGCGGCGCTGCTCAACGCCCAGCCGATGGGGTTCTACTCCCCGCAGTCGCTGGTGGACGATGCCCGCCGGCACGGGGTGACGGTGCGTCGCCCGGACGTCAACGCCAGCCGGGCGGTGGCCACGCTGGAACCCCCGGTCGAGCCCGGCGGTCCCCGCAACGGACCGGGCGCCGACCCGGCGGAGTGGGGGATCGGCGGGCCGGTGGTCCGGCTGGGGCTGTCCAGTGTGCGCAC
>VSBZ01000191.1:0-6109 GCA_047459215.1 Micromonosporaceae bacterium | reverse complement strand
GGCGCCTCGGGCGAGTACGACGCCGTGGCCGGGGGGGGCGAGCCGCGGGCGCTGCCGTCCTCTTCCGACGCGCCGTCCTGGAACGCCGAGTGGGACGAGCCGGTACGGGAGCCGCGTGGCCGGCGGCACCGGCGCGACGACGATGACTACGCCCCGGCCCGGCACCGGCTGAGCTTCGACGAGTCCGACGAGCGGTGGCGTTGACGGCACGGGCCGTCGGCCGGCCCGGCTCTACCGGGGCATCTACGGTTCGGCGCCGCCGACGCGGTGGACGCTCCGGGACGCCGACGGGTGAGCGCCGCTCCTGCGTGGTGATGGCTGCGGCGCCGGTGTCGGCGCCGCTCCTACTTGTCGATGTCGCCGACGACGAAGAACATCGAGCCGAGCACGGCGATGAGGTCCGGCACCAGGCAGCCGGGGACCACCGTGGACAGGGCCTGCACGTTCGCGAACGAGGCGGTGCGCATCTTCATCCGCCACGGGGTCTTCTCGCCGCGTGACACCAGGTAGTAGCCGTTGATGCCCAGCGGGTTCTCCGTCCACGCGTACGTGTGGCCCTCCGGCGCCCGCACCACCTTCGGCAGCCGCACGTTCACCGGGCCGCGGATCTGGTCGACCCGCCGCAGGCACTGCTCGGCGAGGTCGAGCGACACGTACACCTGGTCCAGCAGCACCTCGAACCGGGCGTGACAGTCGCCCGCGGTGCGGGTCACCACCGGCACGTCCAGCTCGCCGTAGGCCAGGTACGGCTCGTCGCGGCGCAGGTCGAAGTCCAGCCCGCTGGCGCGCGCCACCGGGCCGGAGGCGCCGTACGCCGCGGCCTGCTCGGCGGTGAGGACGCCGATGCCGACGGTGCGGGCGAGGAAGATCTCGTTCTCCCGGATGAGCTGGTCCAGCTTGGGCAGCCGGCGGCGGACCTCGCCGATCGCCTGCCGCGCCCGCCTGGTCCAGCCGGCCGGCACCTCCTCCTTCAGCCCGCCGACCCGGTTGAACATGTAGTGCATCCGGCCACCGCTGACCTCCTCCATGACCGCCTGCAGCGTCTCCCGTTCCCGGAAGGCGTAGAACACCGGCGTGATGGCGCCGATCTCCAGCGGGTAGGAGCCGAGGAACATGAGGTGGTTGAGGACGCGGTTGAGCTCGGCGAGCGCGGTGCGCAGCCAGACCGCCCGCTCCGGCACCTCCAGGCCCATGAGCCGTTCCACGGCCAGCACGACCCCGAGCTCGTTGCTGAACGCCGACAGCCAGTCGTGGCGGTTGGCCAGGACGATGATCTGCCGGTAGTCGCGGGCCTCGAACAGCTTCTCGGCCCCGCGGTGCATGTAGCCCACGATCGGTTCGCAGCTGACCACCCGCTCGCCGTCGAGGACCAGGCGCAGCCGCAGCACGCCGTGGGTGGACGGGTGCTGCGGGCCGATGTTGAGGACCATGTCGGCGGTCTCCAGCCCGGTGCCCGTCCCGACGGTGAGCTCCCGGGTGGTGCCGCTGTCCGCGCTCATGTCCGTCATCGTGCCACGAGCCAGGTGGGTGGACAGGACATGCCGACCGGCTGGACGAGCCACCGGTGACCGCCGAGCCCCGCCGGGTCGGTCAGCTCAGCCGCCAGGCTCGCCGCGGCCAGGCGGCGCAGGTAGCCGGCGGGGTCCCGGTAGGCCAGCGCCAGCGGCGGCCGCCGCCCGTGCACGCCGAGCGCCCGCAACGCCTCCGCCTGGGTGAGGTGGACCGCGTCGCCGCCTCCGGCCGCGGCGACCGCGTCCATGGCGACGTGGGCGGTCAGGTCGCAGGTGCCGTCGGGCACCGGCGGCACCTCCCGGCCGTGGCGGTACCCGGTGAGCGTGCCGAACGGCGGCCGGTCGCCCGCGACGTGGCCGTAGTCCACGGCCAGCGCCACGCCCCGGCGGACGGCGCCCACCACCCGGGCCCAGGCCCGGTCGCGGGGAGCGCCGATCTCCGCGCGGGTTCCCGGAACGGTCAGCGGCCACCAGCGGGCCAGCCACTCGGCGTCCTCCCCGGTCACCTCGGGGCCGAGCGCCTCCCGCCCGGTCGCCGGGTCGACGAGGACGTACCGCACCACCCCGTCCGGGTCGACCTCGGCCACGTCGACGGGGACGTTGTCCAGCCACTCGGTGGCGAGGACCAGCCCGGTGACCTCCGGCGGCATCGAGCGTCGCCAGGTGACCGGTCCCGCACCGGCACCGTCGGGCGCGGGCGCGACCTCGACCGCGACCGGCCGCAGCCGCCGTGCCAGGGCCGGGGGCACCGCGTCGGTGAGGGAGTCCAGCAGCTCACCTCCCCCGGCGCCGACGTCGACCAGGTCCAGCGGGTCGGGGTGGCCGAGCGCCGCGTCCACCCGCTCCAGCAGCCGGCCGAGGGCGGCAGCGAACCCGGCCCCGATCTGGGCGGAGGTGCGGAAGTGGGCGGCCGGCCGGTTGCCCGCCCGCACGTAGAACCCGTCGGGTCCGTACAGGGCCGCGGCCATCGCCTCCCGCCACCGCCGCATGCGGTCGACGGTACCGCCGGCGGCGGGTCAGCTCGTGGGGGCGTGGGTGACGTCGCCGCGGACCGGGTCGCCCGCGGTCCCGGGCGCCGCGCCGGCGGCGTCGTGGTCGGTGGTGATCACCCGGTTGGCCGCGTCCACGTGGACGATCCGGGGACGGAAGGTGCGGGCGGCCTCGTCGTCCATGACCGCGTACGAGAGGATGATCACCAGGTCGCCGGGTGCGACCAGCCGGGCGGCGGCGCCGTTGATGCCGATCACGCCGCTGCCGGCCTCACCGGGGATCACGTACGTCTCCAGCCGGGCCCCGTTGGTGATGTTGACGACCGACACCTGCTCACCGGGCAGCAGGTCCGCTGCCTCCATGAGGTCGGAGTCCACGGTCACCGAACCCACGTAGTGGAGGTCCGCCTGGGTCACGGTGGCCCGGTGGATCTTCGACTTGAGCATCGTCCGCCACATCACACGTCACCTCGCGACAGCTGGATCTCGGCATTGTCGATGAGCCTGGTCGACTCGACGCGGGCCGCTACCAGCAGCCGGGCGCGCCCGTCTGCCGGTACCGGCACCACCGGGCCCGCGTCGGTGCCGACCGGCTCGGTCAGCGGGCGCAGCTCCGGGTCGGTCAGTGCCAAATAGTCCACCTCGACCCCGGTCAGCGCCGCGTGCGCGGCGGCGAGCACGACCGCCGGTGGCTCCCCGCGCTCGGCCGCGGCCGCGCCGGCCGCGAGCGCCGCCGGCAGCGCCCGGGCGGCCTCACGTCCGGCCGGCGACAGGTAGCGGTTGCGGCTGGACAGCGCCACCCCGTCGGGCTCCCGGACCGTCGGCACCGGCACGATGCGTACCGGCAGGTCCAGGTCGCGCACCATGGCGCGGACGAGGGTCAGCTGCTGGTAGTCCTTCTCGCCGAAGCAGGCGACGTCGGGGCGGGTCAGCTGCAGCAGCTTGAGCACCACCGTCAGCACGCCGGCGAAGTGCCCGGGTCGGCTGGCCCCCTCCAGCACCCGGCCCAACGGGCCGGGGTCAACCCGCACCTCCGGGTCGCCGTGCGGGTACACCTCCTCGCGGGCGGGCGCGAACACCACGTCCACCCCGAGCTCGCGGCACAGCTCCAGGTCGGCCTCCAGGGTCCGGGGGTACCGGTCGAAGTCCTCGTTGGGGCCGAACTGCAGCGGGTTGACGAAGATGGTCACCAGGACGGTCGCCGCGTGTTCCCGCGCCGCCCGGATGTTGGCCGCGTGCCCCTCGTGCAGCGCCCCCATGGTCATCACCACGCCGACCGGCCCGGCCGCCGCCGCCCGCACGGCGGCGAGGGCGGACCGGTCGTGGACGACCCGGGTCGTGGCCGTCACCGGGCGGCCCTCCACGCCGGGCCGCCGACGGCCGGAACCGCCGCGCCGCCCGCGGAGGCCGTCGCCGCGTCCGCGACGCCGGCGGCCGGGGCGCCGGTGGCCTCAGGCCCGGTCCCGGCGAGCACGTCCAGCAGCCGACCTGCCGCCTGCGGGTCGAGCCGCCCGGCGGCGACGGCCCGGACCACGGTGCGCCGGGCGAGCGTGCGGTACGTCTCCAGCCAGTCCGGGTGGTTGCCGGCCAGCCGGGACAGGTGGCCCGCGACGGTGCCGGCGTCGCCGCGTGCCACCGGGCCGGTGAGGGCGTCGTCGCCCAGCCTGAGCGCGTTGTCCAGGGCCGCGCGCAGCAACGGGGCGAGCATGCGGCGTGGGTCGTGGACGCCGGCGGCGCGCAGGCCGTCGGCGGCGTCGTTGACCAGCGTCACGAGGTGGTTCGCGCCGTGGGCGAGAGCCGCGTGGTAGAGGACCCGGTCGGACTCGTCGATCCACTCCACCGTGCCGCCCAGGTCGGCCACGAGCCGCGTCACCACCGGGCGCAGCCGGTCGGGAGCGCTGGCCCCGTACGAGACACCCGGCAGGCGGTCCAGGTCGGACGGCCGGCCGGTGAACGTCATCGCCGGGTGCAGCGCCACCGTCCCGGCGCCCGCCTCGGCGGCTGGGCGCAGGACCGCGGCACCGTGCGCGCCGCTGGTGTGCACCACGACCTGGCCCGGTGAGACGCCACCGGCGGCGACCAGGTCGGCCACCAGCGGTGCCAGCGCGTCGTCGGGCACGGTCAGCAGGAGCAGGCCGGATGCGGCCGCCCGCGCGGTCTGGTCGGCGGGCAGGACCGGTACGCCCGGGAGCATCCGCGCCGCCCGGTCGCGCGAACGTGCCGACCGGGCCGAGACGGCGACGATGCGGTGACCGGCGGCCGCGAGCGCGGCACCGAGGACTGTGCCGACCCGACCCGCGCCGACCACCCCTACGGTCAGTGGCGCGGCCGGGGTCCCGCGCTGCGGTGCGCTCATGTGTGGTGATCCAGTCCTCGTGCGATGGGTACCGGTCCCTCCCAGTATCCGGGCATACGCGTCACCGGTGGCAACACGTTGTGAACAACTTCTCCGACGCCGGATCCGGAAGCTCTCCGGCGCCGGACGCGGGTCCGCCGCCCTCACCCACGCACGTGATCATCCGGTGGCGCTTCGTGGCCGCCAGCACCTCGCGCCTATGCTGACCTGGTGCCGGCGGGCGCCGGCCCGACGACGGTGCCGCACGGGGAGACGGGTCCATGCCCAGGCAGGTGGCGAGCGGAAGGCGCACCCTCGCCGGTGCGATGGTGGGTGGGGCGCTGGCCCTGGCCGTGGTGGCCTGCGGCGGCCCGCCGCCGGCGGTCGACGGCGACCTGACCGACGGGTGGCCCGGATTCCCGGAGGCGGCGGTCTTCATGCCGGAGGCGGGCACCTGCCACCGGGAGGCGTTCCGGCCGGTCGTCGCGGCCCAGGAGTACCAGCCGGTGGACTGCGAGGAGCCCCACCTGCTCGAGACGGTCCACGTCGGCACGTTCACCGGCAAACCGGCGAAGGCGGACGAGCCGCCGGCGCCGGGCTCGACCGCGCTGCGACGGGCCTTCGAGGAGTGCGAGGAGCGGGCCGCCGACCACCTCGGTGCGGACTACCGCCACGGCCTGCTGTGGCTGGGCGTCGCGGTCCCCACGCCCGCCGCCTGGGGCGCCGGCGCGCGATGGTTCCGGTGCGACCTGTCCCAGCTCGACTCGGTCGTCGGCGACCCGGTGACCCGGGAGGGCGACCTCGCGGGCGCGCTCGCCGAGGACTCGCCGCTGCGCCTGGGCTGCTGGGTGGTCGAGATCGGCAAGGGTGGCAAGGTGGTCGAGGAGAAGCCGGTGCCGTGCGACGAGCCGCACGACGCGGAGTTCGTCGGGGTGTGGCGGGCCCCCGACGGCCCGTACCCCGATCCGGCCGACCACGCCGGAACCGTCCACGAGGGTTGCCTCAGCCGCGTCGCCGCGTACACCGGTGTGCCGGACGACGGCGACGTGCGCTACCGGGTCGGCGCCATCGCCGACTGGATGAGCGAACGGGACTGGGCGAACGGGAACCGCGGATTCCGCTGTCGACTGCTCGTCGCCGAACCCGTCACCGGGTCCCTGCGCGACGCCGGCCCGGAGGCGCTGCCGGTCCGCCACGAGGGACCGGGGAGGGCGAGCCGCCGCCGGCGAGCCACCGCCCCGGGCCGGCCGCCGCCACGGGACCGGCACCCCCGG
>VSBZ01000190.1:0-6182 GCA_047459215.1 Micromonosporaceae bacterium | reverse complement strand
CGCGCAGACCAAGGTGCGGGTGCGGGACGCCGCCAGCGAGGCGGGGATCGTGTTCCGACGGTTGGACGCCGCCAACTTCGGGTTGCTGTACCTGCGACCCAATCAACTGATCCTCGGTGAGTTCGACGGCGGCAACTGGCTGGAGATCGGGGTCGTGGCGGTAGAGAACCGCACCGATGTGACCATCGGTGTGCGGCTCGACGGCGACCAGGTGACCGCCTATTTGGAGGGTGTCCCGGTCATCGGCGGCACCACTGTCACCGACCCGGACTCCACCAACGTGGGTCTCTGGGGCGGCTGGTGGCAGCAGCGGCCGGTCTCGTTCGACGAGTTCTGGGTATGGGACGGGCTGGGCGGCGAGGCCGAGGGCGTGCTCTGGACCGGGCGCGTCACCAGCATCGTCCCCTCCGTCCCGGTCGATGGCGCCCCCACCGTCGAGATCAGCGCCGAGGGCCCGCTGCTCGACGCAGCGCAGACCGACATCAGCCCGCCTGCCAGTGTCGGGCCCATGCCCGGCATCACCGTCGGCATGACCACCGGCGAGCTCGTCGGCGCCACCCTCGCAGCAGCACGGCTCCTGCACCCACCGGGCCCGATCGCACGTGGCACCATCCGCCCCGGCGCCGTCGGCATCGAGCCCAGCAAGGCCCTCGACATCGCCCGCATGTTCGAGGAGATCGAGCTCGGGTTCATCTGGGAGACCCCGGAGGGGCGCATCGGTTTCGCCGGCCGTGGGGACCGCCTGGCCGACGACACGACCGGCTGGTGGTCCGACGCCGAGGGCGCGCAGTTCTCCTACCGCGCCCTCGCCCTCGGTGACTGGCGTTCGCAGATCCGCAACCGGGTGACCGCCAAGCTCGCCCCGAAGGTGCCGCGCCTCGCGTTCCGCAGCGTCATGGGCCTCGCCGCCCCCGCTGGCAACAGCGTCCCGGTGGATGTCCCGTTGCCGGGCCCTGAGCACGGCGTCGAGCCGGGCGACCTGCTGCTCCTCGTGATCGCCTCCGCCGTCGGCACCACCGGTCGCGAGTGGCTCGTGCCCACCGGGTGGAAATCCTTCCGCGACGCGAAGGACGCGCTCGCCAGGATGCGCATCTACGGCAAGGTGCTCGAGGCCGGCGACCTCGGCAGCGTGGTGAGGCTCTTCGACGGCACTGGCGTCAGCGGCGGGTGGGCCGCCGTGCTCTGGATCGTCAAGCGAGGCACGTGGTGGGGCAGCATCGACCAGGGCGTCGAGGTCACCGAACCGACCGGTGTCGGGCAGCCGACCACGGCCAGCCATGCCCGGATCGGGCTCTGCCCCGCGCCAGTCATCGCACCCAGCTGGGGCCCGGAGGTGTCGACGCTGCTCTACCACCGCGTCGGCATGACCAGCATCAGCGGCGTCAGCTTGCCCGCCACCGTCGACGACGACGACGGACCGCCCGGCTGGGGCAACGTCGGCCAATTCGCGGTCACCAACGTCCCCGGCGCCGAGGCCGCCGTGCAGTGGGCCGTCCGCGACGCGTGCGTCGAGGTGGAGGCTCCCGCCCCGTGGCCCGCTAGTTCCGACCGGTTCGGCGGGTTCGAGTTCGTCGAGTGCGCCCTCATCGCCATCCGGGGTTGGGCGGGCGACCCGCCCGAGGCGTCCGGCGGCCTGGTCGTGCAGGTCGACGACCTCGCCGCCCAGGAGCGGCTCGGCGCCATCCTGCCGCACGACGCCGCGGCCGAGCTCTTCGCCGACGAGCAGGACGCCCACGAGTATGGGCGCGCCGTCCTGGCCCGCCACGCCGGCGAGCGGCCGGTCCTCACCCTCGAGTTCCCCGCCACCAAGAACGCCGCCTACCGGGCCCAGGCCGTCCGCCGGCGGATCGGCCATCGGATCTGGCTCGAGGCGCGGCGCACCGCCGCCCTCGGCGTGTCCGGGCTCTTCCACATCGAGCACATCACGCACCGGTTCGCCTCCGGCGGCACGGTGTGGGATGTGACCTGGCAGCTGTCACCCGCCGCATGAGGAGGACCATGACCGCGCTCGCCGATGTTCGCCCCGCCGGCCTCGACCTGCTGTTCCGCCCCGGCACCACTGTCACCGTGGAGTTCCAGTGGCCGGCCGGGTCGCTGGCCGGGCGCACGTTCGCGGCCACCCTCGCCGGCGCGTCGCTGCCCGTCGTGATCGCTGGCGACACCCTCACCCTGGTGGCCGATCCCGCCGCCACCGCGTTGCCCGAGGGCGTCCCTGTCGCCTGGCAACTGCTCGAGGACCGCGGGTCCGGCCCCGAGCCGATCATGGTGGGGGAATGGACCCCCTCCAACGCCCCCCAGGCCGTCACCACCGCCTCGTTCCAGGTGGTGCTGGGCACGGCCACCGTCCAGATCCAGGTCACCTCGGCCCGCGGTACCGTCCGGCCGCCGGTCACCGTGATCGCCGCCGCCGACGCCCCGCCCGACGTCAAGGCCGCCGCGGACGTGGTGTGCGACGGCGTGGACGACAACGTCGAGATCCAGGCCGCCGTCGACGCCGGCCCGGTGCTGCTGTCGGCGGGCACCTTCTGGGTCAACGGCCACGACGGCGGGCGGATCGTCCTACCGTCCGGCGCGGTGCTGCGAGGTCAGGGGCCCCAGCAGACCGTCATCCGGCTCCAGCCCGCGGACCTCGGCAACGAGACCCTGTTCCCCCCGCTCGACTCCTGGGGCGTTGTGGGCACGCTGGGTACCGCCGAGGCCCCGGTCGAGGACGTCACGCTGGCCGACCTGACCATCGACGGCAACCAGGCCGGGATGGTGACCAACGGCAACGAGAACCAGGGGGAGTGCTTCAACGGCAGGCACACCGTCCGGCTCAAGGTGACCAACGTCCACGTGGTCAACGCCAACGCCGACGGGGTCGATCTCGACTTCTGCAGCGGCGTGCTGACCAACGTCAGCGCCCTGAACTGCCGCGGCAACGGCATCCACCTGTCCGGTGGGTTCCCCGCCGGCCCCGACGAGACCGCCACCCGGTGGGTCGTGGTCCAGGGCGCCGACGTCGAGGGCTGCGGCTTCGGGTTCACCCGCTACGGGTTCGACGTCACCACAGACTCGGCGTACTGCGTGCTCCAGGGGATCACCTGCCGGGGCAACCGGGCGACGTGCGCGATCGCCGGCAACCGCAACGTGGTCACAGGCCTGATCGCCGACGACGGCGCGGTGACGATCACCGGCGACTTCAACGTGCTCGACGGCTTCCAGCTCCGCGGCGGCAGCAACGTTGGGATCGGTCGCATGCTCGTCGTCGCCGGCACCGGCAACCGGGTCGCCAACGGGCGGATCGACACGTTCAGCGGCACGTCGTGGGGCGGCACCGACAATGCCGGCGTCAACATCTACGAGTCCGGTTTCAGCGCCCCGGTGGTTGAGGCGACCGCGGTGGGCACCCGGCTGACCAACTACCGCATGGGCGGCCCCCCGGCGACCAACTCCTCGAGCGCCCGGTGGGAGCAGTCCTGGACCCCCGCGGGCGGGTCCGAGAACCGCGGTACCGCCACCATCCCTGACGGCGAGACATCGGTCACCATCGCCCACGGCCTGTGGGCCACCCCGGTCGCCGCGACAGCGACACCTCGGGCACTCGACCAAGTCGCTGTGACCGCCCGGGACGCCACGACCATCACGATCAGCCGGGCAGGGACCACCGGGACACTGGAGGTCGACTGGAGCGCCCACCTCTAGCCATGACCATGAAGATCATCACCCGCGCCCAGTGGGGCGCCCGCCCACCACGGTCGGTCCACAAGATCGCTCTCCCGACCCCACGCCTGTGGGTCCACCATACGGGCGATGACCGGCAAGGCATTGCCGCTGTCCGGGCCCACCAGGCATTCCACATGGACAGCCGGGGCTGGTCGGACATCGCCTACTCGTTCCTGATCGACGCCGACGGCAACATCTATGAGGGCCGGGGACCAGGGGTCGCCGGCGGGCACACCGCCGGGGACAACACCAAGAGCCACGCCATCTGCCTGCTCGGCAACTTCGAGCACCGGCACCCCACACCAGCGGCGCTCGACGCGCTCGTCGAGCTCGCCCGCCACGGTCGGGATCAGGGCTGGTGGGTGCCGACCCTCGGTGGGCACCGGGACGCCCCCGGCGCCTCGACCGCCTGCCCCGGCCGGCACTTGTACGCGGTTCTCCCATTGATCCGGGAGCGGGTGGGCACGACACGACCGCCCGCCTCCGCAGCGAAGCCCCCCGCACAGGAGGTCGACGACGACATGTGGATGGTCCGGCTCAAGGGCACACCGGGGCATGCGCTGATCGCCCCCGGCGTGTTCAAGAATCTCGGGCAGACGGAGATCGACGCGTTGCGAGCCGCCGGTGTCGAGGTCCGCCGTGAGGTCGACCGTGCCACCTGGGACCGCCTGCGGTCGATCCTCGTCGAGGTCGACGCCGGCCGGGCGCCCGACCCGCACGCGATCCTCAGCTGGTACGCCGCGGCCGGCGACTCGCCACTGCACCGGATCGTGCGCGACGTCGTCCGGGCCGAGCTCGCCGCAGCAGGGCGGGCGTGATCGCCGCCGATGACCGAGCCGACCGTCTCCTACCCGCTCAAGGACATCCTCCGAGAGATCAGGGACGAGCTGGAACAAATGAACATCAAGCTCGACGACAAGGTCTCCCGGGCCGACATGGTCGAGCTGCAAGCCCGGGTCGACAAGCTCGAGTCCCTCCGAGACCGGCTGCTCGGTGTCGCAGCTGCCGCTATCGCCATGGGCGGGGCTGCCGGCGGTGTCGTCAGCATGATCGCCCGCGCCATCGGCGGCGGCTGACCCCAACAAGCAAGGAGAGAACCAACATGGACGTGAAGGCGATCCTCGTGCGCGCCGTCGTGACGGCCGTCGAGGCGGTGCTCGCCGTGCTGCTCAGCACCGGGCTCACTGACCTCGACGCCACCGGTGTGCAGACCGCCGTGGTCACCGGCCTCGCCGCCGGGCTCAGCGTCGTCTACAACGCCCTCCGGCAGTGGCTCGACGCTAGCTAGGAATTTCGTCAGTGACGAAAATGCCCCCGCACCTCGGGTGCGGGGGCATCGTCGCGTTCAGGGTCAGCTGAGCCGGCCGCCCTGAGCGTTCTCCTCGCGGCATCGCCAACCGTCGCCCGTCCATCGCATCGGCCAACCGCAGCACTCGGGGACCTCCGCGCGATCGTGGGCGGCGATGGCGTTCCGGGGGCGGTGGTAGTGCCAGCGGCCGGCGACACCGCGCAAGCCGATGAGAGCGGCCAGGACGGAGTAGTCGGCGGCCTCGGCCTCGGTGGCCTCCCCGGCGATCACCCGCTCGCGCATGGCGGCCAGGGCGGCGTAGACGTCACCAGGGTGGACGTCGAAGGCGAAGGCACGACCGTGCTCGTCGCGCCAGTACCACTCGCCGCCGGCGTCGGACCAGTCGGGCCGGACGTGGGCCCCGCATTCGGCGCAGGGGCCGTCGAGGAGAACAAGCGGGTCGGTCGGGATTTGCATGGGCATTCTACGGTCTCCTAGGGGGCGTACGGAGGGCCGGGGGTTCGGGCCCGGCCCTCCGAATCAGCCATCTGAATCTGCTAGCGGAGTCGGCGGGTGGCCCGGGCCCAGGCCTCGATGGTGGACCACGCCCAGGCGGGCCGGCCGCCGACCGTCCAGGCCGGGTCGGGGAGCACGCCCCGATACCGCCAGGCGTCGACGGTCTGGCGCTCGACGCCGAGCCGCTCGGCGATCTCGACCAACCCGACCGGCGTGTCGTCCACCGGGCCGCCCCGCCGGTCCACCGGCACCCACAGCTCGACGGTCTGCCCGGCGGCCACCTCGCGGACGACGAACCCCTGGCTCGTGACGATCACGTCGCCGCCGAAGGGCATCTCGTCGGGGTCGACGAGGGCGTCGATGGTCGCCCGCCCGATCCAGCGGACCTGCTCCCACTCGTCGGCCTCGGCGGGGTCGATGCCCTCGGCCTCGAGGGTGGCCTCCTCCCAGACCGACCGCTCGGTGATGCTCATCCACCACGTGGTGGTGGCCAGGAACTCGAACTCGGTGCTGTCCTGCGTCGTTGCCATGTCATGATTATCGCAACACCGGACGGGGATGTCAAGAGGTTCTTGGTGTGTCGAAGCGTTTTCGACGAGGAATTTCGTCAGTGACGAAAAGGGCCCCGCACCTCGGGTGCGGGGCCCTTTTCGCGTTCAGGCTCGGCTGAGCC
>VSBZ01000020.1:0-33498 GCA_047459215.1 Micromonosporaceae bacterium | reverse complement strand
ACCGCCCAAGCGGAGATCCTCGCCGGGCAAACCACCGTGCAAGACTTCGCCCTGCAACCGGTCGACAGCGTGACCATCTCCGGCACCGTCACCGACGGCTCCGGACACGGCTGGCCACTGTACGCCCACATCCAGGTGAGCGGCGCGCCGATTCCGGACGTCTACACCGACCCGCTCACGGGCGCGTACTCCCTCAGCGTGCCGGAGGGCCTCACGGTCACGCTGACCGTCAACGCCCTCAGCCCCGGGTACAACCCCGAGACCCGGGAGGTCACGGCGGAACCGGGTGGCGTGGTCGAGGACTTCGCCCTGACGGTCGAGTCGGCCTGCACGGCCCTCGGTTACGACCTCCTGCCCGTCGAGGAAGGCGTCGGGAGCGGAGCCGGCGGGCACACGTTGGAGGTCCGACCGGTTGCGGCGACCGACCCGGCGCCGCAGGCGATCGGTGAGGGCTCGCTCACCACGCTGTTCGCGAGCAACAACGGCTTCGCGGGCAACACCTTCGACATCGAGCCGACCGTGCCGTTGGTCATCCGCGGCTTCGACGTCAACATCAGCCCGGCCGGTGGCCAGCACACCGTCACGATCTACTGGAAGGAGGGCACGGCCGACGGCTTCGAGAGCGACCCGGCCGCGTGGACGGTGCTCGGCAGTGACGTCGTCACCTCGGCCGGGCTGGACCAGCCGACCCACGTCGACGTCGGTGGCCTGCAGCTCGCTCCCGGCGAGACCTACGGCTTCTACGTCGACCTGGAGAGCTACCCGAGCGGCACGCTGCGGTACACCGACGGCGGGCCGGCGACCTTCTCGAACGCGCACCTGGAGCTCACGACGTACGTGGGCAAGGCCAACCCGGCGTTCACCGGGTCCACCTTCGCCTTCCGGCAGTGGAACGGCACCGTGCACTACGACCTCGAAGGCGTCGAGTGCGGTCCGGTGCCCGGTGGGCTGCTGGTGGGTCACGTGACCGAGCAGAACGAGGGCACCCCGCTCAACGGTGCGACGGTCACCAGCGTGGGCAACCCGGACGATTCGGCCACGACGGTGGCCACGCCGGACGACCCGAACCTGGACGACGGGTTCTACATCTTGTTCTCGTCGCTGACCGGCAGCCAGCAGTTCACCGCCTCGGCCAGGGGCTACCAGGACGACACCCGCACGGTGGACGTCGTGGCGGACGCCGTCACCGAGGCCAACTTCTCGGTGGGCGCCGGTCACCTGGTGGTGGAGCCGGGCGCGGTGCAGGCCGAGAAGCGGCTCGGCTCCGGGACCGTGCAGCGCACGTTCACCATCACCAACGACGGCACGGCACCCGCCGAGGTGGAGCTCGGTGAGCGCCGCGGCGGGTTCGAGATGCTGGGTGGCCCGACCGCCGCGCCGGGCGAGGTCCGGTACGTCACGGGCGTCTTCAGCCCGACGGCCAACCCGACCGCGGGTGCGCCGGCCGCCGGGTCCGCGGCATCCGGTCCGGCCGCGCCGCCGTGGACGAACCTGGCGCCGTACCCGGTGAACGTCATGGACAACAGCGCGGAGCTGGTCGACGGCGTGCTGTACTCGTTCGGCGGGTACAACGGGTCGACCCGGCTGCCCAACACCTACCGGTACGACCCGGCCGCCGACGAGTGGACCCGGGTGGCCGACATGCCGGCGGAGCGGATGAAGCCGGAGACGGTGCAGGTCGACGGCCTGGTGTACGTGCTGGGCGGTTGGGACAACGCCGGGGTCACCCACTCCACGGTGTTCGTCTACGACCCGGAGGCGGACAGCTGGTCGCAGGCGGCGGACATGCCGGCGGGTCGCACCGCGCCGGGCGTGGCCGTGCTGGACGGGCAGGTCTACGTGGTCGGCGGGTGCCTGGACGCGTCGCAATGCCTGACCGGCAACAACCTGTGGCGGTACGACCCGGCCAGCGACTCGTGGACCGAGCTGGCCAACTATCCACGGTCGGTGGCGTGGCTGGGGTGCGCCGGCCTGGCCGACCAGGTGATCTGCACCGGTGGCACCGACGGCTTGGTCGCCTTCACCGACACCTACGCCTATGATCCGGCGACCGACAGCTGGACCGAGCTGGCCGACCTGCCCTACGACAACTGGGCGATGGTGGCGGACGCGGCTAACGGGCAGCTGGTGGTCTCCGGCGGCGTGACCAACGGGTTCAGCACGGTCACCAACCGCAGCGCCGCCTACGACCCGGTCACCGACACCTGGACGGAGATCGAACCGTCCAACAACACGGTGTACCGGGCCGGTGGGGCCTGCGGGTTCTACAAGGTCGGCGGCTCCACCGGCGGGTTCACTCCGACCACCGGAGTGGAGCGGCACCCGGAGTTCACCGACTGCGACGTGACCACCGACGTGCCGTGGTTCTCCGTGGACCCGGTGACCTCGACCCTGCAGCCGGGTGAGTCGGTGACCGTGACGGTGACCATGGACTCGGCGGTCGACCAGCCGGGCACCTACACCGGTGGGGTGGCGATCCGCCACAACACGCCGTACCGGGTGGACCCGGTGGGCGTGACCATGGTGGTCACTCCGCCGAACACCTGGGGCAAGCTGTCGGGCACCGTGACCGGCACCTCGTGCCAGGGCGGCACGCAACCGCTGGCCGGCGCGCTGGTGCAGGTCAACGGCAAGCAGGACAGCGTCACCCTGTTCACCGACGCCGAGGGCCGGTACGCCTGGTGGATGCCGGTGCAGAACAACCCGGTGCAGCTGATCGTGGTGGCGGGCGGCTACATCCCGCAGGCCCGCACCACCATGGTCGCGCCGCGGAGTGAACAGGTGGAGAACTTCACCCTCACCGCGCTCTGCTGACCCGGTGCCGGTGCCGCCGGCCGGCGGCTGACGCCGCCGGCCGGCGGCACCCCACCGACACGCACGGAGGGCGCCTGCGGCGACCCGCCGCAGGCGCCCTCACCCGTACGTCGTCTCCCCGGCTGCAGCGACGCCGCGACGACTGCGGCTCAGCCGCGGGCCATCGCCCGGGAGATGATCAGCCTCTGGATCTGGTTGGTGCCCTCGACGATCTGCAGCACCTTCGCCTCACGCATGTACCGCTCCACCGGGTGGTCGGCCACGTACCCGTACCCGCCGAGCACCTGGACCGCGTCGGTGGTCACCTTCATCGCCACGTCGGTGGCGAACAGCTTCGCCTTGGCCGCCTCGACCGTGTACGGGTGGCCGGCGTCCTTGAGCCGGGCGGCGTGCAGCGTCAACGCCCGGGCGGCGGCGATCTGGGTGGCCGCGTCGGCGAGCATGAATCCCAGACCCTGGAACTCGATGATTGGCCGTCCGAACTGGACACGGTCGCGGGCGTAGGCGGTGGCGTAGTCCAACGCCGCCTGCGCCAGCCCGACCGCGCACGCGGCGATGCCCAGCCGCCCGGCGTCCAGGGCGCTCATGGCGATGCGGAAGCCCTCCCCCTCCCCGCCGATCAGCCGGCTGGCCGGCACGGCGACGTCCTCGAAGACGACCTGGGCGACCGGTGAGGCGTTCAGGCCCATGGTGCGTTCCGGTGCCTGCGGCAGCAGGCCGGAGGACGTGGCGTCGGCGAGCAGGCAGGAGATGCCGCGGGCGCCTTCCCCGCCGGTGCGGCAGAAGATGTTGTAGACGTCGGCCACCCCGGCGTGGGTGATCCAGGCCTTCGTCCCGTTGACGATCCACGTGTCGCCGTGGCGGACCGCCCGGGTGGTCATGTTCGCCGGGTCGGACCCGCCGGCCGGCTCCGACAGGCAGTAGGCGCCCAGGAGGTCGCCGGAGAGCATCGCCGGCAGCAGCTCCTCCCGCAGCTGCTCGGAACCGTGGACCGCCAGCGGGTAGCAGGCCAGCGTGTGGACGCTGACCGCCTCGGCGACCGTCAGCCAGCGGTACGCCAGCGCCTCCAGGACCTGCAGGTAGACCTCGTACGGCTGGTCCCCTCCCCCGTACCGGGACGGGTACGGCAGGCCGAGCAGCCCGGCCTGCCCGAGCGTGCGCAGCACCTCGCGGGGAAACTCGCCGCGCTGCTCGTACTCGTCAGCCCGGGGAGCGAGCTCCTTCTCGGCGATCTCCTCGGTGAGCTCCAGGAGGGCACGTGCCTCGTCGGTGGGCAGAAGGCGGGGGGTGCGGTCGGCCATGCCGGAAGCTTAACGCTCGTTCGGGTCCGGCGGTATGGCCGCCGCGGCGGCACCCCGCGGCCGACCGGGCCACCGCGACCGGGCACGCCGCCGCGGTGGCGGCACAGCGTGTGGCAGGCTGGCACGGTGACCCGACCCCTCCTGGCCGTGGACGCGCCCAGCCTCTACTTCCGGGCCTTCCACGGTGTCCCCGTCTCCGCCGCAACCGCGCCCGACGGCACCCCGGTCAACGCCGTGCGCGGCTTCCTCGACATGCTGGCCACCCTGGTGCGTACCCGCCGGCCGGGCCGGATGGTCTGCGCCATGGACGCGGACTGGCGCCCCTCCTGGCGAGTGGAGCTGGTGCCGTCGTACAAGGCGCACCGGGTGGCGTACCACAACGTGGAGACGGTACCCGAGGAGCTGGTGCCGCAGATCCCGGTGATCGAACAGGTGCTCGCCGCGGTGGGGATCCCCGTGGTGGGCGTGGCCGGGTACGAGGCCGACGACGTGCTCGGGACACTGGCCGCCACGCAGCCACCACCGGTGGAGGTGGTCTCCGGGGACCGGGACCTGTTCCAGCTGGTCGACGACGCCCGGCCGGTGCGGCTGCTGTACTGCGGGCGCGGGGTGGCCCGGCTGGAGGTGGCCGACGAGGCGGCGGTGCGTGCCCGGTTCGGGGTGCCGGCGTCCGCGTACGTCGACTTCGCGGTGCTGCGCGGCGACCCCAGCGACGGGCTGCCCGGGGTGAACGGGATCGGCGAGAAGACCGCCGCCCGGCTGGTCGACCGGTACGGGGATCTGGCCCGCCTGCTGGCCGCGGTGGACGACCCTGACGCCGGGTTCGCGCCCGGCATCCGGTCCAAGCTCGTTGCGGCGGCCGACTACCTGGCCGTGGCGCCGACGGTGGTCCGGGTGGCGCGGGATGTGCCTCTGCCGGACCTGCCGCCGGCCCTACCGGAGGCCCCGGTCGACCCGGACCGGCTGCTGGAGCTGGCCGAGCGGTGGAACCTCGCCGGCCCGTGCCAGCGGCTGGTGGACGCGCTGGCCGGTGAGCGGCACGGGTAGCGGGCGGCCGAGGTCCGGATCCGGGCGGGCGTGAGGCCCCGCGGTCGCCGGGTCACGCGCCGTTGCCGGGGGCGCGGGTCACGGCACGCCGGTGCCCACCACGCTGCGGCTGATCCGCCCGACCGCCTCCGCCGCCGCCCGGCGCACCGACTCCGAGACACCCTCGGCGTCGCCGATCTGTCCCAACAGGTCGATCACCTGGCGGGCCCACCGCACGAAGTCACCGGCGGACAGCTCCCCGTCGCCGTCGGCGGCGCTGTCGAGCACCTTCGCCAGCGACTCGCCCCTGGTCCAGCGGTAGATCGGCCAGACGAACCCGGCGTCGGGGTCGCGGGTCAACGCCAGCCCTCGGGCGCTCTCCTCGGCCTGCAGCTCCCGCGCCAGCCGGAGGGTGGTGTGCACCGCCTCGGCGACCGGCCCGCGTGGCAGCGGGGCGGCCTGGTCGACGACCCGGCGCGACTCGTACAGCACCACCGACACCGCGGCGGCCAGCTCCGCCGCGTCCAGCCCGTCCCACACCCCGCGCCGCAGGCACTCACTGACCAGCAGGTCCGACTCCGTCCAGATCCTGGACAGGGTTCGTCCGGCTTCGGTCACGGTGCCCTCGCGGGACAGATACCCGCGGTCGGTCAACAGGGCGCACACCTTGTCGAAGGTGCGCGCCAGCGAGCCGGTGCGTTCGGCCGCGCGGGCCTTCAGCTGCTCGGTCTCGTGCGCCAGGCGGGCGCTGCGCTCGGCCCACCGCGCGTGCTCCTCCCGCTGCTCGCAGGCGTGGCACGGATGGGCGCGCAGCTGCGCCCGCAGCCGGTCCAGCTCCTCGTCCCGGCCGGGTTCCTGCTCGGCGACGCGACGGCGACGCCGCCGCGGGCCGGACACGTCGGCGGCGCGCAGCCGGGCCGCCAGGTCCCGGCGCGCCTGCGGGGACCGGTGGTTGAAGTGGCGTGGCACCTTCACGGTCGCCAGCGACTCCACCGGTCCCACGAAGTCGTCCGCCGGCACCCGGCCGGCCCAGCGTCGTTCGGTCAGCACCAGCGGGCGGGGCTCACCGTGCCCGCCGGTGTCCGGGTCGAGCACCACCGCCAGACCGGCCCGCCGACCCGACGGCACCCGGATCACGTCACCGACCCGCAGCCGCTCCAGGGAGGCGCGGGTGGCGGCGCGCCGGGCGGCCGCTCGTTCGCGCGCCAGCTCCCGTTCCCGGCGCAGGATCCGCGTGCGCAGGGCGAAGTACTCCTCGAAGTCCCCCAGGTGGCAGGCGATCTTGTCGCGGTGGCGGGCGATCGTCTCCTGGTTGCGCCGCACCTGCCGGGCGATGCCCACCACCGACCGGTCGGCCTGGAACTGGGCGAACGAGGACTCCAGCAGGCTACGGCCGCGCTCCATGCCCAGCGAGCCGACGAGGTTGACGGCCATGTTGTAGGTGGGGCGGAAGCTGGAGCGCAGCGGGTAGGTGCGGGTGGAGGCGAGCCCGGCGACGTGCCGCGGGTCGATCTCCGGGTTCCACACCACCACCGCGTGCCCCTCCACGTCGATCCCACGGCGCCCGGCGCGCCCGGTGAGCTGGGTGTACTCGCCGGGGGTCAGGTCGACGTGCGACTCGCCGTTGAACTTGACCAGCCGCTCCAGCACCACCGAGCGGGCCGGCATGTTGATGCCCAGCGCCAGGGTCTCGGTGGCGAAGACCACCTTGATGAGCCCGCGGACGAACAGCTCCTCGACGACCTCCTTGAACACCGGCAGCAGGCCGGCGTGGTGGGCGGCCAGCCCGCGCTGTAGCCCGGCGAGCCACTCGAAGTAGTTGAGTGCGGCGAGGTCCTCGCGGTCGATGTCGGCGGTCCGTGCCGTGGCGATCTCGGTGATGAGCTCCCGTTCGTCCGGTGTGGTCAGTCGCAGCCCGCTGTGCAGGCACTGCCGCACCGCCGCGTCGCAGCCGGCCCGGCTGAAGATGAACACGATCGCCGGCAGCAGCCCGTCGCGGTCCAGGCGCGAGACGACGTCGGGACGGTACGGCACGACCTGTCGCCGGTGCCGCCACCCGCGCGGCCGGTCCAGCCCCATCCTGCGTACCAGCTCGCGGGTGTGGCGCAGCAGTTGCGGGTTGACCTCGCCGGCGCGCTCGGCCTCCCGGTCGTGGAACAGGTCGAACATCCGCCGGCCCACCAGCATGTGCTGCCACAGCGGCACCGGCCGCTCCTCGCTGACCACCACCTCGGTGTGGCCGCGGACGGTGACCAGCCAGTCGCCGAACTCCTCGGCGTTGGAGACGGTGGCCGACAGCGACACCACGGCCACGCTGGCGGGCAGGTGGATGATCACCTCCTCCCAGGCGGCGCCGCGGAACGGGTCGGCCAGGTAGTGCACCTCGTCCATGACCACGTACGCCAGCCCCAGCAGCGCCGGCGAGCCGGCGTAGAGCATGTTGCGCAGCACCTCGGTGGTCATGACCACCACCGGCGCGTCCCCGTTGATGGAGTTGTCACCGGTCAGCAGCCCGACCCGCTCCGGCCCGTACCGGCGTACCAGGTCGTGGTACTTCTGGTTGGACAGCGCCTTGATCGGCGTGGTGTAGAAGCACTTGCGCGGCCGGCCCGGCTGGCCGTCGTGCAGCGCCAGGTAGACGGCGAACTCCCCCACCACGGTCTTGCCGGCGCCGGTGGGTGCGCACACCAGCACGCCGCTGCCGCGCTCGAGCGCCTCGCAGGCGGTGCGCTGGAAGTCGTCGAGTCGGAACGGCAGGCCCTCGGCGAAGCGGCGCAGTCGCGGGTAGGCCTCCGCCCGGCGGGCGGCACCGGGCCGCTCGGCGGGACCTGTCATACCTCCAGGCTAGATGCCGGCGGCTCCCGCCGCGGCGCGCCCGGGCTCCGACCGCGCCGGGTCGCCGCCGGGTCGTCCGGCCGCCACCGGCGCGCACGGCGGGTCGGGCCCGGGCGGTCGCCCGGCCGCGCCCCGCCTCCGCGCACGTCGGCCACCCGGCCGCGCCGCGGGGCGGCCGGGTCGGGAGGGTCGCGGTCCGTAGACGGGCCGTCCGGCCCACCCGGTCGGGACCTGCGGGAATACCCCGACCGCCTACTGTCGTCATACAATGTGGTTAGCACTCAAGAGGCAAGAGTGCTAACCGGTGTCGTCTACCGCAGGGTGCCAGGGAAGGAGGTCCGTCACGATGGCGATCATGAGATGGGACCCGTTCACGGCGTTGGCACGACTCGACGACGAGTTCGACGAACTGGTCCGGCGTACCTTCGGCGCGACGACCTACCACTACGTCCCGCCGGTCGAGATGGCCACCGACGGCCCTGACGTGGTGATCACACTGGAGCTGCCGGGCGTCGACCCGAACGATGTGGACATCGAGGTCGCCGACGGGCGGCTGACGGTCAGCGGCGAGCGCCAGGACCGTTCCGAGCACAGCCGCGGCAAGGTCCTGGTCCGGGAGGTGCGCTACGGCGCGTTCCAGCGTTCCTTCCAGCTGCCCGAAGGGGTCACCGCTGACCAGATCGAGGCCGAGTACGAGAACGGCCTGCTGAAGGTGCGCATCAAGAACGTGACCAAGCCGGTCGAGCCGCCGCGCAAGATCCCGGTCAAGGGCTCGACGCGGGTCATCGAGGGCAAGGCCACCGAGACCACCGACGCGACCGTGACGTCCTGAGCATGCGGACACCGGTCCCCGGTTCTCAGGGGCTGAGAAGCCGTAGCGCGCCGGGAACGCACTCGATGGTGACGGGGAGCGGCAGGCACCGCTCCCCGTCGGCGTATGTGGTGATGCCCTCGGCGTGCAGCTCCACGGTCCGCGCCCGGTAGGCGTCGACCAGCGGATGCCGCACGTGCACCCCCCGGTACGCCCACCCGCGCAGCCGCACCAGCGTCAGCCGGCTCATCGCCCGCCCCACCACGACGTCCAGCAGGCCGTCGCACGGGTCGGCGTCCGGGCAGATCCGGATGCCGCCCCCGTAGGCGGCGGTGTTGCCGACCGCCACCAGGATCGCCTCCGGCCGCAGCTCCGAGCCGTCGAGCACCACCCGGTAGTCGCGGGCGCGCAACCGCGCCAGCTCCAGGAAGATCGCCACGTCGTAGCGTCGGTCCCCGGGCGGCCACGACATCGCGTTGGCCCGCTCGTTGACCACCGCGTCGAACCCGGCGGCCATCACCGCGGCGAACCAGCGCACCGTGCCGTCGGCACCGGTGACCCGCGCCAGGTCCACCGGTCGGGTGGTCACGCCGTCGCGCAACGCCCGGGCCACCTGGTCCGCGGCGACCAACGGGTCGGTGGGGACGCCCACGGCGGCCGCGAAGTCGTTACCCGTGCCGGCCGGCACCACCGCGAACGGCACGTCGGTGCCGGCCACGGCCTGCACCGCAGTGTGCACCGTGCCGTCCCCGCCGATGGCGACCAGGGCGTGCACTCCGGCGGCGAGCAGCTTGGCGCAATCCTGCTCCGCCTCGGCGGGGGTGCCGGAGGACACGACGTCGAGCTCGTACCCGCCGGCGCGGAGCCGGCGCAGCAGCTCCGGCACGAGGGCGCGCTGGCTGCGCCGTCCGGCGGCCGGGTTGAGGAGCACCGCGACCGCCCCGCCCGGCATGTGAAGGCCCACGGCCGGCACCGTACCCTACGGCCGGCCTCAGGTCATGTCGTCGAAACCGCGCGGGGCCGGTGGCGCCGGCGGCGACCCGGACGGTCCTTCCACGGGTCCGGACCGGCCGGCCGGCCTGGACGGGCCCACCGGTTCGGGCGCGGGAACCGGCTCGGGCGCCGCGACCGGCTCCACCTCCTCGGGCAGTGGTGACGCCTCGTCGTCGGACAGCCCGGCGTACGGGTCCCGCCTGGCCCGGCGGCGGTCGTTGAGGAACGCCAGGCCCACCGCGGCGAAGTACAAGCTGGACAGTGCCAGCCCGAGGGCGGTCAACGTGAACGGCTCGGGTGTGGGGGTGATGAGCGCGGCGAGCACGAACATGATGAACACCGTCACCCGCCACCAGCTCAGCAGCCGGCGGGCGCTGGCCACCCCGGTGACGTTGAGCATGAGCACCACGAGCGGGAACTGGAATGCGAAGCCCGCGGTGAGCATCATCGTCACCACGAACGACACGTAGCGGGTGATCTCCAGCTGGGTGACGACCTCGTCCCCGGTGAGGCTGAGCAGGAAGCGCAGGGCGCGTTCGAGGACGAGGAAGGCCAGCACGGCGCCACCGAGGAACAGCGGCGCGGCCACCGCCGCGAACGCGTACGCCCACCGCCGCTCCCGCCGGTGCAGGCCGGGGGCGATGAACGCCCACAGCTGGTACAGCCACACCGGAGCGGAGACGACCAGGCCCACGCCCAGCCCGATCTTGAGGTCGAGCAGGAGCAGGTCCATGGGCGCGAGCTGGGTGAACGTGCAGCCCGCCGGGGGCAGCCGGTCGAGGTCGGCGAGCACCTCGCAGTACGGCCGGGACAGGAACCGGCGGACGTCCTGCATGACGGCCAGGCCGACGCCGAACCCGGCCAGCACCCCGAGGCTGGCGCGCAACAGCCGGCTGCGCAGCTCCTGGAGGTGCTCGACCAGGGTCATCGACCCGTCCGCGGCCCGCTGGAACCGGGTCGGCCCCCGCCGCCGGGGCAGCAACCGCAGCCGCCGGGGCAACAGTCTCACCGGCCCCGCTCCCCGTTCAGGGCGTACCGTGCCCGCACGGCCGCCGGCGCCTCAGCGGTCGCGGGTACGCCGCGGCGGATCCACGATCTCGCCGGTGGCGACCTCTCCGCTGTCCCGATCCCGTGCCAGGGGTTGCCGGCCGGTCTGGGCGTCGGCCTTCTCGTCCAGGTCGTCCGGCGCCCGCTCGCCGACCAGGTCCCTGGTCTCGGCCTTCAGGATGCGCAGTGACCGGCCCAGGGCGCGGGCCGCTTCCGGCAGTCGCTTCGCCCCGAACAGGAGCACGAGCACCACGATCAGGACGATCAGGGTGCCGGGTCTCATCAGGTTGCTAGGCATCTCGGCTCCTCGGGTTCGCCGCCCGTGAACGGGTTCATCGTACGTGGCAAATCGTTCACGCCCCAGCGCGGCCGCGGAGCCGGTCCGTGGCGCGTTCCAGGGCGGCCAGGTGGTCGGCGAGCTCGGCGGCGGCCTGTTGGAGCCGTTCGGCGTGCGGCATCGCGTGGGTCTGGGCGGCGACCAGGCGCTGGCGGCACAGCTCGGCGACCCGGGCGAACTCGGCCAGGCGACGGACGACCGAGCCGGCCACGGCCGCCAGCAGACCGAGCGCGGCCAGCACCAGCGCCGCGGCGAGCAGGAGGACCACGGGCCGACCCTACCCTTCGCCGGGCGGCGGTGGTGCCAGACCGGTGGGTGTGGCGTACGCCTCCAGGGCGGCCGCCGCGTGCGCGCGCACCTGCCTGGCGAGCTCGGCCGGGGCGAGCACCACCGCGTCCGGCCCCAGGCCCAGCACCATCCGGCGCGCCCACTCCAGGTCGCTGACCCGCAGGGACACCAGCCACCCCTGCCCGGTCTCCTCGATCCGCTCGCACGGGTAGTACTCGGTGATCCAGCGGGCGCCGCGGCCGATCCGCAGGGTCACCAGCGGCAGCTGCTCGGTCGGTTGGAACACCCCGTCCTCACCGATCGGCAGCGGCTGCGCGTGCGGCGGCGGCGCCGCCGGCTCGTCGAGCACCCGCATGGCGTCGATGCGGTCGACCCGGAACCGGCGGACCGCTCCGGCGTTGCGGCACCAGGCCTCCAGGTACCCGTGGCCGCCTACCATCACCACCCGCATCGGGTCGACCACCCGTACGGTGGTGCGGTCGCGGGTGGCGGAGTAGTAGGTGATCTCCAACGCCCGACCGTTGGCGACCGCCTCCCGTACCTCGGCCAGCCGTCCGGAGTCGGCGGGCAGCCGCACCGCCACCGGCGGCGGCTCCCCCACCGCCTTCTCGATCTTCGCCAGGGCCCGCTCGATCGGTGCGCGGTCGGCCACCCCCGGGGTGGCCGCGAGCATCCGCAGCGCCACCACCAGCGCCAGCGCCTCGTCCGGGGTCAGCCGCAGCGGCCGGTTGATGCCCGCGTCGTAGGTGATGGTGACCCGGTCGCCGTCGAACGCCATGTCGATGAGGTCGCCCGGGCCGTACCCGGGCAGCCCGCACACCCACAGCAGCTCCAGGTCGTCGCGCAGCTGCTGCTCGGTGACGCCCAGGTCGGCGGCGGCGTCGGCGATCCGGATCCCGGGCCGGGCCAGCAGGTACGGCACGAGGTTGAGCAGCCGGGCCAGCCAGCCGGTGGACGTGGTGCCGGAGGAGCGGCGGCGGCTCATGTGACCGCCCTCGCGTCCGCTGTGGCCGGCCTCACACCGGAGACGGCCGGCTTCACGTCGGCGGTGGCCGCCCTGACGTCCGCGCCCGGTGCCGCCGCCACGCCCCCGTCGAGGTTGACGATCTCCTTCAGCCGGCTGATCACCGCGTCGCGCACCTCGGGCGGCTCCAGCACCCGGACGTCCGCCCCGTACCCGACCAGCCAGGACGCCAGCCCGTCGGCGCAGTGGTAGGCCAGCTCCACCACGTCACCGTCCGGGGTCGGGGTCACCTTCTCCGCCCACCGCCGCACCCCGTCGGCGCGGCCGGGCCGGACCAGCACCCGGGCGCGGCCCTGCCGCTCGACCGGCTCGCGCTGCCAGCTCGCGACGTGGCTGATGAGGTCCACGTCGGCCGGCGGGGTGAACGCGCCGGCCGACCCGACCGGCCGCACCGGGCCGACCACCCGGGACAGCCGGAAGCACCGGGTGGCCTGCCGGTCGGTGTCGTGGCCGACCACGTACCACCGGCCGCGCCAGCACACCAGCCCCCACGGCTGCAGGGTGCGGGTGCGGGGCTGGTCCTCTTCGGGCACCCGGTAGTCGAACTGGACCACCCGCCGCTCGCGGGCGGCGTCGGCCAGGGGCGCGAACGCCGGCTCGACGGTGACCACCGGCTCCACCCCGAGAGTGGCGTGCGGGTCGACGTCGACGCCCGCGGCGCGCAGCTTGGTCAGGCCCGAGGAGGCGGCGGCGGCCAGGCCGGCGTGCTGCCACAGCCGGGCGGCGATGCCGACCGCGGCCGCCTCGTCGGGCTCCAGCGGGATGTCCGGCAGCGCGTACTCGCGGCGGGCGATCCGGTAGCCCGGCTCGGTGTCGAAGACGCTGTCGGTGCCGGTCTCCAGCGGCACCCCCAGGGCGCGCAGCTCGGCCTTGTCCCGCTCGAACTTGCGCTGGAACGCCTCGTGCGCGCGGGGATCGTCCGGGTCGTGCTCGTACCCGGGCACGGTCGCGGCGATCTGCGCGGCGGTCAGGTACCGCCGTGTGGCCAGCAGGCAGATGACCAGGTTGACCAGGCGCTCGGTACGTGCGCGGGACACTCTGCACACGGTAGCACCACCCGTACGTTTGTCCGTGTCGCGACGCCGCCTAGCGTGACCGGCGTGGTGGGTGTGCGGTGGCGCTCCGGCCGGGTGGTGGCGCTGGGCCGCGCCTGGCGCGGGGCGCAGGAGCTGACCGTGGAGCTGTCCGGCGACGGTCCCGACGGCGGGCGGCGGGTGCCCGCGCTGGCGTACCCGGCGCTGGTGGGCGAGCCGGCGGTCGGCGACCGGGTGCTGCTCACCGTCGACGCGCTCGCGCTGGGGCTGGGCACCGGCGGGTACGCGCTGGTGGTCGCGCTGCCCGACCGGCTGCCCCCGGACCCGCCCGAGGGGTCCGGGCACCTGGTCAAGGCCAGGTACACCCCGTTGCAGGTGGTCGTGGCCGGCGTGGACGAGCAGTCCTCCCCGCACCACGACACGCTGGTCGACGCCGACGACCTGGCCGGGCTGCCCGTGGTCACCGCCGACCTCCACTCGGCGCTGCCGGCGGTCGTCGCCGGGGTGCACGCCGACGCGCCGCAGGCGGCGGTGGCGTACGTGATGACCGACGGCGGGGCGTTGCCGGCGTGGTTCTCCCGTACGCTCAGTGACCTGTCCGACACGCTGGTCGGGGTGGTGACCTGCGGGCAGGCCTTCGGCGGGGACCTGGAGGCGGTCAACGTGCACTCCGGCCTGCTGGCCGCCCGGCACGTGCTGCGCGCGGACGTGGTGGTGGTCACGCAGGGCCCGGGCAATCTCGGCACGGGCACCCGGTTCGGGTTCTCGGGTACCGCGATCGGCGAGGCGGTCAACGCGGCCGCGGCGCTGGGGGGCCGTCCCGTCGGCGCGCTGCGGATCTCGGCGGTCGACCCGCGGCCGCGGCACCGCGGCGTGTCCCACCACAGCCTGACCGCCTACGGTCGGGTGGCCCTGGCCGCCGCCGACCTGGTGGTGCCGGCCGGGTTGGAGCCGGGGCTGGCGGCCGAGGTCGAGGCCGCCCTGGCGCCGTTGGCCGCCCGGCACCGGATCGTCACCGTCGAGGTCGACGGCCTGCGGGAGGCGTTGCGGGCCAGCCCCGCCCGGTTGTCCACGATGGGTCGCGGCCTGGACGACGATCCCGCCTACTTCCTGGCGGCGGCCGCGGCCGGCCGTCACGCCGCCGCGCTGGCCGCGCACCCGGCGAGCTGACGCCCCGCCACGGTCTTTCCCATCGAAGCTCACCGCAGAGATACGTGAACGCCGGGTCGCCACCAGCAACCAGGAGCGTGGTCCTGATCGGTCGGTCCGCCGGCGTGACCTTCCGCAGGCTCTCCCACCACTGTGGCGTATCGATGGTCTGCTACGTATAGTCGTCAGGCGGTGCACACGATCACGTTGGAGATGGAAGTGTCGACCCAGGCGTCGTGTGGCGGGCGGTGACACCTGCGACCGATCTCGGTGTGGACTCCAGGGGCTCCTCATCTTGCCTTAGTCATGGGAAGACGCCATGGGAGAAGGGAGGCTGAGTGGGTGTAGTGGTTTCCCGATGGCGTGTGGCATGTCTGTTGGTCGTCGTGGCTGCTGTCACTGGAGCATGCACCCCGGCACCTGCGGACTTGCAGCCGTCGCGCACGTATGAGGATTCGCAGCAGTCGTCCCTGTATGAGGTGACCTCTGATCAGCTGTGTACCCAGGAGGCGGCCGAAGCGATCGGAGCCAAGTCTGGCCTGGTGGACGTGAGCTACTCGGCATTCGGTCCGGGTAAGCTCGCCGACTTCTTGATGATTGACTGCAGCATTAGGGGTCTTTGGGCGGATGAGCGGTTCCACACCAGGCCGATTTGGGGACCCACCAGTAGTGTCCAGGTAGAAGTGTATGACGACGTGGAGTTGGCTATTAGGTATTTCGACATTAGGCGTGACTCTCAGCAGAGCAACGTCCTTTTGCGTGCACAGCAGATAAACGTCCCGCAGCCACTTATTACGGAGATCGACGGCTGGTGGGACGAGGGTTGGCGGATCCAGTGGTACGAGGGAATAGACTTGTCGCGGGCCGGTCTCAACAGGCTTGATGCCGTGAGAGTCTTCGTGAACGGCGGTGTCCGGCATGACAACCTCGTCATCTTCTTCGAGACGAACGCTCCGGTGCCGAGCGTGATGTGGGACGAGGGATACGAGGCCCTTTCCAACCTCGGAGATCTGCTGATCGAGGAGGCTCGACGCCACGTATCCCGGACGCCACGTGATGCTCTCGACCTGCGGCTGAGGTCCCCCGATTGACAGCTACGTCAGTTGGTGTGGTGCGGGAGAGGCATGTAGACCGCAATGACACCTCGCCTGCTCCAGTCACGGGAAGGCGCCGTGGGAAAGGAGACCTAGTGATGGTTGTGGTGGGTCGGTGGCGTCCTCGCCTACTGGCCGTGGCGGTCGCGGTGCTGGTGGTGGCGTGCTCCTCTGACTCGCCGGTACCGGAGGATTCGCAGCCGTCGCCCATGTACGAGGTGACCTCCGATGCCCTGTGCAGCCAGTCGGCCGTCGATGCGATGGGCACCCAGCTGAGCCTGGCCGACGTCGTCCGCAGGACAGGTGACCCGGTCGACGACGGCAACAAGTGGATTACGTGGTGCGTGATGAGCGGCCTGTGGAAGGACGAGCGGTTTGCCACCAGGCTTGGTGAGGCCGGCCCCACCGGCGGCGTCTCACTGGAGGTGTATGCCGATGCGGAGTCCGCTCTACGCCGGTATGAAGTGACCCGTGACCGGCGTCAGGAACTCGTTCCCCAGTCGCCGGTGACAAGAGTCGACGGCTGGTGGGACGAGGGTTGGCGGATCCAGTGGTACGACTCGGTGGACGATGCGAGCACCGAGCGTGGGGGCGTGGATGCAGAGGTGATCCTGGTGTACGGCGGTATCCGGCATCACAACCTCGTCATCCTTGTCGACACGCGAGGTACGGTTCCGGGTCCGATGCGGGACGCGGGGTACGAGCTCCTCTCCGAGCTTGGAGACCTGTTGATCGAGGAGGCCCGGCGCCACGTGACGCTGTCGACCGGCGGCTGAGCGCCCCGCCCGTCACATGCTGGCGATCAGCCGCTCCACCCGCTCGTCGTGAGCGCGGAACGGGTCCTTGCACAGCACCGTGCGCTGCGCCTGGTCGTTGAGCTTCAGGTGCACCCAGTCCACCGTGAAGTCACGCCGGCGCTGCTGGGCGTGGCGGATGAACTCCCCCCGCAGCCGGGCCCGCGTGGTCTGCGGCGGGGTCTCCTTGGCCTCGAAGATCTCCAGGTCGCTGACCACCCGGTCGACCTCGCCGCGCCGCTCCATCAGCGCGTACAGCCCACGCCCGCGGCGCACGTCGTGGTAGGCGAGGTCGAGCTGGGCGATGCGCGGGTGGGCCAGGGGCAGGTCGTGCTTGCGCTGGTACGACTCGATCAGCCGCAGCTTGGTGACCCAGTCGATCTCCCGGGCGACCGGCTCCAGGGTGCCGGTCTCCACCGCCTCCAGCACCCGGCCCCACAGGTCCACCACCCGCTTGTCGACCTGGGTGCCGCCCCGGCGGTCGATGAAGTCCGCCGCCTTGGCGAAGTACTCCTGCTGGATCTCCAGCGCGCTGGCCTCCTTGCCGTTGGCCAGGCGCACGCGCCGCCGGCCGGTCACGTCGTGGGAGACCTCGCGGATGGCGCGGATCGGGTTCTCCAGGGTCAGGTCGCGCATCGCCACCCCGGACTCGATCATGCGCAGCACGATGTCGGCCGACCCGACCTTGAGCAGGGTCGTCACCTCGTTCATGTTCGAGTCGCCGACGATGACGTGCAGCCGGCGGTAGCGCTCGGCATCGGCGTGCGGCTCGTCGCGGGTGTTGATGATCGGACGCGACCGGGTGGTGGCCGACGACACGCCCTCCCAGATGTGCTCGGCCCGCTGCGACAGGCAGTACACCGCGCCCCGAGGGGTCTGCAGGACCTTGCCCGCGCCGCAGATCAGCTGCCGGGTCACCAGGAACGGGATCAGCACGTCGGCCAGGCGGCCGAACTCTCCGTGCCGGGAGACCAGGTAGTTCTCGTGGCAACCGTAGGAGTTGCCCGCCGAGTCGGTGTTGTTCTTGAACAGGTAGATCTCACCGGCGATGCCCTCGTCGTGCAGGCGCTTCTCCGCGTCGATGAGCAGCCCTTCGAGGATCCGCTCCCCGGCCCGGTCGTGGGCGACCAGATCGGGCACGGCGTCGCACTCGGGGGTGGCGTACTCCGGGTGGGAGCCCACGTCCAGGTACAGCCGGGCACCGTTGCGCAGGAACACGTTGCTGGAGCGCCCCCACGACACCACCCGGCGGAACAGGTAGCGGGCCACCTCATCCGGGCTCAGCCGCCGCTGCCCCCGGTAGGTGCAGGTCACGCCGTACTCGGTCTCCAGGCCGAAGATGCGCCGGTCCATGAGAAGACAGTACCGGGACTAGGCCCCGGATGCTCGGGACGCCGCGGTGGCGGCGGGCCAACGGACCGGCGCCGGGGCCGCCGTCACGCCCCGGCGGTCCCGGCGGGTGGCGTCACGCCCCGGCGGTCCCGGCCGTGTCGGACTTGCCGCCCTCGGCCAGCGGTCCGAGCAGGCTGGTCAGCGCGGCACCGGTGATGCGGCGGAAGGTGCGGCCGGTACGGTGGCGGTCCAGCAGCGCCACCTCCAGCTGGTTGGGCGGCAGCGTGCGCGGCACGCCGCCCTCGCCGCCGACGCTGCTGAGCCCTCGCACGGCCAGGCGCAGGGCGTCGGCCAGGCTCTGGTCGGGCCGGTGGTCGTTCCGGATGAGGTTGACGATCTCGTCGGCCTGCCCGCCCATGGCCAGCAGACCCGACGGCTCGTTGCCCACCGACCCGTCGTACGTGATCTTGTAAAGCTCGTCGTCGGCCGGGGTGCGGCCCACCTCGGCCACGCAGATCTCGACCTCGAAGGGTTTGGTCTGGTCGGTGAAGATGGCCCCCAGGGTCTGGGCGTACGCGTTGGCGAGCATCCGGCCGGTGACGTCGCGCCGGTCGTAGCTGAACCCGTTGAGGTCCGCCATGCGCACCCCGGCGCGGCGCAGGTTCTCGTACTCGTTGTACCGGCCGACGGCGGCGAACCCGATCCGGTCGTAGATCTCGCTGACCTTGTGCAGGGCCGTCGAGATGTTCTCGGTGACGAACAGCACCCCGTCGGCGCAGCTGAGCACCACCGCGTTGCGCCCCCGGGCGATGTTCTTGCGCGCGTACTCCGCCCGGTCGCGCATGATCTGCTCGGGCGAGGCGTAGAACTGCATGGCCACGGCTGCGGGTCTCCTTCGCGCGTCGGTGGCGGTTACGGGTGGTGCGGGCTAGCCGCCCGGGTTCTCCATGCGGCCGGCGACGACCGCCTCGGCGACCGCGGCGGCCTCCTCCTCGGTCAGGCGGCGGGTGCCCTCGGCCGTGGCGGTCATCACCACAGGGTAGATCTTGCGGGTGAGGTCCGGCCCGCCGGTGGCGGTGTCGTCGTCGGCGGCGTCGTACAGCGCCTCCACCGCCAGCCGCACCGCCTCGTCGACGCTCAGGCCGGGCCGGTAGCGCTTCTTCAGCGCCGACTTGGCGAACACCGCCCCGGAGCCCACCGCGTCGTAGCCGGACTTCTCCTCGTACAGGCCGCCGGCCACGTCGTAGCTGAAGATCCGGCCCGCCTTGGCCGGGTCGGTGGCGGCCAGGTCGTACCCGGCGTACAGCGGCACCACGGCCAGCCCCTGCATGGCCGCCCCCAGGTTGTTGCGGATCATGGCGGCGAGGCGGTTGGCCTTGCCCTCCAGCGACAGCGTGGCGCCCTCGATCTTCTCGTAGTGCTCCAGCTCGACCTGGAACAGCCGCACCATCTCGTTGGCCACGCCGGCCGTGCCGGCGGTGCCCACCAGCGAGTACGGGTCGGCCGCGTGCACCTTCTCGATGTCCCGGCTGCCGATGATGTTGCCCATGGTGGCGCGGCGGTCGCCGGCCATGACCACCCCGCCGTGGCAGACCAGGGCCACCACGGTGGTCGCGTGGGCGCCCAGCTCCGCGGCGACCCCGGGCGGCAGGGGGCGTCGGCCGGGCAGCAGATCGGGGGCGACCATGCTGAGAAACTGCGTGAACGACGAGGTCGCCGCCGTGATGAACACCGGCGGCAGGCCGCGTGACCAGCCAAGATCCGTTGACACGTGGTTCCTCTCCATTCGTGGGGCACCGGAACCCGGGTGGCTCACCGTGAGAGGTTAGCCGGCCCGGTCCCGTGCCCGGTCACCACCGTCCCACTGCGACCGTGGGCGGAAGGCGGCGCCGGAGCCGGGTCGGCCAGGTGGTGACACCGGCCAGGCCCGGCGTTACTGGCCGCCCTTCTGCACGTACCCCCTGATGAACTCCTCGGCGTTCTCCTCCAGCACGGAGTCGATCTCGTCGAGGATGTCGTCGACCTCCTCGGAGACCTTCTCGATGCGCTCGGTGATCTCCGGGTTGACCTCCGGCGCCTGCGTCTCCTCGACCTCGGCGTCCCGGCGTGAGCGGCCGGACTGCGACTGACCTCCGGTGTCGCGGGTAGCCATGCCTGTCCTCCTCCAACCACGTGGTTGCCCAAACTTACCGCGCCGGTGTGACCGGCTGCCCGTGGTTCGCCCCCGGCCGAACCACGCGTCGGCCCGTGCCGGCCGAGCCGTTCGCCGGGCCGACCGGTCGCCTCCCCGCGGTCCCCGCCGCGGCGGTACGGGCGGTGCCCGGCCGCCGACGGCCCCGGGCCGACGGGGCACCGGCGGCGCGTCGTGCCCGGTACGCCGCGGCCGCGGCTACTCGCCGGACAGGGCCTCCAGCAGGTCCTTCGCGGACGGGCAGCGGTCGAACAGCTCGCCGACGTGGTGCTTGGTGCCCCGCTCCGGCTCCATCATGGGCACCCGCACCAGCGACTCCCGGCCCACGTCGAAGATCACCGAGTCCCAGCTGGCCGCCACCACCTCGGAGGCGTACTGGGCCAGGCACCGGCCGCGGAAGTAGGCGCGGGTGTCCTCCGGCGGCTCCACCATGGCCGCGGCGACCTGTTCGTCGGTGAACAGCCGCTGCATCGCCCCACGTGACACCAGCCGGTAGTACAGCCCCTTCTCCGGGCGCACGTCGCTGTACTGCAGGTCGACCAGCTGCAGCTTGTGGGAGTCCCAGCTGAGGCCCTCCCGGTCCCGGTAGCCCTCCAGCAGCCTCAGCTTGGCCACCCAGTCCAGCTGGTCGGCGAGCTTGCTCGGGTCCTTGCCGAGCTGGTCGAGCACGTACTCCCAGCGGGCGAGTACGTCGGCGGTGATCGGGTCCACGTCGTCGCCGTACCGGTCGGCCACGAACGCGGCCGCGCGCTCGAAGTACGCCCACTGCACGTCCAGGGCGGTGAGCTTGCGCCCGTCGCGCAGCCGCATGAGGTGGGTCAGGGACGGGTCGTGGCTGACCGCCTTGAGCTCGGTGACCGGGTCGGCGATGCTGAGGTCCCCCGGCAGCGCCTTCTCCTCGATCATCGAGATCACCAACGCGGTGGTGCCCGCCTTGAGGAAGGTGGAGATCTCCGAGAGGTTGGCGTCCCCGATGATCACGTGGAGGCGCCGGTACTTGTCCGCGTCGGCGTGCGGCTCGTCCCGCGTGTTGATGATCGGCCGCTTGAGCGTGGTCTCCAGGCCGACCTCGACCTCGAAGAAGTCGGCGCGCTGGGACAGCTGGAAGCCGGGGCGGGAGCCGTCCTGGCCGATGCCGACCCGCCCGGCGCCGCAGATGATCTGGCGGGTGACGAAGAACGGGGTCAGGTGTGTGACGATGTCGGCAAACGGCGTCTGCCGGCGCATCAGGTAGTTCTCGTGCGCGCCGTAGCTGGCGCCCTTGTTGTCGGTGTTGTTCTTGTACAGCTGGATGTTGCCGGTGTTGGGCATGGCGGAGGCCCGCCGTGCCGCCTCGGCCATGACCCGCTCGCCCGCCTTGTCCCACAGCACCAGGTCCAGGGGGTTGGTCACCTCGGGCGTGGAGTACTCGGGGTGGGCGTGGTCGACGTAGAGCCGGGCGCCGTTGGTGAGGATGACGTTGGCCAGGCCCAGGTCCTCGTCCGCGAGCGCCTCCGACGGGTCGTGGCCCACCCCGGAGTAGGTGAACCCACGCGCGTCGCGTAGCGGCGACTCCTCCTCGTAGTCCCAGCGGGCCCGTCCGCCGCGCCCGAGCTCCGGCCGGGCACCGTACGCGTTGACCACCTGCGACGAGGTGACCATCGGGTTGGCGCCGGGCTGGCCGGGCACGGAGATGCCGTACTCCACCTCCGTGCCCATGATCCGTCGCGTCGTCATCGCACCGTCCTGGTCCGCGTCACATGCCGAGAGTACTGGGATGACGGGCCCGCAGGCACACCGACACCGCGCGCGTACGAGACGCGCCTGCCGGCGACGGTCGGTTGCGCCGCCGCCGGCAGGCGCATCGACGCTGTTAGAGGTACTGTCCGGTGTTGCTGAGGGTGTCGATGGACCGGCCCGATTCGGCGCCCTTGCCGCCGGTGACGAGCGTGCGGATGTAGACGATCCGTTCGCCCTTCTTGCCGGAGATGCGTGCCCAATCGTCCGGGTTGGTCGTGTTGGGCAGGTCCTCGTTCTCGCGGAACTCGTCGATGCACGCGTCGAGCAGGTGCTGCAGCCGCAGCCCCTTGGTCTTGTTGGCCAGGTAGTCCTTGATGGCCATCTTCTTGCTCCGGTCGACGATGTTCTGGATCATCGCGCCGGAGTTGAAGTCCTTGAAGTAGAGGACCTCCTTGTCGCCGTTGGCGTAGGTGACCTCGAGGAACTTGTTCTCCTCGGTCTCGGCGTACATCCGCAGCACCGCCGCCTCGATCATCGCCTCGACGCAGGCCTGGCGGTTGCCGCCGTGCTCGGCCAGGTCGTCGGGGTGCAGCGGCAGGTCGGGGGTGATGTACTTGCTGAAGATGTCCTTGGCCGCCTCCGCGTCCGGCCGCTCGATCTTGATCTTCACGTCGAGCCGGCCGGGCCGCAGGATCGCCGGGTCGATCATGTCCTCACGGTTGGAGGCGCCGATGACGATGACGTTCTCCAGCCCCTCGACCCCGTCGATCTCGCTGAGCAGCTGCGGGACGATCGTGTTCTCCACGTCGCTGGACACGCCCGAGCCGCGGGTGCGGAACACCGAGTCCATCTCGTCGAAGAACACGATCACCGGCGAGCCCTCGCTGGCCTTCTCCCGCGCCCGCTGGAAGATCAGGCGGATGTGCCGCTCGGTCTCGCCGACGTACTTGTTGAGCAGCTCCGGGCCCTTGATGTTGAGGAAGTAGCTGGTGTGCTTCTCCTCACCCCGACGCTGCGCCATCTGCTTGGCCAGGGAGTTGGCCACCGCCTTGGCGATCAGCGTCTTGCCGCAGCCGGGCGGCCCGTACAGCAGCACTCCCTTGGGCGGCCGCAGCTTGTGCTCGCGGAACAGGTCCGCGTGCAGGAACGGCAGCTCGACCGCGTCGCGGATCTGCTCGATCTGGCGGTCCAGGCCACCGATGTCGCTGTAGTCGATGTCCGGGACCTCCTCGAGGATCAGCTCCTCGACCTCGCTCTTGGGGATGCGCTCGTAGGCGATCAGCGAGCGCGGCTCGATCATGAGCGAGTCGCCGGCGCGCAACGGGGCGCCGATGAGGGTGTCCGCCAGGTGGACGATCCGCTCCTCGTCGGCGTGGGAGACCACCAGCGCCCGGTCGCCGCCGTCGAGCACTTCCTTGAGGGTGGCGACCTCACCCACGCGTTCGAACCCGCGCGCCTCCACGACGTTGAGGGCGTCGTTGAGCAGCACCTCCTGGCCGCGGCGCAGCTTCGAGACGTCCACGGCCGGTGAGACGGTGACCCGCATCTTGGCGCCGCGGGTGAACACGTCCACGGTGCCGTCGTCGTGGCGCTCGAGGAAGATCCCGTACCCGCTGGGCGGCTGCGCCAGCCGGTCGATCTCCTCCTTCAGCGACACGATCTGCGCGCGGGCCTCCTTGAGCGTGGCGACCAGCCGCTCGTTGTTCTCGGTCAGCCTGGCCACCTGCGCCGTGGCGGCCGCCAGCCGTTCCTCGAGCTGGCGCACGTGCCGGGGACCCTCGGTGACCTTCCGGCGTGCCAGCGCCAGCTCCTCCTGCAGGAACGCGACCTGCGTGGAGAGATCGCGAACCTCCCGCTCCCACCGAGCGGCGCGCGCCTCCGCGTCGTCGCTGCGTGCCACGTCCCACCTCCCCGGGGGGTCCCCTACGTACCGTATCCACCCTAGCCGCTTGCCAGCGGGTGTGCCGGCACCCGTGTTGACTGCGCCCGGGTTGTTACCCCGACCGGGGCCGGTTGTCACGTCGGTGTCACCCCGCCGTGCGACCGGCGCCACCGCCACGGTCCCCACTCCCGGGGTCGCCACGCCGCCGCCCGGGTCGCCGCCGGCGTCGCCCTTACCGGGCGGCCGGCGCCGGTTTTGCCGGTGGCCCACGCCGGGGCGGCCCGACCCCGTCGACGCCGGCGTCGCCCCGGGCGGGGCGCCGGTCACCCCCGTGCGGTCGGCTGCGGCGCCGCGGTACGGTCAGGCGGTGGGCCCCGGCGGCCACGCCCGCACGGTCGGCCCGGTGCGCGGCGGCCTGACCGGTGCCGCGCGACGCGACGGCGAGGACCATGGGGGTGGCGGTGACGGTCGACCGGCCCGACGACGGCGAGCGCCTGCAGGTCAGCATCGACCAGCGGCTGTGCACCGGCGACGGGCTGTGCGTGCAGTACGCCCCGGAGATCTTCGAGTTCGACGTCGACGGCCTCGCGTACGTCAAGGACCGCGACGGCCAGCTGCTGACCGCCCCGGGAGCCCGCACCGACGTGCCGCCGCACCTGCGGCTGGAGGTCCTCGACGCGGCGCGGGACTGCCCCGCCTCGTGCATCCACGTGGAGCCCGCCGGGTCGGCGTCACCGGCGGCGGTGGCTCAGTCCGCCGGCGGCGATGACGGCGGGGACGCCGCCGGCGGCGGCTCCTCCGGCTGACCGGTCGACCCGTCGCCCGGTTGGCCCGTCGACCCGGCCGCCCGCCGACGCAGGTACGCCTGCCGGCCGGTGCTGGGCTTGCGGCGCCGCGGCGGCGCCGTCACCCCCGGGGCCAGCCGGCGTGCCAGGACCAGGAACGCGGTGTGGGCCACCATCCGGTGCTCGGGGCGCACCGCCAGACCGTCGGCGTGCCAGTCGCGCACCAGCGTCTCCCAGGCCCTCGGCTCGGTGAACCCGCCGTGCTCGCGCAGCGCCTCCACCAGGTCCGACAGCTGCGGCGTGGTGGCCACGTACCCGACCAGCACCCCGCCCGGGGCCAGCACCCGGGCGACCGTGGGCACCAGCTCCCAGGGGGTGAGCAGGTCCAGCACCACCCGGTCGTACCCGGTCTCCGGGCACTCGGCGACGTCGCCGACGTGCGGCCGCCACGCCGGGTGCGGACCGCCGAAGAACGCCTCCACGTTGTGGCGGGCGATCGCCGCGAAGTCCTCCCGGATCTCCCGGGAGTCGACCCGGCCCGACTCCCCCACCGCCTGCAACAGCGCGCACGACAGGGCCCCGGACCCGGTGCCCGCCTCCAGCACCCGGGCGCCGGGGAACACGTCGCCCATGGTGACGATCTGCGCCAGGTCCTTGGGGTAGATCACCTGGGCGCCGCGCGGCATCGACACCACCCAGTCGGGCAGCAGCGGCCGCAGCGCCAGGTACGGCGTGCCGCCCGAGGAGGTGACCACGCTGCCCTCCGGCATGCCCAGCAGCGCGTCGTGGCTGAGCACGCCACGGTGGGTGTGGAGGGTGCCGCCGGGGCGCAGGACCACCGTGTGGGTGCGGCCCTTGGGGTCGGTCAGCTGCACCCGGTCCCCGGCGACGAACGGCCCGCGCCGCCTCACCGGCGGGCCCTCCGCGCCGGTGGGCGCAGCATCCTGGACACGTCGCTGAGGTGCAGCAGGCCCACGATCCGACCGTCGTGGGTGAGCAGGTACTCACCGGCCGGATGGTGCTGCAGCGCCGCCACCGCCGCCTGGCCCCGCAGCCCGGTGGGCACGGTCCGCAGGCTGTTCACGTCGCGGGCGACGGTGTCGACGCTCACCCACGGCCGGCGCTCCGGCGGCACCGCCTGCGCGGCCCGCCGGTTGACCACCGCGATCACCTGACCGGCCGAGTCGACCACCGCCAGCGCGGCACCGGGTGGGCCCGACTCGGCCGCCCGGCGCTGCGCCTCCGCCAGCGGGGTGCCGGTCGGCACGGTGAAGATCGGCCGGGCCAGCCGGTCCAGGTCCAGCAGGGGCACCCGCTGCTGGACCCGGGCCAGCTGGGCGGCGCCGGACGCACCCTGCCACAGGGTCAGCGCCACCAGCAGCGTGAACAGCAGGCCGAAGGTGGTGATGACGCCGTAGCTCCACAGCGCCACCGCACCGGCGAGGGTGAGCAGGGCCAGGCCCTGGCCGCTGCGGGCGGCCACCAGCGTGGCCAGCAGCCGCTTGCCGGTCAGCGCCCACACGGCGGCCCGCAACGCCCGGCCGCCGTCCAGCGGCAAGCCGGGCAGGGCGTTGAACACCGCCACCACCACGTTGGCGAACGCCGCCAGGACCATGACGCGCTGGAGGGCCGTGCCGTCCGGCAGCAGCACCGCCGCAGCCCCGGCCGTCAGGCCGATCACCAGGGACACCGCCGGTCCGGCGAGGGCCACCAGCAGCTCCACCCTCGGGCTGGGCGACTCCCGGTCCATCTCGGTGAACCCGCCGAGGATCTCCAGGGTGATACCCCGGACCCCCACCCCCAGCCGGCGGGCGGTCAACGCGTGCCCCAGCTCGTGCAGCAGCACCGACACCACCAGGAACACCACGAACCCCACCCCGACCAGATAGCCGCTGTACGGCCCGAGCAGCATCGTGACCAGCGCCGCCAGCAGCACCACCGACCAGTTCAGGCGTACCGGGAAGCCCAGCACCCGACCCAGCGGGATGCCGCTGCGGCGGGCCTGGGGTGGGGCGGTCGTGGGGTCCACTCCGGCCATGCTACGCAGCTGTCGTCCCACCGGTGTCCTACTGTCTGTGGCCATGACCACCTCACCGGTCCCGCCGCCGCTGGCCGACGATGCGGCGGCCGTGCCCGGCCACGCGGCCAAGACGGACGGGGACGGCCGCCGGCTGGAGGCGCCGCCGTCGCCCGGGCCGGAGGCGCTGTCGTCGCCGGCCGGGCTGGAGGCCCTGCCGAGCCTGTCACCGTCGCGGGCGGCCGACTTCAAGACCTGTCCCCTGCTGTTCCGGCTGCGCACCATCGACCGCATCCCCGAGCCGCCCCACCCCGACCGCGCCCGGGGCACGCTCGTGCACGCGGTGCTGGAGCGGCTGTTCGACCTGCCCGCCGCCCACCGCACCCCGGCGGCAGCCGCCGCGCTGGTCGAGCCGCAGTGGCAGCGGCTGGTGGAGGAGGAGCCGGAGCTGGCCACGCTGCTGCAGACCCCCGGCGGGGACGGGCTGCTGGACTCCGCCCGGGAGCTGCTGTCCGGCTACTTCCAGGTGGAGGACCCGCGCCGGGTGGAACCGGCCGAACGGGAGTGCCTGGTCGAGGCGGTCGTCGGCGACCGGCTGGTGCTGCGCGGGTACATCGACCGGTTGGACGCCACCCCCGACGGCCAGCTACGGGTGGTCGACTACAAGAGCGGCGGCGCGCCCAGGGAGGCGTTCGAGGCCCGCGCGCTGTTCCAGCTGAAGTTCTACGCGCTGGTGCTGTGGCGCACCCGCGGCGTGGTGCCCCGGGTGCTGCGCCTGCTGTACCTGCGCGACGCCGAGGTGTGCGACTACTCGCCGGAGGCGGAGGAGCTGCGCCGGTTCGAGCGCACGCTGCTGGCGCTGTGGCGGGCCATCGAGCAGGCGACCGCCGCCGAGCGGTTCCCGCCGGTGCCCAGCCGGCTGTGCGACTGGTGCAGCTACCGGCACCTGTGCCCGGCGTTCGGCGGCACCCCGCCACCGTTCCCGCAGCAGCCGCCACCGCCGGAGGCGGTGCCCGGACCCCGTCCGGGTGAGGACGACTAGCCGTGGCGGACGGTCCGGTGCGGGTGCTGCTGGCCGACGGCCAGCCGCTGCAACGCGCCGGATTCCGGTCCGTGCTGGCCGGTCGGACCGATGTGGACGTCGTGGCCGAGGCGGGTGACGGCCGGGCCGCGGTGGAGCTCGCCCGCCGGCTGCTGCCGGACGTGGTGGTGCTGGACGTGGCGCTGCCGCGCCTGTCGGGTCGGGACGCCACGGCCGCCATCGCCTCGGCCCGCCTGCCGGTGCGGGTGCTGGCTCTCAGCGGCGCCGACGACCCCGAGCAGGCCGTCGCCGTGCTGCGTGCCGGTGCGCACGGCTACCTGTCCAAGGGGGCGTCGGCGGCCGAGCTGGTCGCGGCGATCCGCACCGTCGCCGCCGGCGGCTCGGTGGTGCCGCCCCGGGTCCTGCGCCTCCTACTGGAGCGTGCCGTCGCCGGCCCGTGCGACACCGCCGTGGCCGCTGCGACGCTGCCGGAGCTGACCGACCGGGAGCGGCAGGTGCTCGTGCGCATGGCCCGGGGCGACTCCAACGCCGAGATCGCCGCGGTCCTGTCCGTCAGCGAGACCACCGTCAAGACCCACGTCGGTAACGTGCTGGCCAAGCTGGGTGTCCGCGACCGGGTGCAGGCGGTGGTGCGCGCCTACGAGACCGGCCTGGTCCGGCCGCGACCACCGGGTGCTGGCGCGCGGGGGGCAGAATGGTGCGCGTGAGTGAGGTCGTGCTGCGCTGCGAGGGGCTGCGCAAGACGTACGGAGACCTGGTCGCCGTCGACGACCTGTCCTTCAGCATCGCCGAGGGCGAGACCTACGGGCTGCTGGGCCCCAACGGCGCCGGCAAGACCACCGCCATCTCGATGATCGTCGGTGTGCTCACGCGTGACGCCGGCACGGTGACGGTGGACGGACGGCCTCACGACGTGTACGACACCGCCGGCAAGGCGCTCATCGGCTACGTGCCGCAGCAGCTGGCCCTCTACAAAGACCTGACCGCACGGGAGAACCTGCGCTTCTTCGGCCGGCTGTACGGGCTGTCCGGACGGGAGCTGGCCCGGCGCACCGACGAGGTGCTGGAGGTGGTCGGGCTGGCCGACCGGGCCGGGCAGCGGGTCGACAAGTTCTCCGGCGGCATGGCCCGCCGGTTGCACATCGGCGTCGGCCTGCTCAACCGGCCCCGGCTGCTGGTGCTCGACGAGCCGACCGCGGGGGTCGACCCGCAGAGCCGCAACGCCATCATGGAGAGCGTCGCGCGGCTGGCCGGCGAGGGCATCGCCGTGCTCTACACCACCCACTACATGGAGGAGGCCGAGCGGTTGTGCGACCGGGTCGGCATCCTCGACCAGGGCCGGTTGCGCGCCGAGGGCACCCGGCGGGAGCTGGTCGCCCTGGTCGGCACCGGTGACGAGGTGGTCCTCGGCGTCGACGGCGACCCGGAAGCGGCCGCGCAGCACCTGGGCCGGCTGGCCGAGGTGGGCCAGGTGCGGGTCGAGCAGAACCGCCTGCACCTGGTGGTCGACCAGGCCGCCAAGCAGCTGCCCTCGCTGCTGACGGCCGCCGCGACCGCCGGGGTCGCGGTGCGGTCGGTGGAGGTGCGTGAACCGGACCTGGAGTCGGTGTTCCTGCACCTGACCGGCAAGGCGCTGCGGGAGTGACCCGGATGCGCACCCTCGCCCTGGTGGCCGCCAAGGACCTCCGGCAGCAGCTGGGCAACGGCACGCTGCTCATCTTCGCCGTCGTGCTCCCGCTGGGTCTGGCAATGCTGTTCCACACCGTCTTCGGCGGCGTGGACGAGGTGGAGGCCACCTACGGTGTGGTCGACCTGGACGGTGGCGAGCACGCCCGCACGTTCACCGACACGGTGCTGGGCGCGGTCGCCGAGTCCGGCGCCTTCGAGGTCCGGCCCCTCGACACGCTGCCCCAGGCCACGGCGATGACCGAGGACGGCGACCTGGACGCCACGTTCGTCATCCCCGAGGGGTTCTCCGCCGACGTGGACGCCGGCCGCGGACCCACGCTGACGGTCATCGGGCACGTCGACTCCCCCATCTCCAGCCTGATCGCGGCCGAGTTCGCCCGCGCCTTCGCCGCCCAGCTCAACCGGGTGCAGCTGGCGGTGCAGGTGGCCGCCGCCGGCGGCGTGCCCGCCGACCAGCTGGAAGAGCTGGCCGGGCGGGTCGCCGCCGCACCGGAGGCGGTCACCCTGGTCGACGACCCCACCGCCGTGCGCCGCGAGCTCGACGGCGCCACGTACACCGCCGCCGGCATGGCCGTGTTCTTCCTGCTGTTCACCGCCGGCCTCAGTGTCACCAGCCTGCTGCGGGAACGGGAGGAGGGCACCATGGCGCGGCTGCTGGCCGCCCCGGTCGCACCCGCCGGGATCCTGGCCGGCAAGCTGCTGGCCACCGTGCTGGTCGGCCTGGTCGCGATGGCGGTGCTGGTCGGCGCGTCCACCCTGCTGCTGGATGCCAGCTGGGGCCACCCGGTGGGGGTGGCCGCGCTGGTGACCGGTGTGACGCTGGCCGCCACCGGGTTGATGACCGTGGTGGCCGGGTTCGCCCGCACCGCCGAGCAGGCCGGCAACGCCGGCGCGGCCGTCTCCGTGGTGCTGGGCCTGTTCGGCGGGTCGTTCGTGCCGTTGTCGCAGCTCGGTCCGCTGGCGGCCGCCGCCTACGTCACGCCGCACCGCTGGTTCCTGCAGGGCCTGGCCGACCTGGCCGGCGGCGACCTGTCGACGGTGCTGGTGCCCACCGTGGCGCTACTCGGCTTCGCCGCGGTCACCTTCGGTGTGGGGCTGCTGCGGGTCCGGAAGGCGGTGCAACCGTGAAGGCGCTGGCGATCGCCGGGGTGAGCCTGCGGCGGCTGTTCCGGGAACGGTCCAACATCTTCTACGTCATCGTCTCGCCGCTGCTGTTCCTGCTCGTGCTGGGGTTGGTGTTCGGCGGCGGCCAGCCGCTGCGCCTGGGCGTGGCCGGCGAGGTGTCCGACCCGCTGGCGCAGCGGCTGGTGGACAGGTTGGACAGTGACGGCCGGGTGGAGGTGGAGCGGTTCGACACCGGCGAGGCGCTGCGGGTGGCGGTGCAACGGGGCACCGTCAACGCAGGCGTGCTGCTGCCCGACGGGTACGGCCGGCAGGTGCGCGAGGGCGGGCAGGCGCAGGTGGCCTTCCTGTCCCGCACCGGCGACCCCGGCGGGGTCGAGCTGGGCGTGTGGGTGCGCTCGGTGGTGCGGCAGGAGTCGGCGCTCCTGCAGGCCGCCCGTACCGGCGAGCAGGCCGCCGGCATGTCCTTCGAGGACGGTCTGCGCGCCGCCGACTCGGTCACCTCGACGGCGGTACGGGTGGAGCTGACCACCGCCGGCGAGGCGTTGTTCCCGGCCGGCCTCAACCGGTTCGCGCCCAGCGCCCCGTCGCTGCTGTTGCTGTTCACGTTCCTCACCTCCCTGACCGCCTCCCTCAACCTCATCCAGAGCCGCCGGCTCGGGGTGACCGGCCGGATCGTGGCCACCCCGACGCCGATGGCCACGATCGTCGCCGGCGAGGCGTTGGGGCGGTTCGCGGTCGCCCTCACCCAAGGGCTGATCGTGATGGGCGGTGCCGCGCTGCTGTTCGGGGTCGACTGGGGCGACCCGGCCGGTGCCGCCGCCCTGCTGCTGGTGTACTGCCTGGTCGGCAGCGGCGCGGCGATGCTGCTCGGGTCGCTGTTCCGCAACGAGGGGCCGGCCATCGGCGTCTCGCTGGGCCTTGGGCTCGGTCTGGGCGCCCTGGGCGGCACCATGCTGCCGCTGGAGCTGATGTCCGACACCATGCGCACCATCGCCCGGTTCACCCCGCACGCCTGGGGCTACGAGGGCTTCGCCGAACTGGTCCGGTTCGGCGGCGGCATCGGCGACATCCTTCCCCAGCTGGGGGTGCTGTCCGCGTACGCGGTGGTGCTGTTCACGCTGGGGATCTGGCGGCTGCACCGGGCCGTGACCGCCGCCGCCTGACCCCGGTCGCCTGCGCCCTCCGGCCTCCCCCGGTCCCCGGGGTCGTGCCGTCCGTCCGGTCCTGCCGGTCCTGAGGCCGGTACGGGTTGTCCCTACCCCGGTATGGGGGAGCTCCCGCAGCCGGAAATCCGCGTACGCCTACCACCTCGGCAGGAGGCTGCCGGTCCGTCGGCCGGCCACGATCGGTGGTGCCGGCCGGCAAGCTCGGCCGGTCCACCGCGACAGCGCCCAGCTGTGGCCTCGGCTCCACAGCGGGGCCGACGGTGGGTTCGGTTCGACAGCGACCATCGGGAGGTACCGGTGAGGATCCGGCGGGCTCGCAGCCGCGCGCCGCACCCGGCCGTGCGGGCGACCGGCGGCGGTGTGGACGCCGCCACCACGGCCACCGCGGACGAGGCGACGGCGGTGGACGACGCGGCCACCGAGGGCGGTACGGCGGCGGTACGCGGCCGCGACCTGTGGAAGGTCTACGGTGACGGGGACGCGCGGGTCACCGCGCTGCGCGGGGTCGACGTCACCCTGCACCGTGGCCGGTTCACCGCCATCATGGGCCCCTCCGGCTCCGGCAAGTCCACCCTCATGCACTGCCTGGCCGGGTTGGACACCGTCACCAGCGGCAAGGTGTGGGTCGGCGACACGCTCCTGACCGGACTGAGCGACGCGGCACTCACCCGGCTGCGGCGCGACCGGATCGGCTTCGTGTTCCAGCAGTTCAACCTGCTGCCCACGCTGACGGCCGCGGAGAACATCATCCTGCCGTTGTCGATCGCCGGCCGGCGCCCCGACCGGCGCTGGTACGACACCGTCATCGACGTGCTCGACCTGGGCGACCGGTTGGACCACTACCCCAGCCAGCTGTCCGGCGGTCAGCAGCAGCGGGTGGCCTGCGCCCGCGCCCTGGTGACCCGGCCGGACGTCATCTTCGCCGACGAGCCGACCGGCAACCTCGACTCCCGCTCCGGCGCGGACGTCCTGGAGTTCCTGCGCCGCAGCGTGCGCGACTTCGGCCAGACCGTGGTGATGGTGACCCATGATCCGCTGGCGGCCAGCTACGCCGACCGGGTCATCGTCCTCGGCGACGGGCGGATCGTCGGCGAGCTGTCCGACCCCACCCCGCAGGCCGTGCTGGACCTGGTTCGGCGGCTGGACACCCGCCTGGCCGACGCCGGCATCCGGGCGGGGGTCGCCTGATGCTGCGCACCACCCTGGCCGGCATGCGCCGGCGCAAGCTGCGGATGCTGCTGTCGGGGCTGGCGGTCGTCCTCGGCGTCATGGCCGTGGCCGGCAGCATCGTGCTCACCGGCACCCTCGGCCGCTCCATCGACCGCATCTTCGCCGACGCCCACGCCCACACGGACGTGTGGGTGCACGGCCGGCCGAAGATCCCGGCCGGCGAGTTCGCCGCCGAACCCCCACCGGTGCCCATCCCCGCCGACGTGCGGGAACGGGTGCTCGCCGTGCCGGGGGTCGCCGAGGCGACCGGGCACATCCAGGTCGACGGCGCCCGGGTCATCGGCCCCGACGGCAAGGTCGTCGGGTCGTTCGGCCCGCCCCGCCTGGGCGTCAACTGGACCGGCGAGAACGAGCTGGTGCAGCTGCGCGCCGGCCGCGGACCCGAGGCCGCCGACGAGATCGCCGTCAACGCCGGGCTCGCGCAGCTGGCCGGCCTGTCGGTCGGCGACCGGGTGGGCGTGCTCACCCGCGAACCCCGACGCGACGTCACCGTCGTCGGCATCTTCGGCTACTCCGGCGGCCGCGACTGGCTGGGCGGGGTGCAGGAGGTCGCCTTCACCGACGAGGTCGCCGCGCGGCTGATGCTCGGCCAGCCGCAGGCGTGGACGGCGGTGTCGGTGCGCGCCGCCGAAGGGGTCGACCCCGAGCGGCTGCGTGACGCCATCGCCGCCGAGCTGGGCGACGACTACCAGGTACGCACCGCCGACGAGCTGGCCGCCGAGCAGTCCGCCCAGCTGCGGGAGGCGCTGGCGGTGCTCACCAGCATGCTGCTG
>VSBZ01000189.1:0-6267 GCA_047459215.1 Micromonosporaceae bacterium | reverse complement strand
GGCCGGGGCTGGCGGCCGGGTCGGCCGCGCCGCCGAACACCAGCTGGAACCCCCGCCGCAGCTCGCCGACGTGCTCCGGGTCGCTGACCAGTGTGGCTAGTGCGCAGTGGTACAGCGCGTCGGTGGTGGTCGCGCCGGTGGCCTGGACCGCAGCGGCGAACCGCTGACAGCGCTCCGGGCCGACCGGCAGGCCACGCTCGCGCAGGGCCGCACCGAACCGGGCCGCCACGGTCGCCAGGTCGGCCGGCGTGACCCCGGTACCGGCCCCCGCGGCAGGAGCCGACCGGCCCGCGGCTCCGGTCGGCGCGCCACGGGCGCGGCCGGTGGGGGCCGCCGGCTCAACCATCGCCGGTCACCCCGGCCAGGTCGGCGCGCACCACCGCCAGGTCCTCGTCGTACTTGACCACCGCCGACAGGGTCCGCTCGGCGGCGGCGGCGTCGAGCACCTCCACGCCGAGCACCTGCAGCGCCGACGCCCAGTCGATGGCCTCGGCCACCCCGGGCGGCTTGTACAGGTCGCGGTCGCGCATCCGCGCCACCGCGGCGGCCACCTGGTCGGCCAGCGGGTCGCCGATGCCCGGCACCCGCCGCCGGATGATCTCCGCCACCCGGTCCCGGTCCGGGTAGGCGATGAAGTGGTACAGGCACCGGCGCTTGAGCGCGTCGTGCAGGTCGCGGGTGCGGTTGGAGGTCAGCACCGCCACCGGCGGCACGGTGGCGGTGCGGGTGCCCAGCTCCGGGATGGTCACCGTCCCCTCGGCCAGCAGCTCCAGCAGGAACGCCTCGAACTCGTCGTCGGCCCGGTCCACCTCGTCCAGCAGCAGCACCGCCGGCCGGGGGCCCGGGTGCTCCAGTGCCGTCAGCAGCGGGCGGGCCAGCAGGTACTCGCGGCTGAACAGGTCCGCCTCCCGCAGGTGGGTGCCCTCCGCCTCGGCCAGCCGGATCGCCAGCAGCTGCCGCGGGTAGTTCCACTCGTACAGCGCCTCGGCCGCGGTGAGCCCCTCGTAGCACTGCAACCGGACCAGCGGCGTGTCCAGCGCGGCGGCCAGCGCCTTGGCCGCCTCGGTCTTCCCGACGCCGGGCTCGCCCTCCAGCAGGATCGGCTGCCCCAGCCGTACCGCCAGGAACAGCGCGGTGGCCAGCGCGTCGTCGGCCAGGTAGCCGGTGGCCTCCAGCGCCGCCCGCAGCGCGGGCACGTCCGCGGGCAGACTCATGGCCGACCCTCCCCCGGGGCGTGGCCGTCCGCGGCGTTCCCGGACGCGGTGGCGGAGGCGGCGAAGCGGTCCGGGTCGGCGAGGAACGCCTGCCGGCAGCCGGGCGCGCAGAAGTACCACCGCCGGCCGGCGTGCTCGGCGCTGAGGCTGTGCGGGGAAACCGCCACGGTCATGCCGCACACCGGGTCGGTGGCCAGCACCGGCTCGGGCGCGGCCCGCTCCGGCGGCTCGACCCGCCGGGACACCAGCTCGGCCAGAATGGACACCGCGATCTCGCCCGGCGTGCGGGCGCCGATGTCCAGACCGGCCGGGGTCTTGACCCGCTGCGCGTCCGCCGGCGGCAGCGCCAGCTCCGCCAGCACCGCCGCACCCCGCTTGGGGCTGGCCACCAGCGCCACGTACGGGACCCCGGCGGCGAGCGCCGCCCGCAGCACCTCCGGCTCGTGGTGGCCGTGGGAGGCCACGACCACGGCCGCCGCGTCGGGCGGGACGGGCGCGGCCGGGTCGGTGACCGACCGCACGTCGAACCCGGCGGCCGAGCCCACGGCCGCCACCGCCCGGGCGATCGGGGTGTCGCCGAACACCTGCACCAGCGCCGCCGGCATCACGGCCTCCAGGAAGATCTCCAGCGTGCCACCGGACAGGCACGGGTTGTCCACCACCACCGTGCCGGGGCCCGCCGACTCCGCCCCGGCCGCGGAGGCCGGTGTGATCCGCAACAGCGTGCTGCCGCCGGCCCGCAGCAGCTGGGCGCTCTGCGCCCGCAGCGTCGACGTGGCGCACGCGCCGCCGACGAACCCCTCGATCGACCCGTCGCCGAGCACCACCGCCCGGTCGCCGGGCCGGGCGCTGGTGGGCCGTTCGGCGCGCACGACCGTCGCCAGCACGAACGGGACACGCCGGCGCCGCAGCTCGTCGGCCCTGGCGATCAGGTCGATGCTCATGGTGTCCCCCGCGGGTCGGTCAGGTGATGGCCAGGTCGGTGCGCAGCCGCCGGCCCTGGATCGCCGACCACACCACCGCCGGGGTCAGCGGCATGTCGGCGTGGCGCACCCCGTACGGCTTGAGGGCGTCCATGACCGCGTTGACGATCGCGGCCGGCGAGCCCACCGTGGCCGACTCGCCCACACCCTTGGCACCGATCGGGTGGTGCGGCGAGGGGGTGACGGTCTCCCCCAGCTCCCACGACGGGCACTCCATCGCCGTGGGCAGCAGGTAGTCCATGAGGCTGGCGCCGAGGTGGTTGCCGTCGGCGTCGAACGCCATCACCTGCATCAGCGCCATGCCCACCCCGTCGGCGAGTCCACCGTGGATCTGACCCTCGACGATCATCGGGTTGATCCGCACCCCGCAGTCGTCCACGGCGATGAACCGGCGCACCTTCACCTGCCCGGTGTCGGGGTCCACGTCCACCACGCAGATGTACGCCCCGTACGGATAGGTCAGGTTGGGCGGATTGTAGACGGTGGTGGCGTCCAGGTGACCCTCCACGCCCTCGGGCAGCTCCAGGTTCGAGTGCGCCGCCAGGGCGATCTCCTGGATGGTCTTGGCCTTCTCCGGGTCACCGCGCACCTGCCACCGGTCGCCCTGCCACTCCAGGTCGTCCGGGGACACCTCGAGCATCGCCGAGGCGACGATACGGGCGCGCTCGCGCACCTTGCGGGCCACCACCGCGGCCGCCGCCCCCGACACCGGGGTGGAGCGCGACCCGTACGTGCCCAGGCCGAACGGGGTCTGGTCGGTGTCGCCGTGCACCACCTCGATGTCCTCGATGGGCAGGCCCAGCTCGTTGCTGACGATCTGCGCGAACGTGGTCTCGTGCCCCTGGCCCTGGGTCTGCACGGAGATCCGAAGCACCGCCTTGCCGGTCGGGTGGATGCGCAGCTCCGCGCCGTCGGCCATGCCCAGCCCGAGGATGTCCATGTGCTTGCGCGGCCCGGCACCGACCGCCTCGGTGAAGAAGGACACCCCGATGCCCATCAGCGGCACCTTCTCGCCCTGGTGCCGGCGGCGCAGCCGCTCGGCCTGCTCGGCCCGCAGCTGCTCGTAGCCGGCCAGCTCCATGGCCTTTTGCAGGGTCCGCGGGTAGTCCCCGGAGTCGTACTCCCACCCGGTCGGCGTCGTGTACGGGAACTGCTCGGGCCGCAGCAGGTTCTTCATCCGCAGCTGCGCCGGGTCCATCTCCAGCTCCCGGGCCAGCACGTCGACCATCCGCTCGACCAGGTACACCGCCTCGGTGATCCGGAACGAGCACGCGTACGCCACCCCACCGGGCGCCTTGTTGGTGTAGACCCCGGTGACCTTGCAGTACGCGGCCTGCAGGTCGTAGGAGCCGGTGAAGACGTGGAAGAACCCGGAGGGGAACTTGCTGGGCTGAGCGGTGGCGTTGAACGCGCCGTGGTCGGCCAGCACCTCCACCCGCAGCCCCAGGATCTTCCCGTCCCGGGTGGCGGCGATCTGGCCGCGCATGTGGTAGTCGCGGGCGAAGGCGGTGCTCATCAGGTGCTCGGAGCGGTCCTCCACCCACTTGACGGGCTTCCCGGTCAGGATCGATCCGACGATCGCCAGCACGTACCCGGGGTAGATGCCCACCTTGCCGCCGAACCCGCCGCCGATGTCCGGCGAGATGATCCGGATCTTGTGCTCGGGCAGACCCGCCACCAGCGCGTACACCGTCCGGTGGGCGTGCGGCGCCTGGGTGGTCGTCCAGACCGTCAGCTTGCCGGTCACCTTGTCCATGTGCGCCACCGCCCCGCAGGTCTCCAGCGGGGACGGATGCACCCGCGGGTAGAGGATGTCCTCGGTGACGACCACCTCAGCGGAGGCGAACACCTCGTCGGTCTTCGCCTTGTCGCCGGCCTCCCAGTCGAAGATGTGGTTGTCGGTCTTGCCTTCCTTGTCGTCGCGGATCACCGGCGCGTCCGGATCCAGCGCCCGCCTCGCGTCCACCACCGCCGGCAACGGCTCGTACTCCACGTCGATGAGCTCCAGCGCGTCGCGGGCGGTGTAGTGGTCGTCGGCGACCACGAACGCCACCTCCTGGCCCTGGAAGCGGACCTTGTCGGTGGCGAGCACGGCCTGCGTGTCGTAGGAGAGGGTGGGCATCCACGCCAGGTTGAGGCCTTCGAGGATCTTGCCGGTGATGACCGCCCGCACGCCGGGATGCGCCTCGGCCTGCGACGTGTCGATCGACACGATCCGGGCGTGCGCGTGCGGGCTGCGCAGCACCGCGCCGTGCAGCATGCCCGGCAGGATCACGTCGTCGACGTAGGTGCCCTTGCCGCGGACGAACCGCGCGTCCTCCTTCCGCAGCGCCGGTCCGAAGCCGACCGCGGGACGCTCGTGGGTGACGGTCATGACGTGGTCACCTCTTCCTGGGCGGCGTGCTGTTGCGGGGCGTGCGTGGCGGCCCACCGGACCGACCGCACGATGTTCTCGTAGCCGGTGCACCGGCACAGCTGTCCGGAGATCGCCTCCCGGATCTCCGCTTCGGACGGATCGGGGTTGCGGTTCAGCAGGGCCCGGGCGGTCAGCATCATCCCCGGGGTGCAGAACCCGCACTGCAGGCCGTGGCACTCCATGAAGCCGCGCTGCACCACGTCCAGCTCGCCGTCGCGCTCCAGGCCCTCGACGGTGAGGATCTCGTGCCCGTCGGCCATGACCGCGAACATCGTGCACGACTTCAGCGGCCGACCGTCGAACAGCACCACACAGGTGCCGCAGTTGGACGTGTCGCACCCCCAATGGGTGCCGGTCAACCCCAGCGTCTGGCGCAGGAAGTGCACCAGCAGCAGCCGCGGCTCCACGTCGCGCGTGTACGCGGTGCCGTTGACGGTCACCGTGATCTGCATGTCAGGCCTCCTGTCCACGGGCACGGGCGGCGGCCCGGCGCAGCGCCCGCACGGTCAGCTCGCCGGCCAGGTGTCGCTTGTACTCGACCGGGCCACGCTGGTCGGCCACCGGCTGGCAGTGCTCGCTGGCGATCCGGCCGGCCCGGGCGAAGCTCTCCTCGGTGGCGGGCTGGCCGCGCAGCGCCGCCTCGGCCTCCGCGGCGGCGAAATGGGGCGCGCCCACCGCGGTCAGGCCGATGCCCACGTCGGCCACGGTGTCGCCGTCCAGCCACAGGGCCGCACCGGCGGCCGCCACCGGATAGTCACCCACCCGGCGCTCCACCTTCTCGTACGCGGAGCCGCCGCCGGGCCGCACCGGCACGCGGACCTCCACCAGCAGCTCGTCGGGGGCCAGGCAGGTCTCGTACGGGCCGACGTGCAGCTCGCGCACCGGGACGGTCCGGGTGCCGCCGGGGCCCCGAACGACCGCGACAGCGTTGATGGCCGCGAACGCGGCGCTCAGGTCCTCCGACGGGTCCGCCTGGCACAGCGACCCCCCGACGGTGCCGAAGTTGCGCACCACCGGGTCGGCGATGACCCGCTCGGCGTCGTGCAGGATCGGGTAGTGCTCCCCCGCCACCGCCGACTCCAGCAGCTCGGCGTGGCGGGTCAGCGCGCCGATACACAGCTGGTCGCCGTCGACGCGGATGTACGACAGGTCGCTCAGGCCGTTGATGTCAATGAGGACGTCGGGTCGGGCCAGCCGCAGCCGCATCATCGGGATGAGACTGTGCCCGCCGGCGACGACCCGCGCCTGCGGTCCGTGCCGGCCCAGGAGTTCGATCGCGTGCTCGACGCTGGTGGCTCGCTCGTAGGCGAACGGGGCCGGCACCTGCATGGGCACCTCCCAGGGGCACCGGTCCGAGGTGGACCGGGAAGAGCGGATCTTGAATCCTGGCGTTCATTCTTGCCTAGTCAACTACCAACCGGCAAGAGGTCAGCGCGTCCGTTTTCCGCAAGGCCCGGCCGTGCTCCGACGGGTCCGGTCAGCGCGGCGGCGCATCCCGGGTCGGGGGCGGTGGAGTGTCCAGGTCGCGATCGTCGGCCACGTCGTCACACCGCACCACCCGTACCTGCTGGCGGTGGGCGGCCAGGTAGGCACGGGCGCCGGCGTCACCGGTGGCCGCCGCCGCCGCGCCCGGCCAGTGCGCGCGGCCCAGCAG
>VSBZ01000188.1:0-6365 GCA_047459215.1 Micromonosporaceae bacterium | reverse complement strand
CGCCACCGGCTGCGGCGTGCGTACCCTGGTCCGCTGGCTTCGGTCGGTCGCCGACCAGCAGTGACCCGGCCGGTGCCGGTCGTCGGGGACCGGATCCGCTCGTCGCCCACCTGAGGCGGTTCGTCACGGCCGAGCAGATCTGGCCGGATCGTCGCGAACGCGGGGCGCCGCCCGCGGATGCCGTGCCATCCTGAACCGGTGACCGGCGACGGGGGCGGCCGGCGGCGGCCGCTGACGCAGGAGTCCGCCTGGTGGTCGGACGCGCTGTCCGACCCGTGGCGGGACCCCGCCACCCCGGCCGAGGTCGTGGTGTCCCCACCCCCCGCCGCGGCGCCGGATCCACCGCTGGAACCCGTGGAGCCGCCGGACCGGCGCCACGGGCGCGTGGTGGGGCTGGTGCTGGTCACCGCGCTGTTGACCGGCCTGGTGGCGGGCGTGCTGGGGGGAGCCCTGGGGTACACGTACGCCAGCCGGGGTGGCGGCACGGTGCTGGGATCCGGACCCGCCGGCGAGTCCGCGGCCGTGGCCCAACGTCCTCCCGAGAGCCTGGCGGCGGTGGTCGAGCGGGTGCTGCCGAGCGTGGTGACGATCCGCACCGCCGGCTCGGCCGGGCGGACCCTGGGATCGGGGTTCGTGGTCTCCACCGACGGGTACCTGATCACGAACGACCACGTCGTCGGCGGTGACCACGGCACCATCACGGTCACGTTCCACGACGGCACGCGGGCGGGCGCCTCGGTGGTCGGCCGGGACCCGGAGTCCGACCTGGCGGTGCTCAAGGTGGACCGCACCGGCCTGACGCCGGTCCACTTCGGCGACTCCACCCGCGTCGCGGTCGGCGACCCGGTGATCGCGGTGGGCTCGCCGCTGGCCCTGAGCAACACGGTCACCTCGGGCATCGTCAGCGCGGTGGACCGCGCCATCGAGGCGGGCCAGCCCGGCGGGCCGGTGCGGTACTACGCCGCCATCCAGACCGACGCCGCCGTCAACCAGGGCAACTCCGGGGGACCACTGCTCGACGCGGCGGGCCGTGTGATCGGCGTGAACTCCATCATCAAGTCGGTGGCCGCCGGGGGCGGTGGGGGCAACATCGGGCTGGCGTTCGCCATCCCGGTCCAGCAGGCCAAGCGGGTGGCGGTGGAGATCATCGACACGGGGCGCGCCAGCCGTACGGTGTTCGGCGCCGAGCTGGACCGCCGGCACGCGCCGCCCCAGGGCGGCGTGCGGCTGCTCTCGGTGGTGGAGGGCGGCCCCGCGCACCGGGCCGGCCTGCGCGCCGGTGACGTCGTGCTGAAGCTGGGGGAGCGTCGCCTGGAGAGCGCGGTGGACCTCATCGCCCTGGTCCGTAAGCACGATCCCGGCACGGTGGTGCAGGTGGAGTACCTGCGCGGGGGAACGCACGCGACGGCGAGGGTCCGGCTGGCCGCCGATCGCTGACCTCGTCCACCCGGCGTACCCTGACCTCCAGGCGAGCAAGGAGGCGGGGCCGAGTGTTCTCCAACCTGAGCTGGTACGAGGTCGTCCTGCTGCTGCTGCTCGCCGTGCTCATCTTCGGCGACCGGCTGCCCCAGGTGGTCGCCGACGGGGTGCGGATGCTGCGCAACCTGCACCGGATGGCGCGCACCGCCACCTCCGACCTCAGCCGCGAGCTCGGCACGACCATCACGCTGGAGGACCTGAACCCGAAGACGTTCGTCCGCCGGCACCTGCTCAGCGAGGCGGAGCAGGAGGCGATCACCCGGCCGTTCCGGAGCGTCTCCGAGGACCTGCGGCGCCACGCCGACGACCTGCGCCGGCACACCGAGGACGTGCGGGAGGGCATCCGCCGCAGCGGGCAGGCCACCGGCGGCGGACCCCGGCCGACGCCGCGTCCGGCGCCCGCCCGGCCGGACAGCTACGACGACATCACCTGACCACGAACGAGCGCGTACGAGCGCGCACCCGTCCCTCAGGCCGGTCGCAGCCCCAGCGGCCGGCCGACCAACGACTCCCGCCGGACCGCCAGCTGGTCGGCGACCGCGGTCAGCGCCTTCGCCGCCGGGTTGTCCGGGGCCGCCAGCACCACGGGCACGCCACGGTCGCCGGTCTCCCGGACCTGCGGGTCGAGCGGGATCTGACCCAGCAGCGGCACCGGCGCGCCGACCAGTCGGGTCAGGGACTCGGACACCGCGGCGCCGCCGCCCGAGCCGAAGATCTCCATCCGCTGCCCGCCCTCCAGCTCCAGCCAGGACATGTTCTCCACCACCCCGACCAGGCGCTGGTGCGTCTGCATGACGATGCCGCCGGCGCGTTCGGCCACCTCGGCGGCGGCCAGCTGCGGAGTGGTGACCACCAGGATCTCCGCGTTGGGCAGCAGCTGGGCCAGGGAGATGGCCACGTCGCCGGTGCCCGGGGGCAGGTCCAGGAGCAGGACGTCGAGGTCGCCCCACCAGACGTCGGCGAGGAACTGCTGCAGTGCCCGGTGCAGCATCGGGCCGCGCCAGACCACCGCGGCGTTGCCGGTGGTGAACATCCCGATCGAGATCACCTTCACGCCGTGCGCCTGCACCGGCATGATCATGTCCTCGACCTGGGTGGGGCGCCCCTCCACGCCCAGCATCCGCGGCACGCTGTGGCCGTAGATGTCGGCGTCGACCACCCCCACGTCCAGCCCCCGGGCGGACAGGGCGGCGGCGAGGTTCACGGTCACGCTGGACTTGCCCACACCGCCCTTACCGGAGGCCACGGCGTAGACGCGGGTGCGCGAACCAGGCTGGGCGAACCGGATCACGGGCTCGGCACCACCGCCGCCCCGCAGCCGCTGCTGCAGCTCGCGCCGCTGCTGCGGGGTCATGACGCCGAACTCCACCTCCACCCGCTCGACTCCCTCGACCGCCCCCACCGCGGCGGTGACGTCTGACCGCAGCCGGTCCCGGAGCGGACAGCCGGCCACCGTCAGCAGCAGGTCGACGTGGGCGACGCCGTCGCGCACGTCGACCTGGCGCACCATCCCGAGGTCGGTGATCGGACGGCGGATCTCCGGATCCTGGACGGTGGCGAGCGCGGCCATCACCGCGTCCTGGATCGTCCGGGGCTGGGTCGCCATGAGCCCCATGCTACGGGGCTGGTGACCCCCGCTGACCGGCGGCGACCGCAGCGCCGCCAACCGTCACACCCGGGCCACGCCCGTGGCGGCGACGCCCCCTGCACCCTGGTGCGCCGCCCACGCGCCCGCGGTGCCGGTCGCCGTCACCGCGCCGCTAGGGTACCGGAGTGCAGGTCGTGCCGTACGAGGTCGTCGACGTCTTCACCGACCGGCCCTTCGCCGGCAACCCACTGGCCGTGGTCTTCGACGCCGGGCATCTCGACGGCGCCCAGATGCAGGCGATCGCCGCCGAGTTCCACCTCTCCGAGACCGTCTTCGTGCTGCCGCCCTCGTCGCCGACGGCGACCTACCGGGCGCGGATCTTCACACCGGCGGCCGAGATCCCGTTCGCGGGCCACCCGAGCGTCGGCGCGGCGGTCACCGTGGTCTCGCGGGGCCTGGCACCCGCCGGGCGGGTCGTGCAGGAGTGTGGAGCCGGCCTGCTGCCCCTGACCGTCTCCGGCGACGGCCGGGCCACCCTGACCGGCGGTACCCCCTCCCTGGGGCAGCCGCTGGACCCCGGCCCCCTGCTGGCCGCCGCGGGACTGTCCGCCGCGGCGTACCGCGGCCCGGCGCCCCGGATGGCCGGTTGCGGCCTGGAGTTCCCCTTCCTCGCGGTCGCGGCCGACGCGGTCGCCACCGCCGCGCTCGACCTGGCGGCCGCGCGCGAGCAAGGGGTGGACCGGGTGTGCGTCGTGGGCTGGGACGGGGACCGGCGGGAGGCGCACGTCCGGGTCTTCGTCCCCGGGCTGGGCGTTCCGGAGGACCCGGCGACCGGGTCGGCCGCGCTCGGGCTGGGCGTGTGGCTGGTCGGGTCCGGGCTGCTCCCTCCGGACGGCGAGTCGGCCTACACGGTGCGGCAGGGAGCGGAGATCGGCAGGCCCTCACGGCTGGAGTGCACGGTGACCGCCGCGGGCGGGGCGGCGGTCTCGGCGACCGTCACCGGCCAGGTCGTGCCGGTCGCCAGGGGCGAGATCGCGGTGCCGGCCCGCGGGTGACGCTCACGGCTGCGGGCGGTGCGGCCCCACGGTGTTCCGCGGGCGGTGCCGGCCCGCCCGTGACCGGTGCCGGCGAGAGGGGCCGCCTTCGGGCGGAGAAGGTGGACGGGGAACCGGCGGGGCGGAAGCCGCTCACCGCCGCCGGTGGCCTCGGACCCGGTGCAGGTGGAACGGTGTGCGCGTGCGTCGGCGTGCCGGTGTCTCCCGCGGCGGCTCGGCCAGCGACCCGTCGGGAAGGGTGTCACCCGCCTCCAGCGGATCGCCGGCCGGCTCCAGACGGAGCACCGCGCACTCGGCGGCCCACCGACCCGCCAACGTCTCGGCGTCCACCGGGGCGTTGAGACGCTTGCCCGCCAGCTGCGGCACGATCTCCTCCCACTCGTCGGTTCCCGGCTCCACTCTGGAGACCGTCGCCGGCCAGGTGACGATCCTGCCGCCGTGGTCGCCGCGGAGGGTCACCCGCGCCCGCGTGGCGGAGGCCAGCCCGGGGGCCTGCTGCTCGCCAGGGCCGGTGACGACCCACAGTGCGCCCCCGGCGGGCATGCACCACAGCGCGTAGGCCGGTCCGTCGTCGACCGCGACCCACGCGACCGCCGCCTTCTTCATCGCCTCGACGATCAGCGGGTGCGCCATACCGGCCATCCTGCCACCGTCGCCGGACCGCCGCCGGCTGGCGCCGGCAGCGTGGGGCGTCGGACCCGCCAGTGGGCCCGCCGGTCCGCCGCCCGGCGCCGGCCGCCACCGCCGCCGGGCGCGCCGCCGGCCGGGCCGGGTCTTCCGGACCGCTCCGGGCACGCCGCGCGAGGCGTTGCCCACGTCGTACCCAGCGGGCAGGATCTATGCATGCGCGATTCCACCGCGCCCGTCAGCAGGCGGCTGGCCGATGTGAGACCACCGCCGAGCGTCGACCGCCTCGACGGCAGGGTGGCGCTCGTCACCGGCGCCGGGAGCCCGGAGGGCATCGGGTACGCGACCGCGGCGCGGCTGATCGGGCTGGGTGCCAAGGTCGCGATCGTCTCCACCACGCGCCGCATCCACGACCGCGCCGCGGAGCTGGGCGCGCTCGGGTTCGTCGCGGACCTCACCGACGAGGCGGAGGTGGCGGCCCTGCACGACGCCGTGGTCGAACAGCTGGGCGAGGTCGAGGTGCTGGTGAACAACGCCGGCCTGGCCAGCAAGGCGTCCCCGGAGGTGCTGCGCCCGATCGCCCAGCTCAGCCTGGACGAGTGGCGTACGGAGATCGACCGGAATCTCACCACCACGTTCCTGTGCTGCCGCGCCTTCGCGCCCCAGATGGCCGAGCGGGGCTGGGGGAGGATCGTCAACCTCGCCGCGACCGCGGGCCCGATCAACGCGTTGCCGGCCGAGGGCGCCTATGCGGCGGCCAAGGCGGGGGTGCTCGGCCTGACCCGGGCGCTGGCGATGGAGCTGGTCGTGGACGGCGTGACGGTCAACGCCGTTGCGCCGGCGTCCATCTACACGGCGGCGTCCACGGTCGCCGAGCTGAAGCAGGGACTGAGCACGCCGATCGGGCGGCCGGGCCGCCCCGACGAGGTGGCCGCGGCGATCGCGTTCCTGTGCACGCCCGCGGCCTCGTACATCACCGGGCAGATGATCGTGATCGACGGCGGCAACAGCGTCCGGGAGGCCTACCCTATGTGAACCCGGGCACCGTGGCCCACCCGGTGGCGATGACGACGCCCGCCCCGCAGCAGGCGAGCAGGACCAGGGCGGTGACCAGGTAGCCGATCACCAGTCCGGCCGTGGCCAGGCTGTCGCCCTGCTCTCCGGTCCGGCGGATCTGCCGCTTCGCGAGGTGTCCGAACACGATGCCCAGCGGCGGGAAGAGGAACGCGAAGATGACCGACAGGATCGCCAGGGCGTTGTAGCCGGTCTGCGGCGGTGGGCCCGGGGCGCGGGGCGGCACCGCGGCGGATGCGGTCTCCCGCGGACCAGGTCCGGGCGGAGGTGCCGGGGCGGGTTCCCCGGGGGGACGCCCCGGCTCGCGGCCGGAGTCGTTCCGGTCTGACGGGAATGTCATAATCTGCACCTCTTGCGGCCAGGCTACCGGCCGTCGCGCGGCGGCGGGGTGCGTTCGCGCGCGCCGCGGTCAACCGTGCGCAGGGTCCCCGGGGACCGGCCGGTCGTGGCGGCCCGGCCGGCGCGCGGGTCCGGCTACCAGAGGGTCGGCTGACCGGGCGGGTCCGGGTCGGGCCGGGCGCGGCCCCACCGGTCCGCGGCCG
>VSBZ01000187.1:0-6416 GCA_047459215.1 Micromonosporaceae bacterium | reverse complement strand
CCGTCGGCCAGATCCTCGACCTGGCTGAGAAGCAGGCCCGGGACATCAAGAACCTGGCCGAGGAGCGGGCCGCCCGCCACCAGGCCGAGGCGGAGAAGCTGCTCGCCGACGCGCGGCAGGAGGCCGAGCGGCTGCGCGCCGAGGGCGAGGCCGCGTACGAACGCGCCGAGCAGGAGGCCCGGCGGCTCGCCGAGCAGAGCGCGCAGCAGGTGGAACAGGCGCGGGCGGAAGCCGACGAGCTGCTCGAGTCCGCCCGCGCCCAGGCCCGGGAGGAGATCGAGGCGGCACGCGCCCAGACCCAGCAGGAGATCCAGGCCCGGCAGCAGGCGATCGCCCGGCTGGAGGCCGAGCTGGACGGCGCTCAGCAGCAGCTTGCCCAGTGGCGCCAGGAGCGGGCGGCGGCCGAGCGGGAGGTCGCCCAACTCCAGCAGCGGTATGACGAGCTCAACCACGAGCTGGCCGCCGAGATGGAGCGGCTGGAGATGGCCAGGCGCTCGGCGGCGGCCGCCGAACGGCACGCCCAGCAGGTGCGCTCGCGGGTGCAGCGCGAGGCCGAGCGGGTGGCACAGCTGGCGGCCGCGGCGGTCATGGCCGCCGCCGCGCGCGGCACCGAGACCGGCGAGTACCCGCTGGTCGTGCCGGTGGCGCCCCGACCGGCGGTACGCCTGGAGGACGCCGCCGCGGCGGGTGTGCGCGGCGACCAGGTCGGGGTACCCCAGTCCGGGCCGCCGGCGGTGGCGGCGGGAGAGGCGGTCGGCGTGGCCTCCGGGGACCAGCCCGCGCCCGTGGAGCCTCACCCCGCGCCCGCCGAGCCCCAGAGCGCGCCGCCGGCACCGATGGCAGGGCAGGCGCCACCCGACGCGGGCGGGCCGGCCGCGGGTGGCGACGCCGAGCCGGACACCGGCGGGTACGCCTGGTTCGAGCGGGGCGGGGGAGCCCGGGCGGCGGAGCCGGCCGACGGTCGCGGCGGCCCGGGCTGGCGGGCCGACGGCGGGGCCGCCGCGGCCGGTCAGGAGGCCGAGACCGGCGAGTACCCCCTGGTGCCGGCGCAGCCGGAGGGCAACGGCGTGGCGGCCGGCGGCGCCCCGGGTGAGGCGGCCGTGGCCGGTGGCCCGGCCGGCGCCGCGCCGGGTGGGGACGGTTACGCCGGGGCGCACGCCGCGCCGGTGATCCCGGCGCCGCGCCACGCTGGCGCCGACGAGTACCCGCCGGCCGAGGCGGGACCGGCCGACAACGGCGCGTCGGCCGCCTACCCGGCCGCCGACGACGAGACCGCCGTCCACGAGGCGGTCGTCGACGACGGCGACGCGGACCGGAGCGTCGACAGCGCGGCCTCACCGCCGCGCTGAGCCCGCCGCCCGCGGCCGGACCGGTCGAGCGGAAGTTGAACGGCCGGTAAACCGTCCGCGAACTGATCCGGAACGTCTGGCCAACTGTGGCGCGGAACCGCCCATCCGGGCCGCTTCCTCCCCTGGGTCGCCCGGCCGGGGGTGCTAGCGTCGGGTGGGACGCTGGGGCGTCCGAACGATACGGCTGCACAACGGGCAGGAGAGTGCTGGGTGCGGTTCTCGCTGAAGCCTCAGGACAGCGCCTTCTTCGCTTTCTTCAATGAGGCGGCGGAGAACATCAAGCGCGGGGTCACCATCCTCGCCGAGCTGGGGGACGAGAAGCCCGACTTCGAGTCGATCTCGGAGCGGCTCGTCGACGTCGAGCACGACAACGACCAGCTCACACACCGGCTGTTCAACAAGATCGACTCAACCTTCGTCACCCCCCTGGACCGCAACGACATGCACCAGCTGGCGGCCAGGCTCGACGACGTCATCGACCACATCGAGGCCGCGGCCCACCTGATCTACCTGTACGGGCTGACCGACCTGCCCGCCCTGCCGCGGGAGATGATCGAGCAGATCGCCGTCCTGCAGGCCCAGGCCGACCTGCTCGCCGAGTCCATGCCCAAGCTGCGGGGCTTCAACCAGGAGATGCGCAACTACTGGGTCGAGTGCAACCGGCTGGAGAACGACGGTGACCGCGCCTACCGCATGCTGCTGGTGCGGCTGTACTCCGGGGAGTACGACGGCCTGACCGTCATGAAGCTCAAGGAGGTCGCGGACGAGCTGGAGGCCGCCTGCGACTCCTTCGAGCAGGTCAGCCACGTCATCGAGGGCGTGTACGTCAAAGAGTCCTGAGGGTGGACACCAGTACCTACATCGCCGTGGCGGCGGTGATCTCCGCCGCGCTCCTGTTCGCCTACACCAACGGCTTCCACGACGCCGCCAACGCCATCGCCACCTCGGTCTCCACCCGGGCGCTGCGGCCGCGGCCGGCCCTGGCGATGGCGGCCATCGGCAACTTCATCGGCGCCCACCTGGGTGCCAAGGTGGCCGCCACCGTGGCCGCGGGACTGGTCGAGCTCGAGGCGAGCATGAACAGCCTGATGATCGTGCTCGCCGGGGTGATCGGCGCGATCGGCTGGAACTTCATCACCTGGTGGTTCGGGTGGCCGACGTCGTCGTCGCACTCGCTGTTCGGCGGTGTCGTCGGTGCCACGCTGGTCGGCGGCGGCGTGGTGCTGTGGGGCGGCCTGGTCACGAAGGTGCTGCTGCCGACGCTGCTGTCCCCGGTCATCGGCCTCGTGCTCGGGTTCCTGATGATGCTGGCGGTCTACTGGGTGTTCCGGAAGGGGCAGCCGGGCAAGCTGAACCGGGGCTTCCGCCACGCCCAGACCGTGTCGGCGGCCGCCATGTCGCTCGGCCACGGCATGCAGGACGCCGCGAAGGTCATGGGCATCATCGTGCTCGCGCTGTTCGTGGGCGGCTTCCAGGACTCGCCCACGCACATCCCCGAGTGGGTGTACCTGGCCGCGGCCGGCGCCATGGCCGCCGGCACGTACGCGGGTGGGTGGCGCATCATCCGCACGATGGGGCGCCGGATCATCGACCTCGGACCGCCGCAGGGCTTCTCCGCCGAGTCCGTGGCCTCGGCGGTGCTCTACGCCAACACGTGGTGGATCGGTGCGCCCATCTCCACCACGCACACCATCACCTCGGCCATCATGGGGGTCGGCTCCACCCGCGGCAAGCGGGCGGTCCGGTGGGGGGTCGCGCGGTCCATCGTCATCGCCTGGCTCATGACGTTCCCGGCCGCCGGGCTCATCGGCGCGCTCGCCTACGTGCCGATCGGGATGCTGCGGTTCTGAGCCGGCTCTGACCCGCGCCCCCGTCTGGCGCCGCGAGACGCGGCGTCAGGACCAGCGCACCGTGTCGGGCACGTCCGCGAGCGCGGCGACCGCCTGCGGGGAGCTTCCGGTGCCAACCTCCAGCACCAGGCACCGCTGGATCGCGAAGTCCTCCACGGGCACGGGCCGGACTTCGCCGGTCGCCAGGCTCAGCGGCGCCAGCGTGTCGCCGAACCCGCGTCCGACCAGTGCCATCGCGAGGTCGTCGGAGTGGACGCGGGCCACGACGGTCAGCCGCACCCCGGACCGCCGTACCGCCACGCGGCCACCGTCCATGATCTCGCAGTGACTCCGCTCCACGAACGGCTCGTCCGCCAGGTCCCGCCGGGCGATGACGTGCCGGCGCGCGAGCCGGTGGTCGGGGTGGAACAGGGCGACGAACGGCTCGTGGTGCCACACCCGCGCCCCGGGCGCCGGCACCTGCATGCTCGTGACCGCGGCGTCCAGGCGAGCCCCCGCCAGGAGGGTCGCCAGCCGCGGCACGCTCCCGGAGCGGACCGAGACCGCCAGCTGTGGGTGCCCGTGGCCCAGCGCGTCGACCAGCTCGCAGACCCACCGGTGGGGCAGCGTGTCCAGCACGCCCAGGCGCAGCCGCACCTGTGCGTCGCCGCGGCGTGCCAGGGCGCGCGCGTCGTCCCACTCCGCCAGGATGCGCACCACCCGGCGGTACGCCTCGGCCCCGGCCGCGGTGACCCGCAACCGGCGGCCCACCCGCTCGAACAACGGCTGGCCGAGCTCGCGCTCCAGCGTGCGCAGGCGCTCAACGCCGCGCGGCTGGCCTGGCGCTGTTCCTACCGGCCGGAGGCACCGGCGGTGCGGGCAGCCGGGTACGGCACCGTACCCGGCTGCCCGGCTGGAGGAGCACCACCTGCCGGACGCGGACCGGGTCCTCGACGCGGTGGCGCGCACCGACACGTGGTGAGGACTGCCGTCGGAGGTGCATGTGGACGTCGGTTTCATCGGCCTGGGGGTCATGGGGCAACCGATGGCGCTCAACCTCGCCCGGTCCGGGGTACGGCTGGTGGTGTGGAACCGCACCGCGGCGCGCGCGGAACCGCTGCGGCGGGCCGGGGCGCAGGTTGCGGCGAGCCCGGCGGAGGTCTTCGCACGGGCGCCCGTGGTCGTCGTCATGCTCGCCAACGGTGAGGCGACCGACGCTGTGCTCGGTCGCGGCACCGAGGCGTTCCGGGGCCAACCTCTCCGGCCGGACCCTCGTCCACATGGGAACAACCTCGCCGGGGTACTCCCAGGGGCTCGAGGCGGACGTACGGGCCGCCGGCGGCCGCTACGTCGAGGCGCCCGTGTCGGGGTCACGCGTGCCGGCCGAGGCGGGGCAGCTGGTCGCGATGGTCGCCGGCGAGCCGCAGGCGGTGGAGGAGGTGCGGCCGCTGCTGGCGCCGATGTGCCGCGAGGCGGTCGACTGCGGCCCGGTGCCCTACGCCCTGCTGACCAAGCTGTCGATCAACCTGTTCCTCATCACGATGGTCACGGGCTTGGCGGAGGCCTTCCACTTCGCGATGCGGCACGGCCTGGACCCGCGTCGGTTTCAGCTGGTGCACGACAGCGGCCCCATGGCCAGCAGCGTGTCCCGCGGCAAGCTGCTCAAGCTCGTCACCGGCGACTTCGAGGTGCAGGCGGCCGCGGCCGACGTGCTCTATAACGCGCGGCTCATCGCCGAGGAGGCGAGACGGGCGGGTGTGGCCACGCCGCTGCTGGACGCCACCCACGCGCTGCTGCGCGAGGCGGTGTCGCTGGGTCACGGCGGGGAGGACATGGCGGCGGTGGTCCACGCCATCGAGACCCGCACCGACACGGGACCGGCGCCTAGGCGGTGAGCGCGCCGTCGGCGGTGATCTCGGTGCCCGAGACGTAGCTGGAGGCGTCGCTGGCCAGGAACAGCGCGATGGTGGCGATCTCCTCCGGTTTCGCGACCCGGCCGCTGGGCACGAGGGTGGCCAGCCGCCGCACCTCCGGCTCGCCGCCCTCGATCATCGGCGTGTCCACCACGCCGGGCGAGATGGCGTTCACCCGGATCCCGTACGGCGCCAGCTCCCACGCGGCCGCCCGGGTCATGCCGCGGACCGCCCACTTGCTGGCCGCGTACGCGTACGGCTGCCCGCCGCCCTTCATCCCGGCCACCGAGCAGGTGTTGATGATGACCCCGCTGCGCTGGTCGCGCATGACCGGCGCCACCGCCGCCATCCCCAGGAACACGCCGGTCTGGTTGACCGCCACCACCCTGGCGTACTCCTCCGGGGTGGTGTCGAGCAGGCCCTTGTTGAGCCACACCCCGGCGTTGTTCACCAGGATGTCGATGCGCTCCCACCGCCGCCGGGTGGCGGCGACCACCTCCGCCCAGGCACGCTGGTCGGTGACGTCCAGCTCCTGGAACCAGCCCTGCTCGCCGAGCTCGGCGGCCACCTCGGCGCCGGCGGTGTGCGGCAGGTCCGTGACGACCACCCGGGCGCCCTCGCGGGCGAACAGCCGGGCAACCGCCGCGCCCTGGCCGCGGGCCGAGCCGGCCCCGGTGACGATGGCAACCTTGCCGGTCAACGCCGCCACGGCACACTCCCTTCCTCCACAGTGGTCGTCAGAACCGCGGTCCGGGACCGCCCGGCGTCGCGCCACCGCCACGTGGACCGCCCGGTGTCGCGTCGCCGTCGCCCGGTGCGCCGGGCGTTGCGCGGCCGGCGCCTGCCGTCCGCGACCGGCACCACGACACCGGGAACAGGGCGTCGATGGCGGCGACCGCGGTCGCCGGGTTCCCGTCGCTGGGTACGGTCTCGAACGTGAGGACGCCGTCCCAGCCGTGCTCGTCCAGCACCTCCCGCAGGTGCCGGAAGTCGATCTCGCCGCGGCCGGGCTCGTGCCGGCCCGGCACCTCCGCCACGTCCACCCGAGCGAGCCAGGGCAGCGCGGCCACCAGATTGTCGGTGAGCCTGCCCCGCACCAGTTGCTGGTGGAAGGCGTCGAAGACCACCCGCACCTCGGGACGGTCCACGCGGGCGGCCACCTCCACGACGCTCGCGACGTCGTCCCACAGGTAGCCGGGCAGGAACACCGTGTTGAGGTGCTCCAGTACCAGCGTCACCCCCGCCTGCGCGGCTGCGTCGGCGACGGCGGCGAGGCGGTCGGCGGCCGTGCCGACCAGCCGGTCCCGGCCGAACTCCGGCAGCGG
>VSBZ01000186.1:0-6450 GCA_047459215.1 Micromonosporaceae bacterium | reverse complement strand
GCGTCGACGGGCACCCCGACGAGCGCGGCGAGATCCGCCGCCGGCGGCTGGTCCGCGCCCGCGACCTGACCCGCATGGGCGTGACCGTCACCGCGGCCCCCGTCGCCGACGACTGGCTCGCCGATCCGGGCTGGTGGGAGCAGCAGCGGCGCCGGCTGGCCGAGGTGGTCCGGGCGTACGCCCACGACCGGCCGCTGGAACCCGGCATCCCGCTGGAGGCGGCCCGCCGGGCGCTGGACCTGCCCGACCGGCTGCTCGTCGCCGCGCTGGCGAGCCCGCCCCTGGCGGTCCGCGACGGCCGCGTCTGCCCGCCCCCGCGGGCCCACGGCCTGCCCGAGTCGGTGCGGGCGAGCCTGTCCCGGCTGCACGGCGACTGGAGCCGGCACCCGTTCCGCGCCCCGCCGGCCGAGCGTCTGGCCGCGCTCCGGCTCGGGCCGAGGGAGATCGCCGCCGCCGCGCGGGCCGGGGCGGTGCTGCGGCTGCCAGGCGAGGTCGTCCTGCCCCCGTCGGCGGACACGCAGGCCGCCCGGGTGCTGGCCCGGCTCCCGCAGCCGTTCACGCTCAGCCAGGCCCGACTGGCGCTGGACACCACCCGCCGCGTCGCCGTGCCGCTGCTGGAGCACCTCGACGCCCGCGGCCTGACCGCACGCCTGCCCGACGACCGGCGCGTCGTCGTCGACCGCGGTCGGTCTGTCGACAGTGCACACTCCGGGGCGGTGTCGGGCGCGTACCCCGCCGCGGGTGGCCGGCCCCGCGCCGAGCCCCGCGGTCACGCCGCCCACCCCCACCGTCGAGGTGCCCCGCCCGTCGACCGCGGCACGGGCCCCGGCCGACCGGGCGCCCCGCCCGGCGGGAAGGTCGTCTCACCCGGCGCGCCGGGTGCCTAGCCCGGCCGGGAGGCCTCGCTGGCGGGCGTCCCGGTCACCGGGCAGCCGCCTAGCCTGGCGGGAAGGGCACCCGGCCTGGCGGACGGGATGGCCGGGCCTGACGTGCGGGCGGCGGTGTGGAGGTCGTGGTCGATGGCGTGGCTGGTACTGATCGGGTCCGGAATGCTGGAGGCCGTGTGGGCGCTCGCCCTCGCCGCATCGAAAGGGTTCACGCGCCCGCTGCCGGTGGCGGTGTTCGTCGTGGCGCTGGTACTGAGCATGGTCGGCCTCGGATACGCCGTGCGCACCATCCCGGTCGGCACCGCGTACGCGGTGTGGGTCGGCATCGGCGCGACCGGCACCGCGCTGGCGGGCATGGTCCTGCTGCGGGAACCGGTGACCGTCGCGCGGGTCGCCTGCCTGCTCCTGATCATCACCGGCGTGGTCGGACTGCGCTATCTGGAATGACCCGCCGGTACCCGGGAACGCCCCGGCGGCCGCGCCCGCCCCGTGTCCCGACCGGGATAGCCGACGGCCGCGGACGACCCGGAGGTCCGGCCGGCGCGGGCCGGGGTCGGAAAGTGCACGACCAACCCTTGCCCTCGGAAGCGGACAGCGGTTGACTGACTACCCACCGGCCCGGTGCGCCCGAGCCCCGGGCCGACCCCGCGACCGCGGAGGTACCACATGCCCCAGATCTCAGTCACTGTCGACGGCACGCGTTACACCGACGACGTGCCCGCCCGTACCCTGCTGGTCCACTACCTACGCGACCACCTCGGCAAGGTCGGCACGGTGGTGGGCTGCGATACCAGCAACTGTGGCTCCTGCACGGTGCTGATGACCGACCACGCCGGCGTGCCCCGCGGCGTGAAGAGCTGCACCGTGCTCGCCGTCCAGGCCGACGGACGGGAGGTCACCACCATCGAAGGTCTCGGCGGTGACCACCCGGTGCAGCGCGCGTTCCACGAGCGGCACGCGTTGCAGTGCGGCTTCTGCACACCCGGGATGATCATGGCGGCGGTCGACCTGCTGCGCGACAACCCCGACCCCTCCGAGGAGGAGATCCGCGAAGGGCTCGAGGGGAACCTGTGCCGCTGCACCGGATACCAGAACATTGTGCGCGCGGTGCAGGACGCCGCCGCGCAGATGCGCGCCGAACCGGCGCCGGCGCCCGGTGAGTCGGCCCAGCCGGTGGGGGTGAGCGGGCAATGACCGCCACCGTCGCCGAACGCGAGGTCGGACGCGCCCGGCTCCGCAAGGAGGACGCCCACCTCATCCGCGGCCGCACCCGCTGGACCGACAACATCACCGTGCCGGGCATGCTGCACATGGCGATCCTGCGCAGCCCGCACGCGCACGCCAGGATCACCCGCGTCGACGTGTCCGGGGCACGGAAGGCGCCCAACGTGGTGGCCGCGTTCAGCGGCGCCGACCTCGCCGACCTCCAGGGCACCCTGGCCTGCGCGTGGCCGGTGACCGAGGACATGGTGGCCCCGACGTACACGCCGCTGGCGACCACCGAGGTGCGTCACGTCGGCGAGCCGGTGGCCGTGGTGGTCGCCCGTGACCGGGCCAGCGCCGTGGACGCGCTGGAGGCGATCGAGGTCGACTACGAGCCGCTGCCGGTCGTCCTGGACATGGAGCAGGCCCTGGCCGACGGTGCCCCGCTGGTCCACGCGGAGGCGGGCACGAACAAGTGCTACACCTGGGTATTCGACTCGGCGCAGGCGGGCACCGGCGGCGACGTCGCCGAGGCGGCCGCCAGCGCCGAGGTCACCCTGAAGCGTCGCTACGTCCAGCAGCGCCTGGTGCCGTCGTACATGGAACCGCGCAGCGTGGTCGTGGACCCCGGCCAGGACGAGATCACGATCTGGTCGGCCACCCAGATCCCGCACATCCTGCGGTTCCTGCTGGCGGCCACCACCGGCGTCCCGGAACACAAGATCCGGGTGATCGCGCCGGACGTGGGCGGCGGCTTCGGCGGCAAGCTCGCCGCCACCCCGGAGGAGTGGATCGCGTTCGCGGTCGCCCGCAAGCTCGACCGGCCGGTCAAGTACACCGAGTCGCGGTGGGAGACGATGGTCTCCGCCCACCACGGTCGCGACCTCATCCAGGACATCACGCTGTACGCCCGCCGGGACGGCACCGTCACCGGGCTGGACGTGAAGCTGACCGCCAACATGGGCGCGTACCTGGGCCTGGTGACGCCGGGCGTGCCGCTGCTCGGCGCGTTCATGTACAACGCGATCTACAAGATCCCCGCGTACCGGTTCGAGTGCACGGGCGTGTTCACCAACACCACCAAGACCGACGCGTACCGGGGTGCCGGCCGGCCGGAGGCGACCTACGCCATCGAGCGGATCATGGACGAGCTCGCCGCCGAGCTGGGCATGGACCCGGTGGAGGTACGGCGCCGCAACTGGATCCGGCACGAGGAGTTCCCGTACACCACGGTGGCGGGTCTGGTCTACGACTCCGGCAACTACGAGGCGGCCACCGAGAAGGCGATGCAGCTGTTCGGGTACGAGCAGCTGCGGGAAGAGCAGCGGAGGCGGCGGGAGTCCGGGGATCCGGTGCAGCTGGGCATCGGCGTCTCCACCTACACGGAGATGTGCGGCATCGCGCCCTCGCGCATGCTGGGGGCGCTGAACTACGGCGCCGGCGGCTGGGAGGCCGCGCGGGTGCGGGTGCTGCCCACCGGGAAGGTGGAGGTCGTGACCGGGACCAGCCCGCACGGTCAGGGCCACGTGACCGCCTGGAGCCAGATCGTCGCCGACCAGCTCGGGGTGCCGTTCGAGGACGTGGAGGTCCTGCACGGCGACACCCGGACCGCGCCCAAGGGCCTGGACACCTACGGCTCGCGGTCGCTGGCCGTCGGCGGGGTGGCGCTGGCCATGGCGTGCGCCAAGGTGCGCGACAAGGCGCGGGTTGTCGCCGCCCACCTGCTGGAGTGCTCACCGGACGACGTGGAGTTCGCCGACGGCGCGTTCCGGGTGCGCGGCACCCCGACGGCGGCGAAGACCCTGGCCGAGATCGCGACCGCGGTCTTCACCGCGCACGACCTGCCCGAGGGCATGGAGCCGAACCTCGACTCCGACGCGGTGTTCGACCCGGACGCGTTCTCCTTCCCGCACGGCACCCACCTGTGCGCGGTGGAGGTGGACACCGAGACCGGCCAGGTGAGGATCCGCAACTACACCTGCGTGGACGACGTGGGGACGGTCATCAACCCGCTCATCGTCGAGGGGCAGGTGCACGGCGGTGTCGCCCAGGGCATCGGGCAGGCGCTGTACGAGGAGGCGGTGTACGACTCCGACGGCAACCTGCTCACCGGTTCGCTGGCCGACTACACCGTGCCCAGCGCGGCGGACCTGCCCTCGTTCACCACCGACCGCACCGAGACGCCGGCCACCACCAACCCGCTGGGGGTCAAGGGGGTCGGTGAGGCGGGGACGATCGCGGCCACGCCCGCGGTGGTCAACGCCGTCGTGGACGCGCTGCGTCCGTACGGGGTCCACGATGTCCCGATGCCCTGCACCCCGGAGCGGGTGTGGCGGGCGCTGCAGCAGGCCAAGGAGGCGCAGGCCAAGGAGGCGGCGGCATGATTCCGGCAGCGTTCGACTACGTCAAACCGACCACTGTAGATGAGGCGGTGGCGGCCCTGGCCGGCGCGGCCGACGACGCGAAGGTCCTCGCCGGCGGGCACAGCCTGTTGCCGGTGCTGCGGCTCCGGCTGGCGACCCCGAGCCTGCTGGTGGACCTGGGCGGCATCGAGGAGCTGCGCGGCGTCCGGCTCGACGGGGACACCCTGGTGGTGGGCGCGATGACCACCCACGCGGAGGTGGCGAGCGACGCGCTCGTCCGCGACAACGCGGCCCTGCTCGCGCAGGCGGCGGCGTGCGTCGGCGACCGGCAGGTGCGCCACCGCGGCACGATCGGGGGCTCGCTCGCCCACGCCGACCCCGCCGGCGACCTGCCGACGGCGGCGGTGGCGCTGGACGCGGAGCTGGTGGTGGCCGGACCGTCCGGGCGGCGGACGGTGAAGGCGCGCGAGTTCTTCGTGGACTACTTCACCACCGTGCTGCGTCCCGACGAGGTGCTGGTCGAGGTGCGGGTGCCGGCCCTGCCCGGGTGGGGCGCCCACTACGCCAAGGTGTCCCGGACCGCCCAGGCGTGGGCGACGGTGGCGGTGGCCGCCGCGGTGCGGCGGGCCAACGGCACCATCGGTGAGGCCCGGGTGGCGCTGACGAACATGGGGCCGACCCCGGTGCGGGCCAGCGCCGTGGAGCAGGCGCTGGCCGGTGCGGGTCCGGACGGGGTCGCCGCCGCGGCCGCGCACGCGGCGGAGGGCACCTCACCGCGCAGCGACACCACGGCCTCGGCGGAGTACCGCACCCACCTGGCCACCGTGCTGACCCGGCGCGCCGTGGCGCGGGCGGCCGGGTTCATCGCCGTCGACAGCGTCCCCTCGCCACGCGGCGGCACCGGGTAGGTTCCGAACGGCCCGTGATCCGGTGGGGTCCCGCCTCCGGCGGGGCCCCACCGGCGTGTCCGGCCGACCCGCGTCGCACGAGCGGGCAATGTCCCGTTGGTCGAGAGGTCCACTCGCCTGCGGTGGACGGCCGGCCGCCACCAGTGTGGATGGTGCCCGCGACCGGCCGGGACGACCGTCCAGAGCGGCCGGTCGCCCGATGGTGCGCGCGGCGGCCGTGACGCCGTGACCACACAGCCCCCGTCCGACCCGTGGGAGGGTCGGCATCCGGTACCCGAACCTGCGCCACCGCCGCGGCACGGGACCGCCGCCCTACCGGCTCCGGCCGGTGGCTGGCGGGCGTGGTGGACCCGGCACCGCCGTGGCGAAAGCCGTGACGGTCGCGGCGGTGGCCACGCCGCTGCTGGTCTGCGCCGGCGGGATGAGCTCGATCGCCTCGCCGGACGGTCTCGCCGGTCCGGACGGGACCTCGTCGCCGCGGTCGACCCCGACCGCCACGGCCCCGGCCGACCGCCCGGAGGTGGCGGCGAGCCGCACCGCGTCCGTGGAGGTGCGGACCGTGACCGAGACCGAGGAGATCCCGTTCGAGGAGGTGGTCGTCGACGATCCCAGCCTCCCCGCCGGGACCACCCAGCTCCGCGTCGAGGGCCGTCCGGGCGTGAAGACGTTGACGTACGAGGTCACCTACACCGACGGAGTGGAGACCGACCGGAAGCTGGTCGGCTCGAAGATCACCGAGGAGCCGGTGGACCGGGTCGTCGCCCGGGGCACGGGCCGGCCCGCGTCCGAGCCGGAACCCGAGTCCAAGCCGAAGCCCAAGGAGGAGCCCAAACCGAAGCCGAAGCCCGAGCCGCCGCCGGAGTGCCACCCGAACTACACCGGCGCCTGCGTGCCCATCGCCAGCGACGTGGACTGCGAGGGTGGCAGCGGGGACGGGCCCGCGTACGTGCGCGGCCCGGTCTACGTCATCGGTAAGGACGTGTACCGCCTGGACCACGACGGCGACGGCGTGGCCTGCGAGTCGTAGGAGGGATGCGGGCGGGCCGCGGCTCAGGGCCGCGGCCCGCCCGCCAGCAGGCCACGCAGGAA
>VSBZ01000185.1:0-6461 GCA_047459215.1 Micromonosporaceae bacterium | reverse complement strand
CCCGGCCGCCCCGCGAGCCGAGGCGTCAGCGACCGTCCGTGCCGGGGGCCGGCCGCGACCAGGTCCAGGGGTACTCCTCGTCCTCGACCGCCAGCGCGGGCTCGCACAGCTCCAGTGGCCGGAAGGTGTCGATCATGACCGCCAGCTCGTCGAAGAACTCGAGCCCGATCGAGCGCTCCGGCGCGCCGGGCTGGGGGCCGTGGGTGAACCCGCCCGGGTGCAGCGAGATGGAGCCCTGCTCGATGCCGGAGCCGCGCCGCGCCTCGTAGTTGCCGCCCGTGTAGAACAGCACCTCGTCGGAGTCGACGTTGTGGTGGTTGTACGGCACCGGGATCGCCAGCGGGTGGTAGTCGACCTTGCGGGGAACGAACGAGCAGATGACGAAGTTCGGCCCCTCGAAGGTCTGGTGCACCGGCGGCGGCTGGTGGATGCGGCCGGTGATCGGCTCGAAGTCGTGGATGGAGAACGCCCACGGGTACAGGCAGCCGTCCCACCCGACCACGTCGAACGGGTGGTGGGCGTAGACCTGGCGGGTCCACGCGATCCCGTCCCGGACCCGGTGCTGGACGAAGACCTCCACGTCGGTCCCCTCCCGCAGCAGCGGTTCGGACGGCGCCCGCAGGTCCCGCTCGCAGTAGGGGGAGTGCTCCAGGAACTGGCCGCGCACCGACAGGTAGCGTCGGGGTGGGTTGATGTGTCCGGCGGCCTCCACGATGAGCAGCCGGACCGGCCCGCCCACGGGAGTCACTTGGAAGATCACCGACCGGGGGACGATCACGTAGTCGCCCGTGGTCACGTCCAGTGACCCGAAGGTGCTGTCGATGCGGGCGGAGCCCTCCTCGACGTAGAAGCACTCGTCGCCGATGGCGTTGCGGTACAGCGGCGAGGGCCGGTCGGCCACCACGTAGGAGATCCGGCAGTCGTCGTTGGCCAGCAGGTGGGTACGGTCGAGCACCGCGTCGCCGCCCGCGTCGATCTTGTGCGTGCGCAGGTGGCGCGGCTTGAGCGGCACGTTGGGCCGGCGCGCGGGCACGGGCTTGTCGTACGGCTCGGCCGCCACGATGGCGGTCGGCAGGTGGCGGTGGTAGAGGAGCGAGGAGTCGGAGGCGAAGCCTTCCTGGCCTATCAGTTCCTCGGCGTACAGGCTGCCGTCCGGCTGCCGGAACTGGGTGTGGCGCTTGTGCGGGACCTCGCCGACCCGGCGGTAGTACGGCATGGTGGCGACCCCCTTCGTTGACTCGTCGCCGTCGTCCGCGTGTCGTTCAGGCGCACGGAGCGTCCGGATATCGGACGCTCTTGTCCGCTGCTTGTAGCGTCTACTACGGTCGGTACCTGTGTCAACCACACCTTCCGCCGGAGGCCCCGCCGCACCCGGCCGCGACGGCCGTGTACCGCCGCTGCTCCGGGCCCTCATCGACGACGCCGCCGTCTTCCCACCGGGCAACGCGCCCCTTCCACAGGCCCTGACCGACCACTCCGCGCACCGGGCCGCCTGGTACGCCGACCTGGTGGGCCCGCTGCTGCTGCCGTTGCGCACCGCACGGACGCTCGGTGCGGACGGCCCGCCCCGCCTCGGGATCATCTGTGACACCGGACCCGACGGCGTGCCCGCCGCCCTCGCCGCCGCCGAGCCGACGTGGCGCCAGCTCGAGGTCGCCGTCGCCGCCCGGGGCGAGGATCCGCGACCCGGCCTGCGCACCCTGCTCGCCGCCGCGGCCGGCCGGTCCGACATGGACTTCTACGCGGAGGTCCCGTTCGGCGACCGGGTACCGGACGCCCTCGACCTGATCGCCGACGCCCGGGCGGGCGGCACCCGGGTCGCCCCGAAGTTCCGCACCGGCGGCGCGCGAGCCGACCTGTTCCCCACGCCCGGCCAGCTCGCCGAGGTGATCTGCGGCTGCCGCGACCGCGACCTGCCGTTCAAGCTCACCGCCGGACTGCACCACGCGGTGCGCCACACCGACCCGGCCACCGGCTTCACCCACCACGGCTTCGTGAACGTGCTGGCCGCCTGCCTCGCGGCCGAGGGCGGGGCGACGGTCGCGGAGGTGACCGACCTGCTGTCCCGGACCGACCCGCGGCCGCTCGTCGACACCGTGGCCGCCGGGCTGGAGCGGGACCGTCCGCTGTGGATCGCGTTCGGATCGTGCAGCATCCCCGAACCCCTGGCCGACCTCACGGCGCTGGGGCTGCTGTCGGAGGGAGGATCATGACCTGGGTACCGGGAGCGGCGGGGTCCGGGTACGGGGTCCGGCACCTGCCGTACGGGGTGGTGGTCGTCGACGGCGTACGCCGGCCCGCCGTCCGGATCGGGGACTTCGCGCTCGACCTGGCGGCGGCCGAGGCGGCGGGCGTGGTCGACACGGGCGGGGGCTTCCAGGGCGGCAGCCTCATGCCGTTCCTGGCGGCCGGGCCGCGGGTGTGGGCGGACGTGCGGGGACGGCTGGTGGCGGCCCTGACCGACCCGGCCGCCCGACCGACGGTGGAGCCGCTGCTCCGCCCGCTGGACACCGTCCAGGAGATGGCGCTGCCGTTCGACGTCGCCGACTACGTCGACTTCTACTCCTCGGAGCACCACGCCGCCAACGTCGGCGAGATCTTCCGACCGGGCCAGCCGCCGCTGCTGCCCAACTGGCGGCACCTGCCGGTGGGCTACCACGGCCGGGCCGGCACGGTGGTGGTCTCGGGAACGCCGGTGGTGCGCCCGTGCGGCCAGCGGCGTCCACCGGGCGCGGAGCTGCCCACGTTCGGCCCGTCCACCCGGCTGGACATCGAGGCCGAGGTGGGCTTCGTGGTCGGTGTGCCCAGCGAGCTCGGCACACCCGTGAGCGTCACCCGGTTCGCCGACCACGTTTTCGGGGTGGTCCTCGTCAACGACTGGTCCGCCCGGGACATCCAGGCGTGGGAGTACCAGCCGCTGGGACCGTTCCTCGGCAAGTCCTTCGCCACGTCGGTGGCGGCGTGGATCACGCCGCTGGCGGCGCTCGACGCCGCCTGGGTGGACCTGCCGGAGCAGGACCCGCCCGTCCTGGAGTACCTGCGCGAACCGCGGCGGCGGGGACTGGACCTGTCGCTGACGGTCCGGTGGAACGGCACCGAGGTCAGCCGGCCCCCGTTCCGCTCGATGTACTGGTCGCCGGCGCAGCAGCTGGCCCACATGACGGTCAACGGGGCGTGCCTGCGCACCGGCGACCTGTACGCCTCCGGCACCGTCTCCGGACCGGAGCGCGACCAGGTCGGGTCCTTCCTGGAGCTGACCTGGGGCGGCGCCGAACCGGTGCGCCTGGCCGGAGGCGAGGAGCGCACCTTCCTCGCCGACGGGGACACCGTCACGATCGGCGCCACCGCTCCCGGCCCCGACGGCGAGCCGATCACGCTCGCCGAGGTCACCGGCACCATCCACCCCGCTCGCCAGGGCTGAGCCCGTCCGGGCCCGCCCACGGCCGGGCCCGGACGACCGGCCCGCGGCCTCGGGCCGCCGCGGCGGGACCTCGGCCGGGCGCGGCCGACCGTCGCCGCCGTGCCGCGTCGCTCAGACCACCACCGGCTTCTCGGTGGCCGGCGGCACCAGCAGGCCCGGATCCCAGCGCGACGCCGCGGTCGCGGTCGCGGTCGGGCTCGGGTCCGGCGAGGGGGTGCCCGACGGGTCGGGCGAGGTCGACGGGTCCGGCGTCTCCGCCGGGAAGACGACGATGGTCACCGTGCCCGGCCGGGCGACGACCGTGCCCGGCGCCGGGAACTGGCAGGCCACCGTGTCCGGCGTGCGCTCGTCGGGCAGGGTCGTGCAGCTTCCCGGGCCGTCGGGGCTCACGCTGACCTGCCAGCCGCCCTCCGTGAGCACGGTGGTCGCCTCGCCAGCGGCCATCCCGACCACGTCCGGCACCGCCACACCCGCGACCTGGATGGTCACCACCGTGCTCGTCGAGAGCGTGACGAACCCGGCCGGAGGCACGGAGGACACGACCTGGCCCAGCGGTGCGTCGGCGACGACGTACTCCACCTTCACCTGCAGGCCGGCGTTCTCCAGCGCGTCCACCGCCGCGCTCTCGGACAGCCCCGCGGTGGCCGGGACGACGATCGCGCAGACGTGGTACGTCACGGTCGTGCCGACCGGCACCCGGCTGCCGGCAGGCGGCTGCTGGCGGGCGACGCGGCCGGCCACACACTCGCCCTCGCTGGTGAGGAACGGGTTACCGGCGGCGGGTCGCAGGCCGGCGGACTCGATGGCGCTCCGCGCGGCGCTCTCGGACAGACCGGTCACCGAGGGCACGGTGACGAGAGCCGGGGTCGGCGACGGCGACGGGCCCGGGGTCGGACCGGTGCCGGGGCCGGGTGGGGTCGGTCGGGTGCCGGGCGACGGCGACTGGCCGGGCGAGGGCTGGCCCGGCGACGGCGAGGGACCGACGCGGACCGCCTCCACCACACGGGTGGCGCCGAAGTAGCCCGCCGACGGGATCGGGGAGATCTTGACCACGTCGTTGCGGTTGGGGGCGTGCACCATGCGCCCCTCGCCGATGTACATCCCGACGTGGTGGATGTCGCGCCAGTTGGCCGTACGACTGAAGAAGACAAGGTCGCCGGGAAGGAGCGCCTGCCGGGCCACCGGACGGATGCGGGTGGCGTTGTACTGGTCGGCGGCGACCCGGGGGAGGCTGACCCCGACCGAGCGGTAGGCCGCCCACACCAGACCGCTGCAGTCGTACCTGTCCGGACCCTCCGCGCCCCACTCGTACGGCTTGCCGAGCTGGGCCAGCGCGAACCGTACCGCCTGTTGGGCGAGGGGGTGCGCCCGCAGGCCGTTGACGGTGGTCTGCAGCGGGTACGACCGTTCGGAGGCGCGGCGCTGCTCCTCCGCCTCCTGCTGGGCCAGCAGCGTCGCGTTGCGGTCGCGCAGGTTGTCCAGCTCGGTCTGCAGGCCCGCCAGCTGCGCCTCGTACGTGTCAACCTGGGTCTCAAGTGCCCGCTCGGCGTCCAGGGCGGCCCGGTACGCCGCGTCCGCCTGATCGGCCAGCCGCTGCATGCGGGCCAGCCGCCGCGCGACCACCTTGGCGCCGATCGGGTTGTCGGCCGGCTCGATGACGTTCTCCGACAGCTCCGGGATCGGGAAGTCGAGCAGCGGCTCCGGGACGGCGGCGGCCTCCCGGTAGGCCTCGTCGACCAGCGCGTCGAACTCCGCCTGCGCCCGCGCGCGGTCCGCCTCGGCCTCCCGCCACGCGGCCTCGGCCTCCCGCCGCGCGCCTCGTCCAGCCGGGGCTCCACCTCTCGCAGTCGTGCCACCAGCGCGGCGATCCGCGCCTCGGTGGCGGCGATCTGCCCGGCGAGCGGGCCCGCCATCGGGTCGGGGTCGGACGGGATGCGGGCGGACGTGCCGTCCGGCAGGCGCACCTCGCCGACGGGGGCCGGGCGCGCGCCCGGGTCCGGCACCTGGTCGGGCTGGGCCCACGCCGACGTCGGCGCTCCGGCAACCAGCAGGCCTGAGAGCAGGAGGCTGATGCCCCCGGTCCGGCGTCGCACCCGCACGGATGTCGCCATCTCACCGCCCCCGTCCGGTATGACTCCGCGCCGGCGGGGTTCGGCGCGGTAGTTCATAGCTTTACCGCAAACCCGCGGCCGTGTCGATCCCGGACGATCGACGCGAAACCGCGGACGGTACGGTCAAAACGTACCAACTCCCAGCAATCGCCGGCGGACCGATGTCGGTACGCTGCAAGCCGTGGGCAACCTGGACCCGGCGCGGCGGCGCGAACTGGAGGAGAAGGTCTACGCCGGCGAGCGGCTCACCCGCCAGGACGGCGAGGACCTGTACGCCTGCGACGACCTCGCCTGGCTCGGGCGGCTCGCCCACCACCGGCGCACCCTGCTCAACGCCGACCGGGTGATGTTCAACGTCAACCGGCACCTCAACCTCACCAACGTGTGCCGGGCGTCCTGCGCGTACTGCTCCTTCCAGCGCAAGCCCGGGGAGAAGACGGCCTACACCATGCGGGTGGAGGAGGCCGTCGCCAAGGCGCTGGAGATGCGCGACCAGAAGATCACCGAGCTCCACATCGTCAACGGTCTGCACCCGACCCTGCCGTGGCGCTACTACCCGCGGATGCTGCGTGAGCTCAAGGCCGCCCTGCCGGAGGTGAGCCTCAAGGCGTTCACCGCCACCGAGATCCACTGGTTCGAGAAGATCTCCGGACTGTCCGCCGACGAGATCCTGGACGAGCTCATCGACGCCGGCCTGGAGTCCCTCACCGGGGGCGGGGCGGAGATCTTCGACTGGGAGATCCGCAGCCAGATCGTCGACCACGACACCCACTGGGAGGACTGGTCGCGCATCCACCGCCTGGCCCACGCCAAGGGCCTGCGGACCCCGGCGACCATGCTGTACGGGCACATCGAACAGCCCCGGCACCGGGTCGACCACGTGCTGCGCCTGCGGGAGCTGCAGGACGAGACCGGCGGGGTCGTGGTCT
>VSBZ01000184.1:0-6513 GCA_047459215.1 Micromonosporaceae bacterium | reverse complement strand
GACGGTGGACGAGCCGGTCGGCCAGCCGCCGTCGCAGCCGCAGCGCCGCGCCCGGCCCGGTCGGGGAGTCCAGCGCCCGGCTGTAGGCGACCGCGGTCGCCTCCGCCGCCCGGAAGACCGCGCCCCGTGGGCCCTCGCCGGCCTCCTCCCGCGCCCGCTGGCGCAGCTTCTCGAAGACCCGGGGGACGCCCAGCAGGAACGTGGGACGGGCCGCGCTCAGCGCGGCGGCCAGGTCGCTCGCCGGGTCCAGCGCGTACGCCAGCCGCGCACCCGCGGCCAGGCAGCCGAACTGGACCAGCCGGGCGAAGGCGTGCGCCAGCGGCAGGAACAGCACGGTGCACGAGTCCTCGGGCTGGAACAGCTGAGGCAGGTGCGCGATCGCGTTGCCGGTCTCGCTGAGCAGGTTGCGGTGGGTCAGCGCGCACCCCTTGGGCGGCCCGGTCGTGCCGGAGGTGTAGACGATGGTGGCCACGTCGTCGGCGCTGACGGCCCGGCGCCGCTCGGCCACCGCCTCCGGCCCGGCCGAGCGGGCGGCCAGGTGCCCCAGGCCGCCCCGGTTGATCTGCCACACCGGCGCCTGGCGTCCCGCCCGGGCGAAACCGGCGGCCGCCAGCGCCGCCTGCGGTCCGGTCTCCACCACGCAGCCCACCGCACCGCAGTCGGCCAGCGTCCACGCGACCTGCTCGGCGCTCGCGGTCGGGTAGATCGGCACCGTCACCGCGCCGCAGGCCAGCACCGCGTAGTCGGTCAGGGTCCACTCGTACCGGGTGCGGCTCATGAGCGCGACCCGGTCGCCGGCCTGCACGCCGGCGGTGATGAACCCGCCGGCCAGGGCGGTCACCTCGTCCCGGAACCGGGCGCAGGTCACCTCCCGCCCGCCGGGCACCCCCGGCCCGGCGAACTGCACCCGGTCGGGCGAGGCCGCGGCGGTGTCCCACACCACGTCGGCCAGGCCGGCGTCGTCGCGTACCCGCACCGCCGGGGGCACCGTGATCTCCCGCACGAACCTGACCTACCCGGAAGGCCGGCGCATATGCCGCCCGCCGCGGCCCGGGTAACCTGCCGGTATGGCCGAGTCCTCCTCGCGGTCGATCCGGGTCGCGGCTCCGGCGGCCAGAGTCGCCGAGGTGATCTGCGACTTCGCCCGGTACCCCGAGTGGACCGGGGCGCTGCGGTCGGCCGAGGTGATCGAGGAGTACCCGGACGGCCGGGCCCGGCAGGTGCGGTTCGTGCTGGACGCGGGTCCGGTGCGGGACGAGTACGTGCTGGCGTACGAGTACGCCGAGGACCTCAGCCGGATCGGGTGGCGGCTGGTCGCCCCGTCGGCCGTGCAGAAGTCGCAGGTCGGCTCGTACGAGTTGGCCGACCACGGGGACGGGACGTGCACCGTGACGTACACGCTGGAGGTGGAGCCGTCCGTCCCGATGCTCGGCATGTTCCGGCGCAAGGCCGAGCGGGTCATCATGGATACGGCGCTCAAGGAGCTCAAGCGCCGGGTGGAGGCCCTGTCCGCGGACCCGGAGGGGGACGGTCGATGAGCAGCAGCATCCCGACCAGCGCCACGGGCGGCACGGGCACGACCGGGACGGCCGGGGAGACCGGCGGGACCGGACGGCCCGCTGCGGCCGGGGGCAGCGGCGCGGACCGGCGACCCGGCGCGACCGCCCGGCAGGAGGCCGAGCGGCTGGTCGCCGCCGGCATCGCGGCGGTCTCGCTGGCCGCCGACCGGCTCGGCGCACCGTCCCGGCCGCGCGGCGGTGCCGCGGCGGCCGGCTTCGACGCCCTCGGGGACCTGCTGTTCGGACCCTCCTACCGCCGCCACAGCATCGCCAACGACTCGCCCGAGTGCTGCCGGTGCCCGGTGTGCCGGCTCATCGCGGCCGCCCGGCGGCCGGACCCGGACCTCGTCGCGCGGCTGACCACCGGGGCGGGTGAGCTGGTCGAGAGGGCGGCGCGCGTGCTGCAGCTGGTCACCGGCGGGACCACCGCCCGGTGACCGGTCGGTCGCCCCTGGCCGTCGGTGTCGACATCGGCGGCACCAAGGTGGCCGCGGCCGTGGTCGACGCGGCCGGCCGGGTGCTGCGCCACGAGCAGCGGCGCACGCCCGCGACGTCGCCGGACAGCATCCGGGACGTGGTCGTGGACCTCGTCGGCGAGCTCAGCCGGACCCACCGGGTGGAGGCGGTCGGGGTGGGCGCCGCCGGGTGGATCGACGCCGGCCGGTCGGTGGTCCGGTACGCGCCCAACCTCGCCTGGCGCGACGAGCCGCTGCAGGACCTGTTGAGCGCGGCGCTGGACCTGCCGGTGGTGGTCGAGAACGACGCGAACGCGGCCGCCTGGGCGGAGTTCCGGTTCGGGGCGGCGCGGCAGGCCACCGAGTCGATGGTGCTGCTGACCGTGGGCACCGGCATCGGCAGCGGCATCGTGGTCGGCGGCGAGCTGGTGCGCGGCGCGCACGGCATGGCCGGCGAGATCGGCCACACCCGGGTGGTGCCCGACGGGCTTCCCTGCGGGTGCGGGCGCCAGGGCTGCCTGGAGCAGTACGCCAGCGGCACCGCCCTGGTGCGGCTGGCCCGCGAGGCCGTCGCGCAGCAGCCGGAACCGTCCGGGGTGCTGGTGGAGCTCGCCGGCGGCGACCCCGCCCGCATCGACGGGCCGATGGTCACCCGCGCGGCCCGGGCCGGCGACGCGGCCGCCCGGTACGCCTTCGACCAGGTCGGCCACTGGCTGGGCGCCGGGCTGGCCGACGTCGTGGCCGTGCTCGACCCGGAGCTGCTGGTGCTGGGCGGGGGAGTGATGGCCGCCGGCGAGCTGCTGCTGGCACCGGTCCGGGAGGCGTACCGGCAGGCGCTCGCCCGGCGTGGTCAGTTCCCGGTGGCCCCGGTGACCGCGGCCAGCCTCGGCCCGCTGGCCGGCGTCATCGGTGCCGCGGACCTGGTCCGACGGCGGTGACGACGACCGTGTCCCGACTGCGTGTCCTGTCGTACAACATCGCCGGCCGCCGGGGCGACCGGGCCGCCCAGGCACGGCTGGTGCGCGACCTGGCCCCGGACGTGGCGCTGGTGCAGGAGGCGCCCCGCCGGCTCGGGTGGCGGTACCGGTGCGCCGCGCTGGCCCACGCGTGGGGGATGGTGGTGGCGGTCGGCGGCATGCCGGCGATGGGCAACCTCGTCCTCACCAGCCTGCGGGTGCAGGTGGTGCGGACCTGGTGCGTCCGGTTTCCCCTCACCCCGGGCCGCCACCTGCGCGGGGCGGCGTTCGCCCACTGCCGGCTGCCGGACGGTGCCGAGCTGGTGGCCGTCGGCGCCCACCTGGCCACCGACCCGGTCGAACGGCCCAGCCAGGCCGACCGGCTGCGCGCCCTGCTCGACGAGCTCGACCTGCCGGTGGTGCTCGGTGCCGACGTCAACGACGAGCCGGGCAGCCACGCCTGGCGGGCCCTGACCGGGCGGCTGCGGGACCCCGCCGCCGGGCTGGCGCCGGTGGCGACGTTCCCCCGGTCGGGGCGGCGCATCGACGCGGTGTTCGTCGACGGCCGCCTCACCGTGGCCGGCTACCGGGTGGTGGACACGCCGGCCGCCCGCGCCGCCAGCGACCACCTGCCGGTCGTGGCCGACGTGGAGGTTCCCCGGTCTGGACAGGTCCGCGCCGGCCCGCGATGATGCACATCCGGATCGGGTACGGCGGACGGAGGCGAAGGCGGTGAGCTTCGAGTACGGGGGCTCCGTCGGGGGTGCACCGGACTGGCGCAGTGCCTACGACCGCGGCGACACCGTGTGCGTGATCGGGGCCGGCGCCAGCGGCCTGGCGGCCGTCAAGAACCTGGTCGAGCACGGGTTCGGTGTGGACTGCTACGACCGCGAGACCTCCGTCGGCGGCATCTGGAACTGGCGGCACGACCGCAGCCCGGTGTACGCCACGGCCCACCTCATCTCCTCCCGTCCGGCCACCGGCTTCCCCGACTTCCCGATGCCGGACTCGTGGCCGGACTACCCCCACCACAGCCAGGTGCTGACCTACCTGCAGCGCTACGCGGACCACTTCGACCTGCGCCGGCACATCTGGTTCGGCACCGAGGTGGTGAAGGTGCGGCCGGTCGCCGGCGGGCGGTGGGAGGTGACGACCCGCAGCACCGGTGGGTTCACCGAGCGCACCCACAGGTACGCGGCGGTGGTGGTGGCCAACGGCCACCACTGGTACCCGTACGTGCCCGATGTGGAGGGCCTCGACCGGTACACCGGGGAGACGGTGCACGCCAGCGCGGTGAAGGACCCGGCCTTGCTGCGCGGCCGACGGGTGCTCATCATCGGCGCCGGCAACACCGGGTGCGACCTGGCGGCCGAGGCGGCGGCCCAGCGTGCGGCCGCCTGCTGGCTGTCCACCCGCCGCGGCTACTGGTACATCCCGAAGTACGTGTTCGGCCGCCCGGCCGACCAGGTCAACGAGCTGGCGCTGGCGGCCCGGCTGCCGCTGCGCGTGCGCCAGTGGCTGTTCCACCGGATCCTGCGGCTGGTCGTCGGCGACGTGCGCCGGTTCGGCCTGCCCCGCCCGGACCACCGGGTGTACGAGAGCCACCCGATCATTAACAGTCAGCTCATCTACCAGCTCGGCCACGGCCGGGTCACCCCGGTGGCCGACGTCGCCCGGTTCGGCGACACCACGGTCGAGCTCGTCGACGGCACCTCGCTGGAGCCGGACCTGGTCGTGTTCGCCACCGGGTACCTGCCCCGGTTCGAGTTCCTCGACCCGTACCTGCTGGCGATCGACGACGCCGGCCGGCCGCACCTGCCGATGCACATGTTCAGCCCGCGGGAGCCGACGCTGACGGTGGCGGGGCTGCTGCAGCCGGACTCCGGCCTGTTCCCGCTGGTGCACTGGCAGACGGTGGCGATCGCGCGCTGGCTGCGGCTGGTCCTGTCCGACCCGGCGGCCGCCGCGGCCCTGCAGCCGCGGCTGGCCGCGCTGGCCGCCCGGCGGTGGCACGACGCGAACGTGCGCGACTCCACCCGGCACTGGTTCGAGGTGAGCCACGTGCGCTACCTGCGCGGCCTGCAACGCCTGCTGGACCTGCTGGAGCGTGCCCGATGAGCCGACAGCCCGGCCTGCGCCGCACCCGCCTGGTACGCCACCGCGAGGTCGCCTTCCCCGTGCCGCCGGTCCGCCGCGAGGTGCTGACCGCCGTACCGGCCGACGCCGGGGACCGTCCGCCGCTGTTGTTCGTCCCCGGGTTCGGCGCCGGCGCGTGGGTGTTCGCCGAGCACTGGCTGGACCACGCCGCCGGACGGGGCTTCCCGGCGTACGCGGTGAGCCTGCGCGGGCACGGCGGCAGCGGCCGGCGCCCCCGCACCACCCTGCGCGCGTACGTCCACGACGTGGTCCAGACCGCGTGCGGGCTGCCCCGCCAGGCGGTGCTGGTGGGACACGGAGCCGGTGCGCTGGTCGTGGCGATGGCGCTGGCCCGGTACGCGGCGCGGGCGGCGGTGCTGGCGGCGCCGGTGTTCGGCGGGCCGGCGACCGCGCTGCGGGCCCTGTGGCGCCATCCGCTCGGCACCCTGCCGGCGCTGGTCGGCGGGCCGCTCCGGCTGCGCCGGGGGCAGCTGTTCGGGCGTGGGTTCCCGGCGGCGGAGGCCCGCGCCTACCAGCGTCGGATGGGACGCGCCGCACCGCTGGCGCAGTGGCAGCTGCTGGCCCACCGGGCGCCGGAGCGCCCGGTCGGCGACCCGCCCGTGCTGGTGCTGGGCAGCCCGGACGACGCGGTGGTGTCCGGGCGGGAGCTGGCGCGCGTGGCCCGCCGGTACGGGGGCGCGCCGCTGCTGTTCCCCGGCATGGGGCACGCGCTCATGCTCGACCGCGGCTGGCGGGAGCCGCTGGACGCGATGCTGGACTGGTTGGAGAAGGTGACCGCCGAGAGGGGGGCCGGCTGAGGAGGCCGGCCGGGGAGGACGGCCGCGCGCTCAGACCTGCGCGCCGTCGTCGGGCCGGCGGTCGTCGGGGTCGGTGCCGGGGCGCAGCCGCAGGATCAGCGCGACCGCCCCGACCAGCAGGGCCACGAAGCCGAGCACGATCGCGCCGCTGCGGCCGAACGGCCCGCCGTCGGGCAGCAGCAGCAGGACCAGGCCGACGAGGATCGACACGGTTCCCGCCACCGCCTGCTGGGACAGCCGGGGCAGCGGCGGCGGCGGGGGAGGCACGTAGCGCTCCTCCGCGGACTCGTCGGGCAGGTCGGCACCGAAGGTGTCCAGCGCGTCCAGCAGGGACGGTTCGGTGAACGCCCGGGCGTCGGCCCTGCGGCGTCGCACCGGCGCAGCGTCGGACAGGGCGCCGGACACCTCCGCGGGATCCTCCCGGTCCTCGGAGTCGTCCAGGTCCTCGGCGGCCGGCCACGGCGCCGGCCCGGGGCCGACCGTCCGGTCGAAGCCCGCCACGATGCCCTCGAACGTGGCGTCGACGGTCGACGGCTGCTCGGGCGGGCGGGGCGGGGGGGGGCCGGCGGGACGGGCGGCCGGCGGACGG
>VSBZ01000183.1:0-6602 GCA_047459215.1 Micromonosporaceae bacterium | reverse complement strand
GTGCAGCGCTGACCGGCGGGAGGCGGGTCCGGCGCGGACCGGCGACGACGAGCCACTGTGGAGGGTCGAACCCGCGGGCCGTCCACCGCCGTACGGCGGTACCGCCGTGCCCCAGCGGCAGCCGACGTCCGGAGGTCGGCGGTGCCCGGCTCACCGGCCGCGCGCGGCGGGGCCGGCAGCCGCGGCCACGAGCTCTGCGGCCTCCCGGGGTGTGACCACGCCGTCCACCACCACGACCGTGTGCCGGCCGGCCAAGGTGCCGCCGGCCGGGACTACCCGGGCCCGCTCGAACGCGAACGCGACGCATACCCCCGGGTACATCGACGACCGTACGAACCAGCGGTCCTCCTCGCCGAGGCCGGCGAACACCAACGAGTACGCCGCGGGGGCGGAGGCGGCCAGCGCCACCCACTCCGCATCGGAGCCGTTGACCTTCTCCTCCCCCTCGGTGGCGGTGGTGAACACCCGTGGGGGCGGCACGGCCGGCGCGGCCCGCCAGAAGAACCCGCCGTAGCCGGCGCCGCCCGGGCGGCCGTTGGTGGCGGGGCTGCCGAGGCTGACCGGACGGTCCTCCGGCGCCGTCAGGGCGTACCCGACCTCCAGCACCCACGCGGCCGGCCGGCCCGGCAGCAGCCGGGTGCGCAGCTCCCTCCGCTCGGCCAGCAGCGTGCCACCCGCGGGGTCACACCACCGCAGCCGGTGGACCACGTGGTCGGGCTGCTCGGTGAGGAAGCCGTCGTGCACGATCCGGCCGTGGTCGTCCCGCCACGTGTACCCGTGGCCGCGGACGTAGGTCCGCCCGCCCCACAGGTTGGTGCCCGACACGTCCGGCACCGCCAGCGACGCACCCAGGTGCCAGCGGTGGTCGGCGGGCAGCGCGTCGGTCACCACCGTCCCGCCCAGCGTCCGCACCGGGTGCAGGTACGGGCGGGGTGCCAGCCTCGGGTCGAGGTCGGGCGACACCACGTACTCGGCCACCGCCCGGTCCCCCACCCGCAGCGTGACGACCTTCCCGGCCATCGCTTCGCCTCCCTCACACGTCGGTACGCGGTGCGGTTGGCCGACCGGCCGCCCGCACCGCGTACCCCGGCTGTGCCGCGCCCGCGGCGCGGGGCGGCGCAGCCGGTCAGCTCGGCAGCCGGCCGGCACCCGCGCTCAGGCTCACGACCACCGGCACCGCGACCGCCGGCAGCACCGGCCCGCGCCGCAGCTCCGGGACCCAGCCCACGTCGTCGCCCAGGTCGGGGTCGTTCGCGGCGTTGTACGCGTCGAGCATGCTGACCGGCCGCGGAACGCCATTGCCGAGGCGGGCCCAGGTGCCGTGCTCGGCGATGGCCGTGCCGTCGAACTCGCCGATGACCCGAGCGGGGTCGACCCCGGCGCCGAGCTCCAGGAAGTTGTTCTCGGCGTAGGTCATGGACTCCACGCCGACACCCCAGCTGTACTCGTACGGGTCGGCCACGGGGATCCGGTAGTAGTTGTTGTAGACGTCCACGCGCCCGAACCGCACCCGGGGCGCCCGCTGCACGACCCCGTTGAACAGGTTGTGGTGCAGCGTGACGTTGAGCCGGCCGGGGTCGCCACCACCCGGGTTGTTGGTCGACCCGATCAGCATCGTCTTGTCGTGGTTGGTGAAGACGTTGTGCGACACGGTGACCAGGTCGGCGGTGTGGGTGATGTCGAGCGCACCGTCGTGCACCTGGAACAGGCGGCCGAAGTAGCGGGGCAGCTCGCTGTCGGGGTTGTCGCCGTCGGTGAACGTGTTGTGGTCGAACCAGAAGTTGCTGCCACGGCGCACCGACACGTTGTCCCATTCGGAGTTCCAGTTGCCCAGCGCCCCGTCGGTCGGGTCCCACTGCGGGAAGCAGTCAAACGCGTCCTCGAACGTGATGTTGCGCACGATGACGTTGTCGACCCGGTCGAACATCAGGGTGAGGTTCTTCAGCCGGGCGCCGTTGATGCCGTACAGGGTGGTGTTGCCGCCCACGTTGATGACCGTCTGTGCCCGCTGGTTGTCCACCGAGCGCTGCCGCGCCTCCTCCAGCGGCCCCTCCGGCTCCCGGTCACGGCCCCACACCTCGGGGTCGTAGGCGGCCAGGTACGCCTCCAGGTCGTACCCCGGGTCGGCGAGGTCGTCACAGCTCAGCAGCTGTCCGTCCGGCCCCTCGAACCCGTTGATCGTGCCGTTGATGAACACGATCTTCGGGGTGTCGTTCCGGCCGTTCGTGGCGTTGTCACCGCCGAGGGCGTCGATCAGCTCGGCACGGGTGGACACCACGTGCACCTGGTCGGGTGTGGCGGCCGCACCCCCGGTGGTGCCGGCTCCGGCCGATCCCCACCCGTCGCCGTCCGGCAACGTCTGGCGGGCCAGCAGCCGCGCCAGCGGCGACGGCCCGTCCCAGCCGGTGGCGATCCGGTCGGCGCCGGCGGGTGCGGGCGCGGCCGCCGCGGGTGCCGCCGTGAACGTGGCCGCGGCGAGCGCGAGGGTGGCGACCGCCGCGGCCGCACCCCTGACCGGTCCCGCCACTGTCCTGCGGTCCTGCATCGCTTCTCCATCCGGTCGGGTGCGCGACACGTCGTCGCGCGGAGGTACCTGGGAGAAACGTAGTAGCAGCACATACATGCGGTCAATGACTTGGATATGCAGATATGTTGCAATAAACGGGCACAGACTCCGCCGTTCCGGCGGCCGCGACCGCCGGTCCTCGCGCCTCCGGCTGCGGGCTACGCCTAGGTGCCCACCCCCTTCCCACGCTGGCGCGCCACCTCGACCGGTGCGACCGGGTCGGTGCGGACCGTGGCGCGGTGGCCCGGCGCGGCCCACGGCACGCCCAGCTCGCTGGGCAGCGCGTGCCGCTCGGCGGCCCGCCGCAGCATCCGGCTGACGCCCGGCACGGTGACCGTCCGCTCGCCCGGCTCCGTCAGCACCCGCTGGTACGCGTGCGGGATCGCCGGTGGTACGTCGAGGCCGGAGACCTCCTGCGCCACGGCCGTGAACACCGCGGTGCGGTCCAGCCCGGCCAGCAGCCGCACGCCCGCCGGGTCCCGTCGGTGCGCCAGCAGGTTCTCCAGCAGGCTGGTGCGGCCGGGCACGGCCCCGGCGTCCGGCTCCCCCGGCAGCCGCAGCCGGTCGGTCGTGTACCACAGCACCGCCCGGCCCCGGTCGGTGTCCACGAGCACCTCACCGGCCACGACCTCGTCGCCGCACAGGGTCACCGCCACGACCACCGGCGGCGCGCCGTCGGTCCGCAGCCGCAGCACCGCGGTGTCGTCCACCTCGATCGGCCGCGCCCGGTAGCGCTCCACCTCCAGCTCCACGGTGGTCGGTGGCGGCCCGGTCGCCTCCGCCACGGCCAGGCACTGCATGACGGCGTGCGCGAATGGGTTGACCAGGGCACCGTCCATCACCCGGCGACCGTCCAGCCACCGCCGCCCAGCCCAGGGCGCGCGGCGGTAGTAGGAGTCCGGGCGCTGCCAGGCACCCACCGCGGCGATCCCGCTGACCCGCCCCAGCCGGCCGGCTGCGATGGCGCCGGTCAGCCGCGCCAGCGCCGCCGACCCCAGCGCCTGGAAGCCCACCTGGCACACCCGCCCCGTCTCCGCGAGCACCCGCCGCAGCTCGGCGTGCTCGGCCAGGTCCATCACCGGCGGCTTCTCCAGCAGGACGTCGGCGCCGGCGCGCGCGGCGGCCACGGCGATCTCCAGGTGGGTGTGGGGTGGGGTGCAGACGACGACCACGTCCGGGCGGGTGGCCGCCAGCAGCTCCCGGTGGTCGGTGAAGCACCGGACGCCGGCCGGCAGGGGGGCGTCCGGCTCGTCGCGAACCGGCTTGAGGTCGCACACGCCGACCAGCCGCACCTGCCCGGCCCGCTGCAGGCGCGCGATCTCGCGCCGGTGCCACCGGCCGTGCCCGTCGGCGCCGACCAGGGCGACGGTGGCGGCCTGGCCGGTCACCGCCGCGCCCCCGTCCCGGCGAGGGTGCCGCGCACGCCGTGTCGGGACAGCTCGCCCAGCCACTGGACGAGCAGCTCGCGCACGACCGCGTCGTGGGCCAGCTCCGGCGGGAAGACCTGGTCGAGGCCGAGCAGGGCGTCCACCACCGCGGCCGGGGGTGCGGTCGCGCCGCCCCGGGCCGCCAGGGCCGCGCGGATCTGTCCGGCCAGCGGGTCCCGCAGCGGCAACGGCCGGCCCCGGTCGTCGTACCCGGTCACGAACCTCATCCAGGCCGCCACCATCAGCGTGCCCCAGCGTGGGACGGCACCGGCCGCGCGCCGGTCGGCGATGGTGTACAGCAGCCGCTGCGGCAGCTTCTGGCTGCCGTCCATCGCCACCTGCCGGGTCGGGTGCCGGATCGCCGGGTTGGCGAAGCGTGCCAGCACCGACTGTCCGTACCCGGTCACCACCACCCCGTCGGGCGGGTCGAGGGTGGGGGCCACCTCCTCGGCGATGAACCGCTCCAGCACCTCGCGCAGGCCGGGCAGCTCGAGCGCCTCGGCGATGGTGTCGCATCCGGCCAGCGCACCCAGGTACGCCAGGGCGGAGTGGACCCCGTTGAGGCAGCGCAGCTTCAACCGCTCGTACGGGCCGGGGTCGTCGGTCAGGATCGCACCGGCCGCCTCCCAGCGGGGCCGACCGGCCGGGAAGTCGTCCTCGATGACCCACTGCGAGAACGGTTCGGTGAGCACCGCCGCCAGGTCGGTCACGCCCAGCGCCGACCGCGCCGCCTCGATGGTCGCCGCGGTGGTGGCCGGTACGATCCGGTCCACCATGGTGCGTGGGAACGACACGTGCCGGCGGACCCAGTCGGCGACCTCGTCGGCACCCGGACCCGCCAGCTCGAGTGCCTGCAGCACGGCGCTGCGCAGCCGCGTGCCGTTGGACGGCAGGTTGTCACAGCTGACCACCGCTACCGGCCCGGCGCCGGCCCGGTAGCGGGCCGTCAGCCCGGCCACCAGCAGACCCGGGATGCTGGCGGGGTGGGCGTGGCCGGTCAGCTCCGCCCGCAGCGCATCGTCGGCCTGCAGCCGGCCGGTGGCCGGATCCAGCCGGTACGCCTTCTCGGTGACCGTCAGCGTCACCACCCGGGTGGCGGGGTCGGCCAGCAGCGCCACCACCCGACCGGGGTCGCTGGGTGCGTGCGCCACGCCGCACAGCGACCCGACCACACGGGTGGCGGCCCCGGAGCCGTCCCGCTGGGTGACGCTGAACAGCCCGTCCTGGGCGGTCAGCACGTCCACCAGCTCCCGGCGCCTGGGGGCCACGGCCACGATGCCCCAGTCGCCGCCGCCGGCGGCGACCGCCTCCTCGGTGTAGACCGCCTGGTGGGCCCGGTGGAACGCACCCAGCCCGAGGTGGACGATGCCCGGCCGGACGTCGCCCGGGCGGATCCGGGGCCGGCAGCAGGCCGGCACCAGGTCGAGCGTGGCCGCCGACAGCCGTGGCCGGTCCGTGACCACGCCGGTGTCGGCCCGACCGGTCAGCGCCATACCGGTCCGTCCGGGTAGGAGTACCGGGCCACCGACTCCGGCTTCATGGCGACGCTGTAGCCGGGGGCGGTCGGCAGCCGGTAGCGGCCGCCGGTCACCCGTACCGGGTCCAGGAAGTGCTCGTGCAGGTGGTCCACGTACTCGATCATCCGTCCGTCCAGAGAGCACCCCACCCGCAGGTAGTCGAAGATGGACAGATGCTGGACGTACTCGCACAGGCCGACGCCCCCGGCGTGCGGGCACACCGGCACCCCGGCCTGCGCGGCCATGAGCAGGATCGACAGCACCTCGTTGACGCCGCCGACGCGGCAGGCGTCCACCTGGCACACCCCGATCGCGCCGGCCTGCAGCAGCTGCTTGAAGATGACCCGGTTGGCGGCGGCCTCGCCGGTGGCGACCCGGCAGCGACCGCCGGACAGCCGTGCCACCTCGGCGGCGATACGGGCGTGGCCGAGCACGTCGTCGGCGTGGGTCGGCTCCTCGATCCAGTACGGGTCGGCGTCCACGAGCCGGGCCATCGCGGCGACCGCCTCGTCGACGTCCCAGACCTGGTTGGCGTCCATCATCAGCAGCGCGTCCGGGCCGATCTCGGCGCGGATCAGCGACGCCCGCCGGACGTCGTCCTCCAGTGGCCCGCCCACCTTCATCTTCATCGCCCGCCACCCGTCGGCGTACGCCCGGCGTACCAGGGCGCGGACCTTCTCGTCCGGGTAGCCGAGCCAGCCCACCGAGGTGGTGTAGGCGGGGAACCCGGCGCGCTCCAGCTCCGCCAGCCGGTCCTCCCACCCGACGCGCCCGCGGTCGAGGATCTCGGCGGCGCCCTCCGGCGTCAGCACGTCGCTGATGTGATGGAAGTCGATGTTGCGGACCAGCTCGGCGGTGGGCATCTCCGCCAGCAGCCGCCACATCGGCATCCCGGCCAACCGCGCCCGCAGGTCCCACACCGCGTTGACCAGCGCGCCGGTCGCCATGTGGATGACGCCCTTCTCCGGCCCCAGCCAGCGCAGCTGCGGGTCGGCGACGAGGGACCGCCAGAACGCCACCGGTTCGTCTGCGATCTCGGCGACGGTGCGCCCCACCACGTGGTGGGCCAGCGCGTGGACCGCCGCACAGGTG
>VSBZ01000019.1:0-34929 GCA_047459215.1 Micromonosporaceae bacterium | reverse complement strand
CCGGCCGTCCCGCCGTCGCCGCCGCGCCCGGTGCGCCCGACCCCTGTGGCGGGCGCCGGGCGGGTGTCCCTCGCCGGGCGCCCGCCGCGGCCGCCCTCCGCGGGCTGCGACCGTCCAACCGTGCATCGATGACCCAAGAGGACGTAGAACGTGCTTGATGTGAACTTCTTTGACGAGCTGCGGATCGGCCTGGCGACGGCTGAGGACATCCGGCAGTGGTCGCACGGCGAGGTGAAGAAGCCCGAGACCATCAACTACCGGACCCTCAAGCCGGAGAAGGACGGGCTGTTCTGCGAGAAGATCTTCGGCCCCACCCGGGACTGGGAGTGCTACTGCGGCAAGTACAAGCGGGTGCGGTTCAAGGGCATCATCTGCGAGCGGTGCGGGGTCGAGGTCACCCGGGCGAAGGTGCGCCGGGAGCGGATGGGGCACATCGAGCTGGCGGCGCCCGTCACCCACATCTGGTACTTCAAGGGCGTGCCCAGCCGGCTCGGGTACCTGCTCGACCTGGCTCCGAAGGACCTTGAGAAGATCATCTACTTCGCCTCCTACGTGATCACCAGCGTGGACGAGGAGGCGCGGCAGCGTGACCTGCCGACGCTGGAGGCCGAGATCGCCGCCGAGAAGCGGCAGGCCGAGAACGCCCGCGACGCCGAGATCGAGAAGCGGGCCGCCAAGCTCGAGGCCGACCTGGCCCAGCTGGAGGCCGAGGGCGCCAAGGCGGACATCCGGCGCAAGGTCAAGGAGGCCGGTGAGCGCGAGATGCGCCAGATCCGGGACAAGGCGCAGCGCGAGATCGACCGGCTCGACGAGGTGCTGGAGACGTTCCGCAAGCTCGAGCCCAAGCAGCTCATCTCCGACGAGCTGCTCTACCGCGAGCTGCGCGACCGGTTCGGCAACTACTTCACCGGCGGCATGGGCGCCGAGGCGATCAAGCAGCTGCTGGAGAACCTTGACCTGGAGGCGGAGGCCGAGGCGCTGCGCGAGACCATCCGCACCGGCAAGGGCCAGCGCAAGATCCGGGCGCTCAAGCGGCTGAAGGTGGTCGCGGCGTTCCTCAACACCCGCAACTCCCCGATGGGGATGGTGCTGGACTGCATTCCGGTCATCCCGCCGGACCTGCGCCCGATGGTGCAGCTGGACGGTGGCCGGTTCGCCACCAGCGACCTCAACGACCTGTACCGCCGGGTGATCAACCGGAACAACCGCCTCAAGCGGCTGATGGATCTCGGCGCGCCCGAGATCATCGTCAACAACGAGAAGCGGATGCTGCAGGAGGCGGTCGACGCGCTGTTCGACAACGGCCGCCGCGGCCGGCCGGTTACCGGGCCGGGCAACCGCCCGCTGAAGTCGCTGTCCGACATGCTCAAGGGCAAGCAGGGCCGGTTCCGCCAGAACCTGCTCGGCAAGCGGGTCGACTACTCGGGCCGGTCGGTGATCGTCGTCGGTCCGCAGCTGAAGCTGCACCAGTGCGGCCTGCCGAAGACCATGGCGATCGAGCTGTTCAAGCCGTTCGTCATGAAGCGGCTGGTCGACCTCAACCACGCCCAGAACATCAAGTCCGCCAAGCGGATGGTGGAGCGGCAGCGCCCGGTGGTCTGGGACGTGCTGGAGGAGGTCATCGCCGAGCACCCGGTGCTGCTCAACCGGGCGCCGACCCTGCACCGGCTGGGGATCCAGGCGTTCGAGCCGCAGCTCATCGAGGGCAAGGCGATCCAGATCCACCCGCTGGTCTGCACCGCCTTCAACGCGGACTTCGACGGCGACCAGATGGCCGTCCACGTGCCGCTGTCGGCGGAGGCCCAGGCCGAGGCGCGGATCCTCATGCTGTCCACCAACAACATCCTCAAGCCGGCGGACGGCAAGCCGGTGACCATGCCCACCCAGGACATGGTCATCGGGCTGCACCACCTGACCCACGTCCGGACCGGTGTGCCGGGCGAGGGTCGGGTGTTCAGCTCCGACGCCGAGGCCCAGATGGCGTACGACAACAAGGAGCTGCACCTGCAGGCGCTGGTCACCATCCGGCTGCGGGGCTACACCGAGATCGACAACGGTGACGGCGAGCCGTGGACCCCGCCGGAGGGGTGGCAGCCCGGTGACCCGATCACGGTGAAGACCACGCTCGGCCGGGTGCTGTTCAACGAGGCCCTCCCCGAGGGCTACCGGTTCGTGAACTACGAGGTGCGGCGCCCCCAGCTGTCGGCGATAGTCAACGACCTCGCCGAGCGGTACTCCAAGGTGGAGCTCGCGGCGTCCCTGGACGCGCTCAAGGAGGCGGGCTTCCACTGGGCGACCTGGTGCGGTGTGACCATCGGCATGTCCGACGTGATCGCGCCGCCGGGCAAGGCCGCCATCCTGGAGCGGTACGAGAAGGAGGCCGAGCGGATCGACAAGCAGTACCACCGCGGCCTCATGACCGCCGAGGAGCGGCGCGGCGAGCTGATCGAGATCTGGACCCGGGCCAGCAACGAGGTGGCCCAGGCGCTGGAGAAGGCGCTGCCGGAGGAGAACCCGCTGTGGAAGATGGTCCACTCGGGCGCCCGCGGCAGCATGCTCCAGCTGCGGCAGATCGCCGCAATCCGAGGGCTGGTCGCCAACCCGAAGGGTGAGATCATCCCGCGGCCGATCAAGTCCTCCTACCGGGAGGGCCTGTCGGTGCTGGAGTACTTCATCTCCACCCACGGCGCCCGTAAGGGTCTGGCGGACACGGCGCTGCGGACCGCGGACTCGGGGTACCTGACGCGGCGGCTCGTCGACGTCTCCCAGGACGTGATCGTCCGCGAGGACGACTGCGGCACCGACCGCTTCATCACCATGCCCGTGGCGGAGCGGGCCGAGGACGGGTCGCTGCGTCCGCACCGGCACGCCGAGACCAGCGTCCACGCCCGGAGCCTCGCCCGGGACGTCACCGACGCCGACGGCAACGTCATCGCCAAGGCCGGGCAGGACATCAACTCGCTGCTGGTGGACAAGCTGATCGCGGCGGGGATCGAGGAGGTCCCGGTCCGCAGCGTGCTCACCTGCGAGTCCAAGCTCGGCGTCTGCGCCGCCTGCTACGGCAGGTCGCTGCCGACCGGCAAGCTGGTGGACGTCGGCGAGGCGGTCGGGATCATCGCCGCCCAGTCGATCGGTGAGCCCGGCACCCAGCTGACCATGCGGACGTTCCACACCGGCGGTGTCGCCGGCGAGGACATCACCCAGGGTCTGCCGCGGGTCCAGGAGATCTTCGAGGCCCGGGTGCCGAAGGGCAAGGCGCCGATCGCCGAGCAGTCCGGACGCGTCCGGATCGAGGACGGTGACCGGACCCGCAAGATCATCATCGTGCCCGACGACGGCAGTGAGGAGATCGTCTACGACAAGATCTCCAAGCGGGTCCGGCTGCGCGTGCACGACGGCGACCACGTCGAGGTCGGCGAGAAGCTGACCGAGGGCACCATCGACCCGCACGAGCTGCTGCGGGTGATGGGCCCGCGGGCGGTGCAGGTCCACCTCACCAACGAGGTGCAGGAGGTCTACCGCTCGCAGGGCGTGCCGATCCACGACAAGCACATCGAGATCATCATCCGGCAGATGCTGAAGCGGGTCCAGGTCATCGACTCCGGCGGGACCGAGTTCCTGCCCGGCATGCTCGTGGACCGGGCGGTGTTCGAGGCCGAGAACCGCCGGGTCGTGGCCGAGGGCGGGGAGCCGGCGGCCGGTCGGCCGGTGCTCATGGGCATCACCAAGGCCTCGCTGGCGACCGAGTCGTGGCTGTCCGCGGCCTCCTTCCAGGAGACCACCCGGGTGCTCACCGACGCGGCCATCAACGCCCGTAGTGACGCGCTGATCGGGCTGAAGGAGAATGTGATCATCGGTAAGCTGATCCCCGCCGGCACGGGCATCGCGCGGTACCGCAACATCCGGGTGGAGCCGACCGAGGAGGCCAAGGCCAAGGTCTACTCGATGGCGCCGTACGCGGAGGCGGACTACGGCTTCGGGCCGGCTAGCGGGCAGGCGGTTCCGCTGGACGACTTCGACTTCGGCTCGTACTCGTCGTAGCGGCTCGGAGGCGGTGGTGGCGAGCAGGTCCGGCGCTGCGGACGGCGGCCACCACCGCCTCACCGCGTCGGTGCGGCGGCACCCGGCCGACCCCGACCCGGTGCGGGCCACCAAGGCCCGGGCGGTCTGGTGGCTGGGGCTGACCGCCGCGGTGACCGGCCCGCTGCTCGGTGGCGTCGTACCCGCGGCCGTGGCGCTGATCCTGGCCGGGCAGTTCCGGCGGGAGGCGTACGCCGCCGGTGGCTTCCTGACCGGTGCGGCGCTGGTGCGCCGCGGCGAGCGGCTGGCGTGGGCCGGCATCGTGCTGGCCGCCCTCGCGGTGGTGGTCGCGGTCATGGCGGCGGTGCTGCACGCCGCCGGTGCCCCCGGGGCACGCTTCCCGTCTCATGTCGACTGAGACCGGCCGTGGGCCGGCGTGAGAGGATCCCGTCGTGCACGACCACAACGACGCGGGCGTCCCGCCGGACCGCGCACCCGACACGTCGCCGCCGGCTCCCGCGCCGGGGCCGGCTCCGGCGCCGCCACCGGAGGCTCCGCAGGTTCCGGCGGCGGAGCCCGGCCCGGTGACGCCGCCGGAACCGCCGTCGGCCCCCACACCGGAGCCGACGCCGGGCGCCCCACCACCGGGGCCGCCGGTCGCCGGCCCTCCGGCACCGCCCGCGTGGACCCCGCCCCCGCCCCCGCCGGAGGCGTGGCAGCGACCGGCGCGGGTGGAGCCGGTCCCCGGCTCGCCGTACGGGCTGGCGATCCTCGCACCGCCCGCCGCCACGTCCGGGGTGGCGGTCGGCTCCCTCGTGGCCGGGAGCGCGGCGCTCGTGGTCGCGCTGCTGGCCATGTGCCTGGGCCTCGCCGGCGCACCCGACGGCTGGGGACTGGGGGTCAGCGGCGCGTTCGCCATCTTCGCCGGCTGGCTCGCGGTCGGGGCCGGGATCCTCGGCGCGGTCGGGGTCCGGCAGACCCGTCCGCCGACGGTGCCGGGGCGGGCCCGCCCGGGCGGCCGCGGCGCCGCGGTGGCGGGCCTGACCTGCGGCGCCGTGGCGCTGTTCCTCACCGTGTGCGGTGTGGCGGGGACGGTCCTCGCCCAGTACGGTTGAGCCGGCCTACGGCCGAGCCGGCCGTTTCCCGCACGGCGGCCGGCCGGCGGGTCGCACGTGAGCCGACCTGGGTCGCACGGGCCGCGGACCCACCGGGCCGAGGGCGCCCGGCGGCGGAGCCGGGACGCACGGCGCCGGTCGGCACCCCGATTTTGACCTGGACGCGTCGGGTATGTAAGCTTGCATCTCGTGCCCAGGGCGTGCCCGGGCGGTAATCGTGCGTGCGCGCACATCGGTGGCGCGCAGTGCGGTCAGCGTCGGTCCCGGTGAACGCCCACGCCTCGGGACGGGGGGCGACACGCCCGAGCGCGGGGGTCGGCACACCAGAGCAGCTACGACGAGGAGACACGAGACCCGGATGCCCACGATCCAGCAGCTGATCCGCAAGGGTCGCAAGGCGAAGACGACGAAGACGAAGACGCCGGCGCTCAAGGGGAGCCCGCAGCGGCGCGGCGTGTGCACGCGCGTGTACACGACCACCCCGAAGAAGCCGAACTCCGCTCTGCGCAAGGTGGCCCGGGTCAAGCTCTCCAGCCAGGTCGAGGTGACCGCGTACATCCCCGGCGTGGGGCACAACCTGCAGGAGCACTCGATCGTGCTGGTCCGGGGCGGCCGCGTGCGCGACCTGCCGGGTGTGCGTTACAAGATCGTCCGCGGGTCGCTGGACACCCAGGGAGTGCGGAACCGCAAGCAGGCTCGCAGCCGGTACGGCGCGAAGAAGGAGAAGAGCTGAGATGCCGCGTAAGGGACCTGCACCGCGTCGCCCGCTGCCGCCCGATCCGGTCTACCACTCGCCGCTGGTGACGCAGCTGGTCAACAAGGTGCTCCGCGACGGCAAGCGGCAGCTGGCCGAGCGCATCGTCTACGGCGCGCTGAAGGGCGCGCAGGAGAAGTCCGGCACCGATCCCGTCGTGATCCTCAAGCGCGCCCTGGACAACGTCAAGCCCACCCTGGAGGTGCGCAGCCGCCGGGTCGGTGGCGCCACCTACCAGGTCCCGGTGGAGGTCCGGCCGGCCCGTGCCACCACTCTGGGGCTGCGCTGGCTGGTCCAGTACGCCCGGCAGCGTCGCGAGAAGACGATGGTGGAGCGGCTGATGAACGAGCTGCTGGACGCCAGCAACGGCCTGGGGGCGGCGGTCAAGCGCCGCGAGGACACCCACAAGATGGCCGAGTCCAACCGCGCCTTCGCGCACTACCGGTGGTAGTGCCGGAGTCGGGAGACGAGTTTGCGGGTATGACAGCAGCACGCCGGCCCCCGGCCGGCACGCAGTGACAGACCGGCACCGCGGGCACGGTCCGCGGACACGACACGAGAGAGAGATCAGGTAACCAGAAGTGGCCGTCGCAGACGCCCTCGCGAAGATCCGCAACATCGGCATCATGGCACACATCGATGCCGGTAAGACCACGACCACGGAACGCATCCTGTTCTACACGGGCATCACCTACAAGATCGGTGAGGTCCACGAGGGCTCCGCGGTCATGGACTGGATGGAGCAGGAACAGGAACGCGGGATCACCATCACCTCCGCCGCCACGACGTGCCAGTGGCGGGGGCACACCATCCAGATCCTGGACACCCCCGGGCACGTGGACTTCACCGTGGAGGTGGAGCGGTCGCTGCGGGTCCTCGACGGTGCGATCGCGGTCTTCGACGGGGTCGCCGGCGTGGAGCCGCAGACCGAGCAGGTGTGGCGCCAGGCCGAGAAGTACCGCGTCCCCCGGATGTGCTTCGTCAACAAGATGGACCGCACGGGGGCCGACTTCTTCCGGTGCGTGCGGATGATGTCGGAGCGGCTCAACGCGCATCCGCTCGTCGTGCAGCTGCCGATCGGCGCGGAGGCGGACTTCATCGGGGTGGTCGACCTCGTCGGCATGCGCGCGCTGACCTGGCGCGGCGAGACCGTCAAGGGCGAGGACTACACCGTCGAGGAGATCCCGGCCAGCATGGCCGACCAGGTCGCCGAGTACCGGGAGAAGCTGCTCGAGGGCCTCTCGGACGCCGACGACGAGATCATGGAGCGCTACCTGGAGGGTGAGGAGCTCACCCCGGAGATGATCAAGGCCGGGATCCGCCGCGCCACCATCGCCGGCAAGATCAACCCGGTCCTGTGCGGCTCCGCCTTCAAGAACAAGGGCATCCAGCCGATGCTCGACGCGGTGGTGGACTACCTCCCCTCCCCGCTGGACGTGCCGCCGATCGAGGGCGTCGCCCCCGACGGTGAGACCCCGCTGCAGCGCCGTGCCAGCCTGGACGAGCCGTTCGCCGCCCTCGCGTTCAAGATCCAGACCGACCGCCACCTCGGCAAGCTGACGTACGTACGGGTCTACTCCGGCGTCATGGAGGCCGGTTCGACGGTCATCAACTCCACCCGCGACCGCAAGGAGCGCATCGGCAAGATCTTCAAGATGCACGCCAACAAGCGGGAGGAGCGCGAGCGGGCGCAGGCGGGCGACCTCGTCGCGGTGCAGGGGCTGAAGGCGACCAGCACCGGCGACACCCTGTGCGACCCGGCCAACCCGGTGATCCTCGAGTCGATGGTCTTCCCGGAGCCGGTGATCTCGGTCGCGATCGAGCCCAAGAGCAAGTCGGACCAGGACAAGCTCGCGACCGCCATTCAGCGGTTGGCCGAGGAGGATCCGACCTTCCAGGTCCGGATCGACGAGGAGACCGGGCAGACCGTTATCTCGGGTATGGGGGAGCTCCACCTCGAGGTGCTGGTCGACCGGATGCGGCGGGAGTTCAACGTCGAGGCCAACGTCGGCCGGCCGCAGGTCTCCTACCGCGAAACCATCCGCCGCAAGGTGGAGAGGGTCGAGTACACCCACAAGAAGCAGACCGGTGGCGCCGGGCAGTACGCGAAGGTCGTGATCTCGCTGGAGCCGCTGCCCCTGACGACCGGTGGGCCGACCTACGAGTTCGTCAACCTGGTCACCGGTGGCCGGATCCCCAAGGAGTTCATCCCGTCAGTGGACGCCGGCGCGCAGGACGCCATGCAGTACGGTGTGCTGGCCGGCTATCCGCTGGTCGGGCTGCGGCTGTTGCTGCTCGACGGGCAGCACCACGAAGTGGACTCCTCCGAGATGGCGTTCAAGATCGCCGGCTCGATGGCGCTGAAGGAGGCCGCCCGCAAGGCCGACCCGGCGCTGCTGGAGCCCATCATGTCGGTGGAGGTGACCACCCCTGAGGAGAACATGGGGGACGTCATCGGCGATCTGAACGCTCGCCGGGGCACCATCCAGGCGATGGAGGAGCGCGCGGGTGCACGCGTCATCAGGGCGCTCGTGCCGCTGTCGGAGATGTTCGGCTACGTCGGGGACCTGCGGTCCAAGACCCAGGGCCGGGCGAGCTACAGCATGCACTTCGACTCGTACGCGGAAGTCCCGGAGAACATCGCGAGGGAGATCATAGCGAGGGCTACCGGTGAGTAAGGTGAGTGGCCCGCCGAGGGGGTTTCCGGTGAACGGCCACCGGAGGCGGGTCGGAGGACAACAGCTCCGCGTGCGGAGCCAGGCGGCGACGGCCGCTGCAACCAGTTGACCCAATCCGTCCACAGGAGGACACCAGTGGCGAAGGCAAAGTTCGAGCGGACGAAGCCGCACGTCAACATCGGCACCATCGGTCACATCGACCACGGCAAGACCACCCTGACGGCGGCCATCACCAAGGTCCTGCACGACAAGGACCCGGAGCACAACCCGTTCGTGCCGTTCGACCAGATCGACAAGGCGCCGGAGGAGAAGTCCCGCGGCATCACCATCTCGATCATGCACGTCGAGTACTCGACGGAGAACCGGCACTACGCGCACGTGGACTGCCCGGGACACGCCGACTACATCAAGAACATGATCACGGGTGCGGCGCAGATGGACGGCGCCATCCTCGTGGTCTCGGCCACCGACGGTCCGATGCCGCAGACCAAGGAGCACGTGCTGCTGGCCCGCCAGGTCGGCGTGCCGTACATCGTGGTCGCGCTCAACAAGGCCGACATGGTCGACGACGAGGAACTGCTGGACCTGGTCGAGCTCGAGGTCCGCGAGCTGCTGACCAAGTACGAGTTCCCCGGTGACGAGGTGCCGGTGGTCCGGGTCTCCGCGCTCAAGGCGCTGGAGGGTGACCCGAAGGCGGCCGAGCAGATCATGGAGCTGCTCAACGCCTGCGACACCGCGATCCCGGAGCCGCAGCGGGACATCGACAAGCCGTTCCTCATGCCGATCGAGGACGTCTTCTCGATCACCGGCCGCGGCACCGTGGTGACCGGCCGGGTCGAGCGGGGCATCCTCAAGCCGAACGAGGAGGTCGAGATCGTCGGTCTCCGGGAGAAGCCGCTCAAGACCACGGTCACCGCGATCGAGATGTTCCGGAAGACCCTCGACGACGCCCGGGCGGGCGAGAACGTCGGCCTGCTCCTGCGCGGTGTCAAGCGCGAAGAGGTGGAGCGCGGCATGGTCGTGATCAAGCCGGGCACCACCACTCCGCACACCGAGTTCGAGGCGACCGTGTACGTGCTGTCCAAGGACGAGGGTGGCCGGCACACCCCGTTCTTCAACAACTACCGGCCGCAGTTCTACTTCCGGACCACGGACGTCACCGGTGTGGTCCAGCTGCCTGAGGGCACCGAGATGGTCATGCCCGGTGACAACACCACGATGACCGTCAAGCTGATCCAGCCGATCGCCATGGAGGAGGGTCTCCGGTTCGCCATCCGTGAGGGCGGCCGGACCGTCGGCGCCGGCCGGGTCACGAAGATCATCAAGTAGGGCGTAGAACCGGCGGACCGCGCGGGCGCCACAGATGCGGCGCCCGCGCGGTCCGCCGGGGGCACGGGCGGCCCGGCCGGGGGTGCCCGCCCGCGGGGTACCGCGGACGGGCACCCCCGGTTAGACGGCTCGTGCCCGGTAGGGCACAATAGGGGGGTTGCGCGCCGGGGGCGCCCGTGTCGCGGGCGCGTGTGGGCGCGCGGCTCTCCGTTCCGGCGTCCCGGGGCGGAGCCTGGCCCGGGACTGGGCGGTGTCGACCTCCCACCACGCGGGAGACACCGGCCCGCCTCCCGACACACCCGACCGCGGGGGTCGGACAGGACACGCAGTTTGAGCGGAGATAGAGGTAGGGACAGCGATGGCGGGACAGAAGATCCGCATCCGGCTGAAGGCCTACGACCACGAGGTCGTCGACTCCTCGGCCCGCAAGATCGTGGAGACGGTGACCCGGACCGGGGCCCAGGTGGCCGGGCCGGTTCCGCTGCCGACGGAGGTCAACCGCTTCTGCGTGATCCGCTCGCCGCACAAGTACAAGGACTCGCGCGAGCACTTCGAGATGCGCACGCACAAGCGACTGATCGACATCATCGATCCGACCCCGAAGACGGTGGACTCCCTCATGCGGCTGGACCTGCCGGCGGGCGTCGACATCGAGATCAAGTTGTAGGGATCCGAGATGGACAGGAAAGTAACGGGCATCCTGGGCGCCAAGCTCGGCATGACGCAGGTGTGGGAGGACAACCGGGTCGTCCCGGTCACCGTGATCGAGGCCGGCCCGTGCGTCGTGACCCAGGTGCGCACGCCGGAGAAGGACGGCTACTCCGCGGTGCAGCTCGCGTACGGCGCGATCGACCCCCGCAAGGTCAACAAGCCGCTGTCCGGCCACTTCGCCAAGGCCGGCGTGGCACCCCGGCGGTACCTCGTGGAGCTGCGCACCACCGACGCCAGCGAGTACACGCCCGGCCAGGAGGTGACGGTCGAGCGGTTCGCGCCGGGTCAGCTCGTGGACGTCACCGGGCGTACCAAGGGCAAGGGCTTCGCCGGCGTCATGAAGCGGCACGGCTTCCACGGCCTGCGGGCCTCCCACGGCGTGGAGCGCAAGCACCGCTCCCCCGGTGCCATCGGCGCCTGCGCGACCCCCGCCCGGGTCTTCAAGGGCACCCGGATGGCCGGGCGGATGGGTGGCGTGCGCCACACCGTCCAGAACCTCACCGTCCAGGAGGTCCACCCGGACCGGAACCTGCTGCTGGTCAAGGGCGCGGTCCCGGGTCCCAAGGGCGGGCTGGTGCTTGTCCGCACCGCGGCCAAGCAGCCCGTACCCGCGGGAGGTGAGCAGCAGTGACCACCGTGGAGGTCATCGGCACCGACGGGCGCCCGACCGGCTCCTCCGTCGACCTGCCCCCGGAGATCTTCGACGTACAGGCGAACATCCCCCTGATGCACCAGGTGGTCGTGGCGCAGCTCGCGGCCGCCCGCCAGGGGACCCACAAGACCAAGACCCGGGGTGAGGTACGGGGCGGTGGCTCCAAGCCGTACCGGCAGAAGGGGACCGGCCGCGCCCGGCACGGCTCCACCCGGGCGCCGCAGTTCACCGGCGGTGGCGTGGTGCACGGTCCGGTGCCGCGCAGCTACCGTCAGCGGACCCCGAAGAAGATGAAGGCCGCCGCGCTGCGCGGGGCCCTCTCCGACCGCGCCCGGGCCGGGCGGGTGCACGTCGTCGACGGGTTCGTCGCCGGCGACAAGCCCTCGACCAAGGCGGCGCTGGCCACCCTGAACGCGGTGACCGACGCCGAGCGGGTGCTGGTCGTGCTGGACCGCGACGACCGGCTCAACTGGCTGTCGCTGCGCAACGAGCCGCGGGTGCACCTCATTGACGCCGGCCAGCTCAACACCTACGACGTCCTCGTCAGCGACGACGTGGTCTTCACCCGGCGGGCGCTGGAGCGCTTCGTCGGCACGAAGGAGGGTGACGCCTGATGGCCACGGTCGCCGATCCGCGCGACATCATCATCGCGCCGGTCATCTCCGAGAAGAGCTACGGCCTACTGGACCAGAACTGGTACACGTTCCTGGTCCACCCGGACGCCAACAAGACCGCGATCAAGATCGCGATCGAGAAGATCTTCAACGTGAAGGTGGTCGCGGTCAACACGATCAACCGGCAGGGCAAGCGCAAGCGCACCCGTACCGGGTGGGGTCGCCGCAAGGCGACCAAGCGCGCGCTGGTCAAGCTCGCCGACGGTGACCGGATCGAGGCCTTCGGCGGACCGGTGAGCTGAGGGAGGGAGCCAGATGGGCATCCGCAGGTACAAGCCGACGACGCCGGGGCGCCGGGGCGCCAGCGTGGCGGACTTCGCCGAGCTCACCCGGTCGAGGCCGGAGAAGTCCCTGGTGCGGCCGCTGCCGCAGAAGGGCGGCCGGAACGCGTACGGCCGGATCACCACCCGCCACCAGGGCGGCGGCCACAAGCGCCGGTACCGGGTGATCGACTTCCGCCGGGCCGACAAGGACGGGGTGCCGGCGAAGGTCGCGCACATCGAGTACGACCCCAACCGCACCGCGCGGATCGCGCTGCTGCACTACGCCGACGGCGAGAAGCGGTACATCATCGCGCCCAAGGACCTCAAGCAGGGCGACGTGGTGGAGTCGGGTCCGACCGCGGACATCAAGCCCGGGAACAACCTGCCGCTGCGGAACATCCCGGTCGGCACCCTCATCCACGCGGTGGAGCTGCGGCCGGGCGGCGGAGCCAAGATGGCCCGGTCGGCCGGTACCAGCATCCAGCTGCTCGGTCGCGAGAACCAGTACGCCACCCTGCGGATGCCCTCCGGTGAGATCCGTAAGGTGGACGTCCGCTGCCGCGCCACCGTGGGTGAGGTCGGCAACGCCGAGCAGTCCAACATCAACTGGGGTAAGGCCGGCCGCATGCGGTGGAAGGGCAAGCGTCCGAGCGTTCGGGGCGTGGCGATGAACCCGGTGGACCACCCGCACGGCGGCGGCGAGGGCAAGTCGTCCGGTGGTCGCCACCCGGTCAACCCGAAGGGTCGCCCGGAGGGTCGGACCCGTCGCAAGAGCAAGGCGAAGGACCAGATGATCGTCCGGCGCCGGTCCAGCAACCGTAGGCGGAGCCGGGGTTAGTCGGGGGTAGGAACCGATGCCACGCAGTCTGAAGAAGGGTCCGTTCGTGGACGACCACCTGATGAAGAAGGTGATCGCCCAGAACGAGAAGGGGACCCGAAACGTGATCAAGACGTGGTCGCGTCGGTCGACGATCGTCCCGGAGATGATCGGCCACACCATCGCCGTCCACGACGGGCGTAAGCACGTACCGGTGTTCATCACCGAGGCGATGGTCGGACACAAGCTCGGCGAGTTCGCGCCGACCCGGACCTTCCGCGGTCACGTGAAGGAAGACCGCAAGAGCCGCCGGCGGTAGCACCAGGGACAGGCAGGAGAGACACGATGGCAGCAACGACCGCCCCACCGGCTCCTCCGATGGTGAGGGCCTCGGCCCGGTTCGTGCGCACGTCCGCGTCCAAGGCGCGGCGCGTGGTCAACCTCGTCCGCGGGCTGCCCGCGAAGGAGGCGCTGACCGTGCTGCAGTTCGCCCCGCAGCGGGCGAGTGTGCCGGTCCGGAAGGTGATCGCGAGCGCGATCGCCAACGCCGAGAACAACGAGCAGCTCGACCCCGACTCGCTGCTGGTGGCCGAGATCCGCGTGGACGAGGGGCCGACCATGAAGCGGTACCGTCCGCGCGCGCAGGGCCGGGCGTACCGGATCCGCAAGCGCACCTGCCACATCACCGTCGCCCTGGAGGCGGTGGCACCGGCTCCCCTGCCCTCGCGGCCGACGCGCCGCCGTCCGGCCCGACCGGCGGCCACGTCCGGTGCGTCGGCCAGCGGGTCGACCGCGGTCACCGACGCGGAGGCGGCGGCGGAGAAGAAGCCCGCGAAGAAGGCGGCGAAGGCGGCCGAGAGCAAGCCGGCGAAGAAGGCGGCGGCCAAGGCGGCCGAGGACAAGCCGGCGAAGAAGGCGGCGGCCAAGGCGACCGGGGACAAGCCCACCAAGAAGGCCGCCGCGAAGGCGACGGAGAGCAAGCCGGCGAAGAAGGCGGCGGGCACCGCGGAGGAGCCCACCGCGTCTGGGGAGGGAGCCGAGTAATGGGTCAGAAGGTCCACCCGCACGGGTTCCGGCTCGGCATCACCAGCGACTGGAAGTCGCGGTGGTACGCGGACAAGCTGTACGCCGACTACGTCGCCGAGGACGTCAAGATCCGCAAGATGATGGCCACCCAGCTGGAGCGCGCCGGCATCTCCAAGGTGGACATCGAACGCACGCGGGACCGGGTCCGGGTCGACATCCACACCGCCCGGCCGGGCATCGTCATCGGCCGCAAGGGCGCGGAGGCCGATCGCATCCGCGCCGACCTCGAGAAGCTGACCGGCAAGCAGGTGCAGCTGAACATCCTCGAGGTCAAGAACCCTGAGGCCGACGCCCAGCTCGTGGCGCAGGGGGTGGCCGAGCAGCTGGCGAGCCGGGTGAGCTTCCGGCGGGCCATGCGCAAGGCGATCCAGTCGGCCATGCGCAACCCGATGGTGAAGGGCATCCGGGTCCAGGTCTCCGGCCGCCTCGGCGGGGCCGAGATGTCCCGGACCGAGTTCTACCGCGAGGGCCGGGTGCCCCTGCACACGCTGCGTGCCAACATCGAGTACGGGTTCTTCGAGGCCCGCACCACGTTCGGCCGCATCGGCGTCAAGGTGTGGATCCACAAGGGTGAGCCGGTCCCCGGACGGGAGCCGGCCGAGGCAGCCGGGCGGCGACGGGACCGCGACCGCGCCGGCCGGGCCCGGGGCACGCGGCGGTCCGGTGCCGCCGGGACCACGCCCAGTGGTACGGAGGTCGGCCGCGCCGCCGCGGAGCGTGTCGCGGCCGGGGCTGCCGGCGACACGGGCGCCACGACCGACGAGGCGTCGGTCGGCGTCGGCGCCGCCGACCGGGCCGGGTCTGAGGAGGGCTGAGCGATGCTGATGCCACGCAAACCACCCAAGGGCTTCCGGAAGCCGCACCGGCCCCGCCGGTCCGGCCGCAGCAAGGGCGGCAACCGGGTGGCCTTCGGCGACTACGGGATCCAGGCGCTGGAGCCGGCGTACGTGACCAACCGTCAGATCGAGGCGGCACGGATCGCGATGACCCGGCACATCAAGCGTGGCGGGAAGGTCTTCATCCCGATCTTCCCCGACCACGCGCTGACCAAGAAGCCTGCCGAGACCCGGATGGGCTCGGGCAAGGGTTCGCCGGAGTGGTGGATCGTCAACGTCAAGCCGGGAAAGATCCTCTTCGAGATGTCGTTCCCGAACGAGGCGGTCGCGCGGGAAGCGATGCGCCGTGCGATCCACAAGCTCCCGATGAAGTGCCGCATCGTCACTCGCGAGGTCGGTGAGGTCTGATGGCGGTGGACACCAAGGGCTCCAAGCCCGCCGAGCTGCGGGAGCTGTCCGATGCCGAGCTGGTGGAGCGGCTGCGCGAGGCGAAGGCGGAGCTGTTCAACCTGCGCGTGCAGGCGGCGACCGGGCAGCTGGACAACAACCGGCGACTGCGGGTGGTCCGGCGCGAGATCGCGCGCATCTACACGATCATCCGGGAACGCGAGCTCGGCCTGTCGGCCGCCCCGGCGGAGTTCGCCGCCGCCATGGAGCAGCAGGCCGACGGCAGCGGCGGGAACGGTGAGGCCGACGCCGAGCCGCCGGCAGGAAAGGACGAGACGTGACCGAGCAGCAGACGGCAGGCACCACCACGAAGCCGCGGGGCCGACGGAAGGTCCGTGAGGGCGTGGTCATCAGCGACAAGATGGACAAGACCGTGGTCGTCCAGATCGAGGACCGCGTCAAGCACCCGCTGTACGGCAAGGTGATGCGGCGTACCAGCAAGCTGAAGGCACACGACGAGCACAACGCCTGCGGCGTCGGCGACCGGGTGCTCCTCATGGAGACGCGCCCGTTGTCGGCGACCAAGCGGTGGCGCGTGGTAGAGATCCTGGAGAAGGCGAAGTGATCCAGCAGGAGTCGAGGCTGCGGGTCGCCGACAACACCGGCGCGCGGGAGATCCTGTGCATCCGTGTGCTCGGTGGCTCGGGCCGCCGCTACGCGAGCATCGGCGACGAGATCGTGGCCACGGTCAAGGACGCGATCCCCGGTGCGAGTGTCAAGAAGGGCGACGTCGTCCGGGCGGTGGTGGTGCGTACCGCCAAGGAGAAGCGACGCCCGGACGGGTCGTACATCCGCTTCGACGAGAACGCCGCCGTGCTGCTCCGGGACGGCGGCGACCCACGCGGCACCCGCATCTTCGGACCGGTTGGTCGGGAGCTGCGGGACAAGCGCTTCATGAAGATCATCTCCCTGGCGCCGGAGGTGCTCTGAATGAAGATTAAGAAGGGGGACATCGTCGAGGTCATCGCCGGCAAGGACAAGGGCGCCCGGGGCGAGGTGATCGCGGCCTACCCGCGTGAGAACAAGGTCCTCGTCGAGGGCGTCAACCGGGTCCGCAAGCACGTCAAGATCCAGCAGGCCCGCGGGCGCGGCGCCCAGACCGGAGGCATCGAGACCCACGAGGCGCCGATCCACGTCTCCAACGTCATGGTCATCGACAGCGACGGCAAGCGGACGCGGGTCGGCTACCAGATCGACGAGGCCGGCAACAAGGTGCGCGTGGCCAAGACCAACGGCAAGGTGCTCGACTACCGGATCGACGAGTCCGGCGGCAAGCCGCGCGCGGCCAGGACCGACCGCAAGGAACCGGGGCAGCCATCATGAGCGAGGCGACTCTCGAGAAGATCACTCCGCGGCTCAAGGAGCGGTACCGGGAGGAGATCCGCCCGGCGCTGCAGGAGCGGTTCGGGTACCGCAACCCGATGCAGGTGCCGCGGCTGGTGAAGATCGTGGTCAACATGGGCGTCGGCGAGGCCGCCCGGGACAGCAAGATGCTGGAGGGCGCCATCCGCGACCTGGCCACGATCACCGGCCAGCGTCCTCAGATCCGGCGCGCCCGCAAGTCCATCGCGCAGTTCAAGCTGCGCGCGGGGATGGCGATCGGCGCGAGGGTCACGCTCCGCGGCGACCGGATGTGGGAGTTCCTCGACCGGCTGCTGTCGACCGCGCTGCCGCGGATCCGCGACTTCCGGGGGCTGGACGGCAGCAAGCTGGACGGCCACGGCAACTACACCTTCGGGCTCACCGAGCAGTCGGTCTTCCACGAGATCGACCAGGACAAGATCGACCGGGTACGCGGCATGGACGTGACGGTGGTGACGACCGCCAACACCGACGAGGAGGGTCGGGCGCTGCTCCAGCTGCTCGGCTTCCCGTTCAAGGAGAGCTGATGGCCAAGAAGGCACTGATCGTCAAGGCGAGCCGGAAGCCGAAGTTCCGGGTCCGGGCGTACACCCGCTGCCAGCGGTGTGGCCGGCCCAAGGCGGTCTACCGCAAGTTCGGGCTGTGCAGGGTGTGCATCCGGGAGATGGCGCACCGCGGCGAGCTCCCCGGGGTGTCGAAGGCTTCCTGGTGACCGACTCTTCGCCCCAGGCCCGCGGCGGCGGGAACCGGGGCGGGAAAGGCAGACGCGACCCATGACCATGACCGATCCGATCGCCGACATGCTGACCCGGATCCGCAACGCCAACCAGGCCTACCACGACGAGGTCAGGATGCCGTACTCGCGGATCAAGGCGAACATCGCCGAGGTGCTCAAGTCCGAGGGGTACATCGCGTCGTGGCGCGCCGAGGACCCGCCCGAGGGCAAGGTGGGCCGCACGTTGGTGATCCAGCTCAAGTACGGCCCGAACCGCGAGCGCAGCATCGCCGGCCTGCGTCGGGTCTCCAAGCCGGGACTGCGGGTCTACGCGAAGGCGGCGGAGCTGCCCCGGGTGCTCGGCGGGCTGGGTGTGGCGATCATCTCGACGTCCCAGGGTCTGCTGACCGACCGGCAGGCCCGCAAGCGAGGGGTGGGCGGGGAAGTCCTCGCCTACGTGTGGTGAGGAGTCTGTCATGTCGCGAATCGGACGTAAGCCGATCCCGGTGCCGCCCGGGGTGGAGGTGAGCATCGAGGGCCGGACCGTGCGGATCAAGGGACCCAAGGGCGAGCTGACCCAGACCCTCGACGAGCGGATCCGGGTGGAGCGGCAGGAGGACGGCTCCCTCGCCGTGACGCGGACCAGTGACGACCGGCACGTGCGGGCGCTGCACGGGCTGTCCCGCAGCCTGCTGGCTAACATGGTGGTCGGCGTGACCGAGGGTTACCGCAAGACCCTGGAGATCAACGGCACCGGGTACCGGGTGACCGCCAAGGGCAGGGACCTCGAGTTCGCGCTCGGGTTCTCGCACCCGGTGACGGTCTCCGCGCCGGAGGGGATCACCTTCACGGTGGAACGGCCCACGCTGTTCCACGTCGCGGGGATCGACAAGCAGCTGGTCGGCGAGGTGGCCGCCAACATCCGTAAGATCCGGCCACCGGAGCCGTACAAGGGCAAGGGAATCAAGTACGTCGACGAGGTCATCCGTCGCAAGGCCGGGAAGGCAGGGAAGAAGTGAGCGCCTCGCTGGTGAGGCTCCGCAAGCCGGCGCGCGGGGTCGCCGGGCGGCGGCGCTGGGCACGCGCGCGGCGGCACCTCCGGCTGCGCAAGCGTGTGCGCGGGACGCCGCAGCGGCCGAGGCTCGTCGTGACCCGCAGCCTGCGCCACATCGTCGCTCAGGTGGTCGACGACACCAAGGGCCACACGCTGGTCTCGGCGTCCAGCATGGACCCGTCCATCCGGGGCACCTCCGGCACCAAGACCGAGATCGCCTCGAAGGTGGGCGCGCTGGTGGCCGAGCGGGCCCGGGCGGCCGGGATCTCCACGGTGGTGTTCGACCGCGGTGGCCACAAGTACATCGGGCGGATCGCGGCGCTGGCCGACGCCGCCCGCCAGGGTGGGCTCAAGTTCTGAGGAAGGTTGTCTGATGGCAGGTCCACAGCGTGGTAACGGCGGCGAGGCTGGCGCCGCAGGCGACCGCAGCGAGCGTCGCCGCGACCGTCGGGAGTCCGGCCGCGGCGCGACGGCGGAGAAGAGCCCCCACCTGGAGCGCGTGGTCACCATCAACCGGGTGGCGAAGGTGGTCCAGGGTGGCCGCCGGTTCAGCTTCACCGCTCTGGTGGTGGTCGGCGACGGTAACGGCACCGTCGGGGTCGGCTACGGAAAGGCGAAGGAGGTGCCGGCCGCCATCGCCAAGGGCGTGGAGGAGGCCAAGAAGCACTTCTTCAAGGTGCCCCGCATCGGTGGGACGATCCCGCACCCGGTGCGCGGGGAGGAGGCGGCCGGGGTGGTGCTGCTCAAGCCCGCCAGTGCCGGTACCGGCGTGATCGCCGGCGGGCCGGTGCGGGCGGTGCTGGAGTGCGCCGGCATCCAGGACGTGCTCTCCAAGAGCCTCGGCTCATCCAATCCGATCAACATCGTGCACGCCACGGTGAAGGCGCTGAAGTCGTTGGAGCCGCCGGAGGCGGTGGCCAGGCGGCGGGGACTGCCCGTGGAGGACGTCGCCCCGGCCGCGATGCTGGCCGCCCAGGCGAGCGCGGCGACCGCACCGGAGCCGGCGGGAACGGGGGCGTGATGGCGCGGCTGAAGGTGACCCAGATCCGCTCGGGGTACGGCCGCAAGCCCAACCAGCGGGCGACCCTGCGCACGCTGGGGCTGCGGCACATCAACGACGTGGTGGTGAAGGAGGATCGCCCGGAGATCCGGGGCATGATCAAGACCGTCAGCCACCTCGTCCGGGTCGAGGAGGTCGAGTAGATGATCAAGGTCCACCACCTCCGGCCGGCGCCGGGCTCCCGTACCGCCAAGACGCGGGTCGGCCGTGGTGAGGGCTCCAAGGGCAAGACGGCCGGTCGTGGTACCAAGGGCTCCCGGGCCCGCAAGCAGATCCCGGCGACGTTCGAGGGTGGCCAGACGCCGATCCACATGCGGCTGCCCAAGCTCAAGGGGTTCCGGAACCGGTTCAAGGTCTACTACCAGGTGGTGAACCTGGACCGGCTGGCCGAGCTGTTCCCGTCGGGCGGCACGGTGGGGCCGGACGAGATGGTCGCCGCGGGCGCGGTCCGCAAGGGCCAGCCGGTGAAGGTGCTCGGCGACGGCGACCTCAAGGGCGTGAAGCTGCACGTGTCGGCCCACCGGTTCAGTGCCTCCGCCCGGGAGAAGATCGTCGCGGCGGGGGGTACCGTCACGGAGCTGTCCTGAGCCGCCGTACCGGACGGTTTGCCCGATACGGCGGCCTACGTCCGCCTCACCGCCCGGTGCCACATCCCGATAGCGGTGCCGGGCTGTTAGGCTCCGAAACCAGGCCACCCCGACCGGTCGATGCCCCGGCCGGCGTTGCGCAGGAGGAATGAACGGTGCTGTCCGCTTTTGTCAACGCGTTCCGCACGCCGGACCTGCGCCGCAAGCTGCTGTTCACCATCGGCATCATCGCCATCTATCGGCTGGGCGCCAACGTGCCCAGCCCCGGGGTGTCCTACCAGGCGGTGCAGCGCTGCATCGGCACCCTGCAGGACGACCAGAGCGGCGTGTTCACGCTGCTGAACCTGTTCTCCGGCGGGGCACTGCTGCAGCTGTCGGTGTTCGCGCTGGGCATCATGCCGTACATCACCGCCTCGATCATCATGAACCTTCTGCGGGTGGTGATCCCGCGGCTGGAGACGCTGTACAAGGAGGGCCAGCCCGGCCAGGCGAAGATCACCCAGTACACCCGCTACCTGACCCTGGGCCTGGCGATCCTGCAGTCGTCGGCGTTCGTCGCGCTGGCCCGCTCCGGTCAGCTGTTCAACGCCGCCGCCGGGCAGTGCACCGGCATCATCCCTGAGGAGCCCGACACCGGCATCCCGACCTGGATGATGGTCACGCTGGTGGTGATCGTCATGACCGCCGGCACCGGCGTGATCATGTGGCTCGGCGAGCTGATCACCGAGCGGGGCGTCGGCAACGGGATGTCCGTCCTGATCTTCTCGTCCATCGCCGCGCAGCTGCCCAGCGAGGGCTGGCGGCTGCGTCTGCAGGAGGGCGACCCGGTCTTCTTCGCCATGCTGGGCATCGCCATCCTGATCATCGTCGCGGTCGTGTTCATGGAGCTCGGCCAGCGCCGGATTCCGGTGCAGTACGCGAAGCGGATGATCGGCCGCCGGATGTACGGCAACACGTCCACGTACATCCCGCTGAAGATCAACCAGGCCGGCGTGATCCCGGTGATCTTCGCCTCGTCGATGCTCTACCTGCCGCAGCTGGCCCTGCAGTTCACCCGCAGCGAGTCCCCGGGGCCGGTGTACCTGTGGATCCAGGACAACCTCGCGCTGCCGACCAGCCCGATCTACATCACCCTCTACTTCCTGCTGATCATCTTCTTCACGTACTTCTACATCTCCATCACGTTCAACCCCACGGACGTGGCGGACAACATGAAGCGGTACGGCGGCTTCGTGCCGGGCATCCGCCCCGGCAAGCCGACCGCTGACTACCTCGACTTCGTGCTCTCCCGGATCACCGCCGCCGGTTCTCTCTACCTGGCGGTCGTCGCGATCCTGCCGAATTTCTTCTTCATCTACCTGCAGAGCGCAACGTTCAACAACTTCCCGTTCGGCGGCGTGGCCGTGCTGATCATGGTGGGCGTGGGTCTGGAGGCGGTCAAGCAGATCGAGAGCCAGCTCATGCAGCGCAACTACGAAGGGTTCCTCCGGTAGCGATGGTCGGCAACGGGCCCACCGTTGTCGACCGTCCCGGCATCCGGGAGGGTGGATGAGACTTGTGCTGGTCGGTCCCCCCGGCGCGGGCAAGGGTACCCAGGCGGAGTTCATCGCGGCCCACCTGTCGGTGCCGAAGATCTCGACCGGGGACATCTTCCGGGCGAACGTCGCCGCGGCCACGCCGCTGGGCGTGCGCGCGAAGGCCTACATGGACGCCGGCCAGCTCGTTCCCGACGAGATCACGATCAACATGGTCCGGGAGCGCCTGGCCGAGCCGGACGCGGCCGACGGGTTCCTGCTCGACGGGTTCCCCCGCACGACCCCGCAGGCGGTCGCGCTGGACAAGATGCTGGCCGACCTCGGCACCGGGCTCGACGTCGTGCTCGAGCTGGTCGTCGACGACGACGAGGTGATCCGCCGGCTGTCCGGCCGGCGCACCTGCCGCGGCTGCGGGAAGGTCTGGCACGTCGACTTCGACCCGCCGCAGCGGGAGGGCGTGTGCGACCGCTGCGGGGGAGAGCTGTACCAGCGGGAGGATGACCGGCCGGAGACCATCGCGGAGCGGCTGCGGGTGTACGCCCGCGACACCGCACCGCTGGTCGACTACTACGGTGCGCAGGGCAAGCTCGTCGGCATCGACGCCACCGGGCCGGTCGAGGACGTGACCCAGCGGGCGATCGACGCCCTGCGCTCGTACGGGGGATGACCGCCGCAGTGGCGGGTCGGCCGGCGTCCGTAGCGCCGGCCTGGCGGAGAGGACGGGGACGAACGTGCGACGCCGCATCCGGGACGACATCCAGCTCAAGACCCCGGAGCAGCTCGCCCGGATGCGGGCGGCCGGCCTGGTCGTGGCGGCGGCGCTGGACGCCGCGAAGGAGGCCGTCAAGCCGGGCGTCAGCACCGCGGATCTCGACGCCGTCGCCGAGCAGGTGATCCGCGACGCCGGTGCCGTGCCGTCCTTCCTCGGCTATCACGGCTACCCCGCCTCGACCTGTACCTCGGTCAACGAGGAGGTCGTCCACGCGATCCCGTCGCCGCACCGGATCCTCGCCGAGGGGGACGTGATCACGATCGACTGTGGCGCCATCCTCGACGGCTGGCACGGTGACGCCGCGGTGACGGTACCGGTCGGTGAGGTCGACCCGGAGGTGCTGCGGATGGCGTGGGTGGCCGAGGAGGCGATGTGGGCCGGGATCGCGGCCGCCGCCCGCGGGGTGCGGTCCGGCCGCGGCCGGCTGTCCGACATCTCGCACGCGGTGGAGAGCACCGTCGACCGGCTGGGGCGCGGACGCCTGGGCCGGCGGCGGTACGGGATCGTCACCGGGTACGGCGGGCACGGCATCGGCACCGAGATGCACCAGGACCCGCACCTACCCAACCACGGCCGACCGGGCAGGGGGCCGCGACTGGTCCCCGGCATGGTCCTGGCGATCGAACCGATGCTGACCCTGGGCCGCCCGGACACCACGGAGCTCGACGACGGGTGGACCGTGGTCACGGTTGACGGCTCGGTCGCGGTGCACGTCGAGCACACGTTCGCGCTCACCGAGGACGGTGCCTGGGTGCTCACCGCCGAGGACGGTGGCCGGCACCGGCTCGGCGAGCTGGCCTCCGCCCGCGCGCGGACCGGTTAGGCGCCGCCGCGGGGTCCGTGGCCGACGCGGGCCGCAGGGGCGCCGTCCGCTGGCCGGTTCCGGCCGGCGCGCGGGCCCGACGAGCTCGTCCGCGGGCCGTCGGCCGGTGGGGCGGGTCGGATGAGAGCCTGGCCGGGCGCGCCGGGCGGCCGGTGGCGAGCCTGGCACGGGGAATTCGTGTCCGACTAGCATGCTTCCCGTCATGACGAGCAGAGACCAGCTCCGTGCGGCGGACGCCGACCGCGAGCGGGCGGCGAGTCGCCTGCACCGGGCGCTCGAGGAGGGCCGGCTGACCCTGAGTGAGCTCGACGAGCGCCTCCAGCAGGTCTACGCGGCGAAGACCTTCGGCGACCTGGACCGGATCCTGGCCGACCTGCCCGAGCCGACGCCCGAGGAGCACAGCGAGGTGGCGGTGCCCGAGGACCGCACCCCGGTGCCGCCGTCGCGGCACGAGCCGGCCCCGAAGCTGCCGACGTGGCTGTCGGTGCTGTGGCGGCTGTGGCTGGCGGCCGTGCTCGTCAACCTGGCGATCTGGTTCCTGGTCAGCATCGCCAGTGGCGAGCTGACCTACTTCTGGCCGATCTGGGTCGCGGGCCCGTGGGGGGTCCTCAACGTCGCTCTCACGATCTTGTTCCCGCCCCGCCGCCGGACCTGACGTCGCCCCCGGTTGGCGGTGGGCGCCGGGTACGCGTACACTATCTGACTGGCGCACAGCGCCCGCTGCGGCGTGCGACCGTTCGTCCGGATCCGCATTCGTAGTCGGCTGCGACGCTGTGTGCCGAAGAGGCTGGGGGTCCCGCACGGACCGGCCGGCCGCAAGCTGGGTCACGAGTCAGGTAGTGGAGGATATGCCGAAGAAGGACGGGGCCATCGAGATCGAGGGCCGAGTGGTGGAGCCGCTCCCGAACGCCATGTTCCGGGTCGAGCTCGCCAACGGTCACAAGGTCCTGGCCCACATCAGCGGCAAGATGCGGCAGAACTACATCCGCATCCTGCCCGAGGACCGGGTCGTCGTGGAGCTGTCCCCGTACGACCTGACCCGCGGGCGGATCGTCTACCGGTACAAGTGACCCCAGCACCCAGTTCACCGCGACTGACTAGGGCACAGCGTGAAAGTCAAGCCGAGCGTCAAGAGGATCTGCAGCAACTGCCGGGTGATCCGCCGGCACGGCCGGGTCATGGTGATCTGCAGCGACCCGCGCCACAAGCAGCGTCAGGGGTGACGCTCGGTGTCGTCGCCGCCGGCGCGACGCACCGGGCACGGCTCCGTCGCCGGCGGCACCACGGGACCTCACAACTGAACACCACCACGCCGGGCCGGAGGCCCGGCGGCTCAACCCCTTGCGGGGCCGTGACGACGGCGTTCCCCGCATCAGGGCTCTTCCCACCGCGGGCCTCGGGCCCGTGGTCCACCCCTGGACGGAGGCCGGGGCCCGCCACGCGGCGGGACGGGAAGGGCGCAGACCTCCGGTAGGGCACGAAGGCAGGACAGCATGGCACGTCTAGTCGGGGTTGACCTCCCCCGCGACAAGCGGACGGAGATCGCGCTCACGTACATCTTCGGGGTCGGCAGGACCCGCGCCCGCGAGACGCTCGCGGCCACCGGGGTCGACCCGAACAAGCGGGTGCGCGACCTGACCGACGAGGAGCTCATTCGGCTCCGTGACCACCTGGAGGCCAACTACCGGCTGGAGGGTGACCTTCGCCGGGAGATCGCCGCGGACATCCGGCGCAAGATCGAGATTGGCTGCTACCAGGGCCTCCGGCACCGCCGGGGCCTGCCGGTGCGGGGACAGCGGACCCGCACCAATGCGCGCACCCGCAAGGGACCCAAGCGCACCGTCGCCGGCAAGAAGAAGGCACGCAAGTAAGCGGTAAGAAGGAGCGCACAGACAGATGCCGCCGAAGGCACGCACCGGGACCGGCACGAAGAAGGTCCGGCGCAAGGAACGCAAGAACGTCGCCCACGGGCACGCCCACATCAAGAGCACCTTCAACAACACCATCGTGTCGATCACCGACCCGGCCGGTGCCGTCATCGCGTGGGCGTCCTCGGGGCAGGTCGGGTTCAAGGGGTCCCGCAAGTCGACGCCCTTCGCAGCCCAGCTCGCTGCCGAGGCGGCGGCCCGTCGTGCCATGGAGCACGGCATGCGCAAGGTCGACGTGTTCGTCAAGGGTCCCGGGTCCGGTCGGGAGACGGCGATCCGTTCGCTGCAGGCGGCCGGCCTCGAGGTAGGTACGATCTCCGATGTCACTCCGCAGCCGCACAACGGCTGCCGTCCGCCCAAGCGGCGTCGGGTCTGAGAGCGGGGAAGCGAGACGATGGCGCGTTACACAGGTGCTGACTGCCGCCGCTGCCGGCGGGAGAAGATGAAGCTCTTCCTGAAGGGCAGCAAGTGCGACAGCCCGAAGTGCCCGTTCGAGTCCCGGTCGTTCCCGCCGGGCCAGCACGGCCGTGGGCGTACCAAGGAGACCGAGTACCTGCTGCAGCTGCGGGAGAAGCAGAAGGCGCGCCGGGTCTACGGCGTGCTGGAGAAGCAGTTCCGGCGGTACTACGAGGAGGCCAACCGTCGGCCGGGCAAGACCGGCGAGGCGCTCCTGCAGATCCTCGAGTCGCGCCTCGACAACGTCGTCTACCGGGCCGGGTTCGCCAAGTCCCGCGACATGGCCCGCCAGCTCGTCCGGCACGGCCACTTCCTGGTCAACGGCCAGAAGGTCAACATCCCGTCCTACCGCGTGTCCCCGCACGACATCATCGAGGTGCGTGAGTCCTCGCGGAACCTGACACCGTTCCTGGTGGCGCAGGCGGAGGCGGGCACCCGGCAGGTGCCGGCCTGGCTGGAGGCGATCCCGAGCCAGATGAAGATCCTGGTCCACTCCCTGCCGTCCCGGCGTGTCATCGACACACCGGTCCAGGAGCAGCTCATCGTGGAGCTTTACTCGAGATAGCACCCGGGTGTGCCCGGGAGTCCCCGCCCGGCGGAGAGCACCGACCGGACGGGTCCGTTCGGACGTCATATGGCGGGCGTCCCGACACGAGGAGAGATACCGTGCTCATCACCCAGCGACCGACCCTCACCGAAGAGCCGATCAGCGAGACCAGGTCGCGGTTCATCATCGAACCGCTCGAGCCGGGCTTCGGCTACACGCTCGGCAACTCGCTGCGGCGCACCCTGCTGAGCTCGATCCCGGGTGCGGCCGTCACCTCCATCAAGATCGACGGTGTGCTGCACGAGTTCACCACCATCCCGGGGGTCAAGGAGGACGTCGTCGAGCTGGTCCTCAACGTCAAGGAGCTGTGCATCAGCTCCGAGCACGATGAGCCGGTGAGCATGTACCTGCGCAAGCAGGGACCGGGCGTGGTGACCGCCGGCGACATCCAGCCGCCGGCCGGCGTGACGGTCCACAACCCGGAGCTGAAGCTGGCCACCCTCAACGCCAAGGGCCGGCTCGACATGGAGTTCACCGTCGAGCGGGGACGGGGCTACGTGTCCGCCGCCCAGAACAAGCAGCCCGGAGCGGAGATCGGCCGGATCCCGGTGGACTCGATCTACTCGCCCGTGCTGAAGGTGACCTACCGGGTCGAGGCCACCCGGGTCGAGCAGCGCACCGACTTCGACAAGCTGATCATCGACGTCGAGACCAAGCCGTCGATCAGCCCGAGGACCGCGCTGGCGTCCGCCGGCTCCACGCTGGTGGAGCTGTTCGGACTCGCGCGGGAGCTGGACGAGACCGCCGAGGGCATCGACATCGGCCCGTCGCCGCAGGACGCCCAGCTCGCCGCCGACCTGGCGCTGCCCATCGAGGAGCTGGACCTCACCGTACGGTCCTACAACTGCCTCAAGCGGGAAGGCATCGACACGGTGGGCGAGCTGATCAGCCGTACCGAGGCCGACCTGCTCGACATCCGCAACTTCGGGCAGAAGTCGATAGACGAGGTCAAGATGAAGCTCGCCGCCATGGGGCTGAGCCTGAAGGACTCGGCTCCGGCGTTCGACCCGTCCGAGGCGGTCAGCACCTACGGCGAGGTCGACCCGAACGCCGCCAAGGGCCCCGGCGACGACGAGCCGGAGGAAGACGTCCGGGAGACCGAGCAGCTGTAGCACCGCCGCGGCACCGCGACGCGTGCCGCCTCGACCGCAAGGAGCACCCACCATGCCGATGCCACCCAAGGGCCCCCGTCTCGGTGCCGGCCCGGCCCACGAGCGGCTGATGCTCGCCAACCTCGCCACGTCGCTGTTCCGGCACCGGCGGATCACCACGACCGAAGCGAAGGCGAAGCGGCTGCGGCCGTTCGCGGAGCGGCTGATCTCCAAGGCGAAGCAGGGCACCCTGCACGCCCGCCGGCAGGTGCTCACGGTGGTGCGCGACCGCGACGTGAGCACGGCGCTGTTCGACGAGATCGGGCCCAGCTACGCCAACCGTCCCGGCGGCTACACCCGGATCGTGAAGCTGGGCCCCCGCCGGGGTGACGGTGCCCGGATGGCGGTCATCGAGCTGGTGGAGCCGATGCCGGAGCAGCCGGCCGGGCGTACGGCCGGTGACCGCGCGTCGCGGCGGAAGGCCGCCCGGCAGGAGGCGGTGGAGGCGCTCGCTGGCGGGAGCGACGAGGCGCCCGCCAGCGGCGAGGCGCAGGCCAGCGCCGCCTCCGCGGACGCCGACCAGTCCGCCCGCGGGGACGAGTCCGCAGGCGGCGACGACTCAGCGAGCGCCAGCAAGGCGTGACCGGCGCGCCGGCGTCCCAGGTCCGGGTGCGGCTGGACCTCGCGTACGACGGCACGGACTTCCACGGCTGGGCGCCGCAGCCGCAGTGCCGCACCGTGGCCGGCGTGCTCACCGAGGCGCTCGGTCGGGTGTTCGGGCCGAGCGCGGTGAGCGGGTTGACCGTGGCCGGGCGCACGGACGCCGGCGTGCACGCCACCGGGCAGGTGTGCCACGTCGACCTGCCCGCCGACCGGTGGCATCGGGTCGGCGACACGCTGGTGCGCCGGCTCGCCGGTCTCCTTCCGCCCGACGTCAGGGTCACCGCCGCCACGGCCGTTCCCGCGGAGTTCGACGCCCGGTTTTCGGCGTTGGCGCGCCGGTACCGGTACCGCGTCGGCGACGCACCGTACGGCGTCGACCCGCTGCAGCGGCGGTACACGCTCGCCTGGCCGCGGCCGCTGGACGTGTCCCGGCTACGAGAGGCCGCGGCGGGGCTCATCGGGGAGCACGACTTCGCCGCGTTCTGCCGCCGCCGCGAGGGCGCCACGACCATCCGTACCCTCACCCAGCTGGACTGGCACCGCGACGCCGACGGCGTCCTGGTCGCCACGGTGGTCGCGGACGCGTTCTGCCACTCCATGGTGCGCAGCCTGGTCGGTGCGCTGCTCGCGGTGGGCGACGGCCGGCGCCCTCCCCACTGGCCGCGGGAGCTGCTGTCGCGCGGGGCCCGGGCGAGTGAGGTGCAGGTCGCGCCGCCGCACGGGCTGACCCTCGTGGGCGTGGACTACCCCGACACACCCGAGCAGTGGGCGGAACAGGCCCGCCTCGCCCGACGCCGCCGGAACGAGCCGCTGGGCGGTGGGTCCGGCTGAGCCGCTTGATAACGGCCCGGGTGAGCTGCCGGGAAGGTGGGCCGGGAGCCGCTGCGGCGGCTCCGGCACCGGCGAGGACGGGTCGCGACCGGCGGGCCCACGGGAGCTTGTCGTGGTTCAGCCGCCGTCCGACGACGACGGTGAGGGCTGCGGCGACCCGCTCGGAGCCGGCAAGTTGGCCCGGGCCTCCAGCACCCCGGTACGCAGGTGCACCTCGACCATGTCCCAGATGATGAGCTGGGCGTACCGGTCGTCGTCGGCACCGAAGTCGGTTCCGTCCGCCTTGGCGACCACCGCGTACATGAGGTAGTGGCCACGGTAGTCCCAGCCCAGGCGGGTCTCGGAGATCATGATCGGCTCGGTGCCCTCGCCGGCGAGCAACCCGACGAACCGGCCGGTCTGCTCGTCGACGATCGGCGGGATCTCCTCGTACGCCCGCACGGCCTGGTCCCGGGTCGCCAGGTTGAAGATCCCGGTGGTGACGAGGTACTCGCCGTTGGGCGACCGCAGCGTCGCCCGTACCACCTGGGTGCAGTCCAACTCGGCCAGCAGGTCGGACAGTGCGTCGGCCACCGCGACCGAGCAGTCCTCCGTGGCCTCGGTGCCGAGGACCTCGTACGGGTTCTCGTCGGCGTTGATGACGATCTGTTCGCTGGGAAACACCTCGTCCACGGTGAGCGGCTCGGGGTCCCCCTCCCGGGAGCTGATGTCCCGCATGGGTGCGCCGGACGGCTCGTTCCGGGCGCCGTCGGCCTTCCCGGCGAGCTCGTCCTGAAACACCCCCCACGAGAACAGGCCGCAGACCACCAGCACCGCCACGGCGACGACACCGGCGATGACCATGTGCCAGCGCCGGACCCACCGCGCCGGTTCGCTGGCGGTGACCCGGACGGTGGTGGTCGTGGTGGTCGTGGTGGTAGGTGGCGCTGCCCGGAGCCGCCCGGGGTCGGTGTGGCGCTCACCCTCGGGGACGCCGGGTGGCCGTGGCGACGGTCCCGGGCGCGCCGGGGACGGAGGCGCCGGTGATGCCCGGGGCGGTGGCGCGTGGGGCGGCGAGACCGGCCGGGACGCCCGGGGCGGCGAGGCCGGGCCGGGCGGTGCCGGGCGTGGTGGCGCCGGCGGTGTGTCGGCGCGCGGCGGGGTCGCGGGGCCCGGTCCGGCAGCCGGAGGCGGCGGGGGCGGGGACGGAGGCACCGGCGGCGCGGCCCCGGGTCGCGGCGGGGTCACCCGTGGGATCAGCGCGGTGGGAGAGGCAACCGGCGGCGCGGGCGACGGGCCGTCGTACCTGCCCGGCTCGGGCCGCTGCGGCCGTCGCCGGCCGGGCTCCACCGTCGGCGACGGCGGAGGTCCGAGCCGGGGCGGGTAGGGACCCGGGCGCGGCGGGTGGTGGGACGCCGCCGCGTGCCGTCCGGTCCGGTCGTCCCCGCCGTCCGGCTCCGGGGCCGCGTGCCGCGGTCCCGGCGACGCGGCGCGAACGTCGGCGTCCGGCCGAGCCTCCCGCGCGGGCGGCCGGTCCGTCGCGGGCACACGTCTGCCGCGGCGCCACCGGGCCGGGGGCTCGGGGTCGTCGGGCGTGTTCCAGCCGGCCGGGTCGGGGTCCGGGACGTCGGGAACGGCGCGGCGTCGCCGCCGCGCCGAGGCGACCGGACTGTCGGGCGGGCCGGCGGCTCGGTCCAGTGGGCTGACCGGTCGGCCGGGCACGCCGGCGGGTCCGTCGGGCGAGTTCCAGCCGGACGGCTCGGACACTCCACCGGGAATCCGCCAGCCGGAGGAGGCGGACCCGGCGGGTCCGTCGGGGGAGTTCCAGCCGGACGGCTCGTCGCCCGCGTCGTCCGGGGAGTTCCACCCGGCCGCTCCTGGTCCCACCCCGTCCGGGCGGTTCCAGTCACCGGGCTCGTCGTCGAGGTCCCGGCGGGCCCGGTGGCGGCGGGTCCGGGACGCACCGGGCACCGGTCCCGGCCGGTGAGCGGACGGCCAGCTGTCCGCCCCCCCGCCCGTCCCGTCGCTCATGCCGGCAAGCGTAACGGATGCCGCCGTCGGCCCCGCGTTGCGCGCCGGCACCACCGGCGGGTGGATGCGGGCCGTACCGGTCGCCGCCGGCGGCGACGCCCCGACATACTTGCCAGGGTGGATCACTACTTCTCCCCTGCCCCGTCGGGCGCGGAGAAGCGGCGCACCATCAGGTTCCGCGCCGCGGGCCACGAGTTCCAGCTGGTGACGGCGGCCAGCGTCTTCTCCGCCGACCGCCTCGACCCGGGTACGGCGGTGCTGCTGCGCAAGGCGCCGCTGCCCTCCGCCGGGGAGACCGGGCCCCTGCTGGACCTCGGGTGCGGGTACGGCCCGATCGCGTGCGTCCTGGCGACCGTGGCACCCGCCGCCACCGTGTGGGCGGTGGACGTCAACGCGCGTGCCCGTGAGCTCGTCGCCGAGAACGCCGAGGCGCTGGGGGTCGCCGGCCGGGTGCGGGTGCACGCCCCGGAGGAGGTCCCCGCCGACGTCCGCTTCTCCCAGATCTGGAGCAACCCGCCGGTGCGCGTGGGCAAGGCGGAGCTGCACCGGATGCTCGACACCTGGCTGCCGCGCCTGACGCCGGACGGTGTGGCGTGGATCGTGATCGCGCGCAACCTCGGCGGTGACTCGCTGCACCGGTGGCTCGCCGATACCGGGTGGACGGTCGAGCGCCACGCCAGCCAGAAGGGCTACCGGGTCCTGCGCGTGACCCGGCCGGAAGCCGGCGACGCGCCGCCCGCCGGCTGAGATGGCCCGACTGTGAGCAGGATCGCTCCGGCCACCGGAGCGTCCGGCCGGGCGGCGCGCTCCCGCGTAGGGTCGCACCGTGGACGATCTCGCGCCGTTGCTGGCCGGCTGGCCGGTGGACCGGGTCGCCGCCGGGGTCACCGGGCCGGCCGGCACGCTGGCGGTCGGGGGCGACCCGGCATGGCAGGTCCGGATCGCGTCGGTCAGCAAGCTGCTGGTCGGGCTGGCGGCACTGGTCGCGGTCGAGGAGGGCGCCATCGAGCTGGACGAGCCGGCCGGACCCGAGGGCTCGACGGTCCGGCACCTGCTCGCCCACGCCTCCGGGCTGGCTTTCGACAAGGACGTCGTGCTGGCGGCGCCGGGGCACCGGCGCATCTACTCCAACGTCGGCATCGAGAGGTTCGCCGACCACCTGGCCGCCCGTACCGGGACCGCGTTCGGCGACTACCTGCGCGAGGCGGTGACCGGTCCGCTGGGCATGCGGGACACGGTCCTGCGGGGGTCCCCCGCGCACGACATCCACTCGACAGTGGACGATCTCCTGCGGTTCGGTCGCGAGCTCCTGCGCCCGACGCTGGTCGCGCCGGAGACTCTCGCGGCGGCCACCACCGTCCACTTCCCCGACCTGGCGGGCATCGTGCCGGGCGTGGGGCGGTTCGACCCCAACCCGTGGGGCCTCACCTTCGAGCTGCGCGACGGCAAGTCGCCGCACTGGACCGGCAGCCGGAACTCGGCCCGCACGTTCGGCCACTTCGGTGCGTCGGGGACGTTCCTGTGGGTCGACCCCGAGCACGAGCTGGCGTGCGTGGCGCTCACCGGCCGACAGTTCGGGCCGTGGGCGCTGGAGGTCTGGCCGCCGTTCAGCGACGCCGTCATCCAGCGGTACGCCGGTCGTTGACCCGGTTGTCGAGGCTCCCGGCCGCGGCGGGCGCGTCGTCGCTCCCCGAGGACCACGTGTCATCACGCAGTGTGTGCACTCCGTCGCGTCTTGGCGACGGCCTGCCGCTGGCGTATGGTGAGTGACGGACAGACCCACGGGAGCCCGGTGCCCCGGGCTGAGAGGGGGGCGGCGTAGCCCCCGACCGTAGAACCTGATCCGGGTAATGCCGGCGCAGGGAGAAGGAGGCGGCGGTGGCACCGCTGGCGCGTTTGCACCTCATCACCGACACCCGGCCGGGCCGGGACGCGTTGCAGACGGTCGCCGCCGCGCTGGCCGCCGGCGCGCCGTTGGTGCAGGTACGCGTCGAGGACGGCACCACCGACCGGGAGGCCTACCAGTTCGCCGTCCGCGTGCGGGAGCTGTGCGACCGGCACGGCGCCACCTGCCTCGTCAACGACCGGATCCACATCGCCCTGGCGGTCGGTGCCGCGGGCGCGCACGTCGGCGACGACGACCTGCCGGTGGAGGCGGCCCGCCGGGTCCTCGGACCGGCGGCGGTACTGGGCGCCACCTGCCGGGACCCGGCCGCGGCGGTGGAGAAGGTGGCTGCCGGAGCCAGCTACCTCGGGGTCGGGCCGGCGTTCGCCACCGCCACCAAGCCCGGGCTGCCGGACCCGATCGGCGTCGAGGGGGTCGGCGCCGTGGCGGCGGCCGTGCCCGGCACGCCGGTCGTCGCGATCGGAGGGGTCACCGCCGAGCGGGTGCCGTCGCTGCTGGCGGCCGGGGCGTACGGCGTGGCGGTCGTCGGCGCGGTCAGCGAGGCGGCCGACCCGGCGGAGGCGACCCGCAGGCTCCTGGCGGCACTCGGGGGCACGCCGTGACCTCCGTCGGCACGGGTCGGCCCGACGTCGCCGTGGTCGGCGGCGGTGTCATCGGACTGTCGGTGGCATGGCGCTGCGCCCAGCGGGGCATGAGCGTGACCGTTTACGACCCGCGGCCGGGCAGCGGCGCCTCGTCGGTCGCGGCCGGGATGCTCGCACCGGTCAGCGAGGCGTACTTCGGCGAGCCCGACCTCACCGCGCTCATGGTGGCCTCGGCCGGGCTGTGGCCCGGGTTCGCCGCCGAGCTGGCCGAGCACGGTGACATCGGCTACCGCACCGACGGCACGCTGGTGGTGGCACTGACCGCCGACGACCTGGCCGCCGCGTCCCGCCTGTGGCGGTACCAGGCGTCGCTGGGCCTGCCCGTGACCGAGCTGTCGTCCGGCGAGATGCGGGAGGCCGAGCCGGTGCTGCATCCCAGGATTCGCCGGGGCGCGCGGGTGGAGGACCACCAGGCCGACCCGCGGCGGCTGGTGGCCGTGCTGCGGACCGCGGCCGAGGCGGCCGGGGCCCGGGTCGACCCGAGCCCGGTGGCCTCCCTCTCCGATGTGGACGCCGGCACGGTGGTGGTCGCCGCCGGCACCGGCACCGCGCGGCTCACCGGCCTGCCGGTGCGACCGGTCAAGGGCCAGCTCCTGCGCCTGCGTGCCCCCGACGGCGCGCCCGGGTTCCGGCACGTGATCCGCGGCTACGCCGACGGCCGCCGCGTCTACCTGGTGCCCCGGCGGGACGGTGAGGTGGTGGTGGGTGCCACCGAGGAGGAGCGCACCGACGACCTGGCCACCGCCGGCGCCGTGCTGGAGCTGTTGCGCGCCGCCACCGACCTGGTGCCGGAGCTGAGCGAGTACGAGCTGGCCGAGGTGTGCGTCGGACACCGGCCCGGTACCCCGGACAACGGCCCGATCGTCGGACGGTGGCGTGACGGCGTGGTGGTCGCGGGCGGGCACTACCGGCACGGGATCCTGCTGGCGCCCGTCACCGCGGACGCGGTGGCCGAGCTGGTCGCCACCGGACAGACGCCGGCGGTGGTGGCGCCGTTCGCGCCGTCCCGGTTCTCCGCCGCGCCGAAGGAGGAGGGGGAGTCGTGATCGTCGTCAACGGACAGCCGCGTGACCTGCCGGACGGCACCGCGCTGGTGGACGTAGTCGTCGACCTGGTCGGAGACGGAAGCGGGCGGGGCGTGGCGGTCGCGGTCAACGGCGACGTGGTGCCGCGGGCCTCGTGGGCGGCCACCCGGCTCGCCGCCGGCGACCGGGTCGAGATCCTCACCGCGACCCAGGGAGGGTGACATGGACGACCGCTTCGAGTTGGGTGGGGTGACCTTCACCTCGCGGCTGATCCTCGGCACCGGCGGGTTCCGCTCGCTCGAGCAGATGGAGCGGGCGATTGAGGCGTCGGGCACCGAGATCGTCACGGTCGCGCTGCGCCGCGTCGATCCGCTCGCCCAGGGATCGGTGACCGGGGTGCTGGAGCGCCTGGGCCTCTTCGCCCTGCCCAACACCGCCGGCTGCTACACGGCCCGCGACGCGGTGCGGACCGCGAAGC
>VSBZ01000182.1:0-6673 GCA_047459215.1 Micromonosporaceae bacterium | reverse complement strand
GACCACGATGGACTTGGCCTGGGCGAACTCCCGCAGCCCGTCGGCGCCGCGGATGCGCCCGATGCCGGACGCCCCGACCCCGCCCCACGGCAGCGAGGGCACCCCGGCGAACCCGATCGTGTCGTTGACCGCCGCCATGCCGGCGCGCAACCGCCTGGCCAGCGACAGGGCGCGCCTGCGACCGAAGACCGCACCGCCCAGCCCGTACCGGGAGGCGTTGGCTCGCGCCACCGCCTCCTCGGCGTCGGCGACCCGCACCACCACGATGACCGGCCCGAACGTCTCCTCCCGCATGGCCAGGGCGTCGTCGGGCACGTCGACCAGGATGGTCGGGTGCACGTACGGGGGCCGCACCGCGCCGGCACCCCCGAGCACCGCCCGGGCCCCCCGGGCCAGCGCGTCGTCGATGTGGCGGCGGACGGTCTCCAGCTGCGCGGGCGTGGTCAACGGTCCGATGTCGGCGTCCGGCCCGCCGCCGGGCTGCACCCGGCCGGCCGTGGCGACGAGCTTGGCCAGGAACGCCTCGTAGACGGAGTCGACCACGTACACCCGCTCGATGCCGACGCAGGTCTGGCCCGCGTTGGTCAGCGCTCCCCACGCGCAGGCGTCGGCGGCCCGGTCCAAGTCGGCGTCGGCATCGACGATCATGGCGTCCTTGCCGCCCGCCTCGATGCACACCGGGGTGAGCGTGTCGGCGCAGGCGGCCATCACCCTCCGGGCGGTGGCGGTGGAGCCGGTGAACGAGACCTTGTCCACACCGGAGCGGCAGAGCGCCTCGCCGACCTCCCCGCCGCCGTGGACCACCTGCAGCACCGGCTGCTCGCCGACCACCTCGGCGAAGCTGTCGACCAGCCACTGGCCCGCCGCCGGGCAGTACTCGCTGGGCTTGTAGACGACCGCGTTGCCGGCGGCCAGGGCGTACGCGATCGTCCCCATCGGCGTGATCATGGGGTAGTTCCACGGCCCGATCACGCCGACCACGCCGTACGGCCGGTACTCCAGGATCGCCTTGTCCTCCGGCACGACCAGGCTGCGGCGTACCCGGCGCGGGCGCAGCACCCGGCGGGCGTGGCGGGCGGCCCAGTCCAGCGAGGCGAGCGCGCCGGCGGTCTCCACCACCCCCTCGGCGACCGGCTTGCCCACCTCGGCGTGGAGCAGCTCGGCCACCTCGGTGAGCCGGTGGGCGATCCGGGTCCGCCAGCGCAGCAGCCGGCGGCGGCGCTCGGCGAAGCCGAGGCCGGCCCACCACCGGCCCGCCTCGCGGGCGCGGTCGACCGCGGCCGCGACCGCGGCGGCGTCCGCGACCGGGAACCGTCCCACCTCGTCGCCGGTGACCGGACTGGTGGAGACGAGCGTGCCGGACTCGACGACCGACGCGCCGAGCGGGCGGGTACGGGACGGGTCGGTCGTGGGCCCGGCGGCGGTGGTGGGGGTGTCGACCATGACGAGAGTCTATTCCGCCTACTTACTGGCTGGTAACCCCTGACGGGGCGGGTCTCCCCGTGGCCGGGGCGCGCCGGGTGCCTAGGGTGGTGGCGTGGACAGCGCCGCGTGGGACGCCCGGTACGCCGCGCAGGAGCTGGTCTGGTCCGCCGAGCCCAACCGGTTCGTGGTCGAGGAGCTGTCCGACCTGCCGCCGGGGCGGGCACTCGACGTCGCGGCCGGCGAGGGACGCAACGCGATCTGGCTGGCCTCCCGCGGCTGGCGGGTCACCGCCGTCGACTTCTCCCGGGTGGCGGTGGAGAAGGGCCGCCGGATCGCGGCCCAGCGGGGGGTCGAGGTGGAGTGGGTGGTCGCGGACGTGCGCACCTACCGGCCGCCGGCGGGCGGATTCGACGCGGTCCTCGTGGCGTACCTGCACCTTGCGCCGGACGAGCTGGCGTCGGTGCTGCGCACGGCCGCCGCGGCGGTCGCGCCCGGAGGCACGATGCTCGTGGTCGGGCACGACCGGTCCAACCTCACCGAGGGTGTGGGCGGGCCGCAGGACCCCGAGCTGCTCTACACCGTCGAGGGCGTGGTCGCCGCCCTGCCGGGGCTGCGGGTGGTCCGCGCCGAACGCGCCCGTCGGCCGGTACCGGGCGAGCCCCGCGACGCCCTGGACACGGTCGTGCGGGCGGTCCGCCCGGCGGTACCGGCCTGACCCGCGACGGGTCACCGGACGGCGCGCCCCGGTAGCATGTCGCCGTGCCCGACACCCCCGTCCCGTACCACCGGCGGACCGTCGAGGTCCGGGGCGGACCGCTGACGGTGGGCGTGTGGGGCGACGCCGGCCCGCTGGTCGTGGCCGCCCACGGGGTGACCGGCACCCACCAGACCTGGGCCCTGGTCGGCCCGCGGCTCGGGCGCGACCACCGGTTCGTCGCGGTCGACCTGCGGGGCCGCGGCGGCAGCCGGGACCTGCCACCGCCGTACGGCATGGCGGCCCACGCGGCGGACCTGGCCGCGGTGATCGAGGCCTACGGTGGGCCGGCGGTGCTGGTCGGCCACTCCATGGGCGGGTTCGTGGTCGTGCAGACCGTGCGGGAGCGGCCGGACCTGGTCACGCACGCGGTCCTCGTCGACGGCGGCGCGCCCCTGCCGCTGCCCGAGGGGGTGAGCGGCGACGACCCGGCGCAGCTGGAGTCGGCGCTGGCCGAGACGGTCGGTCCGGCGTTCGCGCGCCTGTCGATGACGTTCCCCAGCCGCGAGGCGTACCGCGACTTCTGGCGCGCCCATCCCGCGTTCCGGCAGTGGCATCCCGCGATGGCGGCGTACGCCGACTACGACCTGGTGGGGCAGGAGCCGGAGCTGCGTCCCAGCACCCGCCCGGAGGCGGCGCTGCGGGACACCCGGGACATGTACGTGCTGCCGGGCATGCGGCCGGAGCCGCTGGGGCGTCCGGCCGCCTTCCTGCGGGCGCCGCGCGGCGTCCAGGACGAGCCGGACCGCCCGTTCTACCGGGCCGGCTGGCCCTCCCGGTGGCTGCCCGGGGTGGCCGAGTCCACTGTAGAGGATGTCAACCACTACACCATCACGCTGTCCGAGGCGGGGGCCGACGCGGTCGAGGCCGCGGTACGCGTACCGCCCGGACCGCGACCGAGCGGGGAGGATCGGTAGTGCCGCGTGAGTTCACAACCGTGGGCGTGGTCGGGCTGGGCACCATGGGAGCCGGCATCGCCGAGGTCCTGGCCCGCAGCGGCCTGAACGTGATCGCGTCCGAGGTGGACTCCGGGGCACTGGAGCGGGGTCGGGCCACCCTGACCCGGTCGGTCGACCGGGCGGTGGACCGGGGACGGCTCAGCCCGCAGGACCGGGAGGCGCTGCTGTCACGGGTCCGGTTCACCGTCGGGCTCGGCGACCTCTCCGCCGCCGAGCTGGTCATCGAGGCGGTACCCGAGCGCATGGACCTCAAGCGTCAGGTCTTCGCCGAGCTCGGCCGGATCTGCCCGCCGGAGACCGTGCTGGCCACGAACACGTCGTCCCTGTCGGTCACCGAGATCGCGGTCGCCAGCGGGCGGCCGGACCGGGTCGCCGGACTGCACTTCTTCAACCCGGCGCCGGTGATGCGGCTGGTGGAGGTGGTCCGGACGGTGGTGACCGCCGACGACGTGGTCGAGGACCTGGCGGCGCTGTGCGCGCGGCTGGGCAAGGTGGACGTCCACGTCACCGACCGGGCCGGGTTCGTGGCCAACTGGCTGCTGTTCGGCTACCTCAACCGGGCCGTGGCGATGCTGGAGCAGGGGTACGCCACGCGGGAGGACATCGACACGGCGATGACCGTGGGCGCCCGCCTGCCGATGGGCCCGCTGACGCTGCTGGACCTCATCGGGCTCGACACCGCCTGCCAGATCCTGGACACCATGTACGAGCGGGGCGGGCGGGACCGTCGCCACGCGGCCGCCCCGTTGCTGCGCCAGCTCGTCACCGCCGGCCTGCTGGGGCGCAAGTCCGGCCGCGGCTTCTACACCTACGAGCGTCCCGGGTCGGGGGTGGTGGTCCCCGACGGCGCCGCGGGGGCGTCCGATGAGCAGGCGGCCCGGCCGGTGGCGCTGGTCGGCGTGGTCGGGGCCGGGCCGGTCGCCGACCGGCTGTCCGGCCTGGCCGCGCCGGAGGGGTGCCGGACGGTGGCGGTGGCCGGTCCCGGGCACCCGGGCTGGGAGGAGCTCTCTGACGCCGGGCTGGTCGTGGTCGCGGATCCCACCGCCGAGCTGCTGGCGGAGGTCGGGCGCGCCTGCGGCCCGGAGGCGGTGCTGGCGGTGGCCGTGCCGGCCGCCGGTGCGGCGGACCGCGGCGCGGGGGACGGCGGTGCGGGCGCGGGTGCGGCGGGCGGCACGGCGGTCGTGACCGCGCTGGCGCGGGAGACCGGGCGGCCCGGTGACGTCGTGGGGGTGCACCTCGTGGACCCCGAGTCCCCGCTGGTGGAGGTGGTCCGCACGGTGCTGACCTCGCCGGCGGCCGTGGCCACCGCCCGCGCGGCGCTCGGCCGCCTCGGCCTGACGCCGGTGGTGTGCCCGGACCGGGCCGGGTTCCTCGTCGACGCGCTGCGCCTGCCGTACCTCAACGACGCGGTCCGGATGCGGGAGGTCGGGTACGCCAGCGCCCGCGACATCGACACGGCGATGAAGCTCGGCTGCGGCTACCCCGCGGGGCCGTTCGAGGAGCTGGAGCGCCTCGGTCCGGCGACGGTGCTGGCGGGCCTGCGGGCGCTGCACCGGGAGGAACCGGAGCCCGGGCTGGCGCCCTCACCGCTGCTGGAGCAGCTGGTCACCGCCGGCCGCCCCGTGACCGCCGCATAGCGTCGGTGGCGCTCCCGCGGTCACCCCGCCGGTGGTGGCGTGGCGCGGCGGGCACCCACCCGCCAGACGGCCACGACGGTGAGGCCGATGACGCCGAGCCCGGGGCCCGGGTGACCGCGACGTAGAAGGAGTCGCGGACAGCCAGTAGCAGAAGCCGACCGTGGCAGGGCCCAGGATCGCCAGCCATGCCAGGACCCGACACGGAAGCGGCATGACCGGCGCATCCGGATGCAGGCGTGCGGTCCGCCACCACGTCGCGACCCACGCCGCAATCAGCGCCGAGCCGGCGGCGTCGCTGAGGTGCTGCACCCACTGCCACCCCATCAGCGGGCCGTGGCGTGACACGAGCCAGGGAAAGTAGTCCGCCCCCCCACGTCCAGTCGTGGGTGACGCCGTCCCAGAGGACGTGCGTCACGACCCCGAGCAGTGCGGCCGCGACGACACGAGCCGCGCGATCGACCCGTCCGAAGTGGTACGCGACCCCGGCGAGGACCTGACCCGGCAGACGGGCGCGCACGGCCCGAGGAGCGATCGCGACCACGGTCGGTCCGTACAGTGCTTGCCACACACCGAAAACCGCTACGGCGGGGGCGAGGTCGACGCTGACGACACCCAAGGGTGTGTGGGTGCCATGGACCAGCGCCGGGATCTGCAGCATCGCCGGCAGGTCGGGCGCCACGCTGCCGACCACCAGAGCCGAGCCCGGTAGGCCCCACCGAGCCAGCGGGATCACGGCGGCAGGGTGGAGTCGTCCCGGCGCCGCCGCTGACCGTGACGCCGCGACCACCCCGGGAGCCGCCCGTGCCGGTCAGCCGGTGAGCTCGAGCACCGGAATGCCCGGCGGGTTGAAGCCCATCACCTGGCCGTAGAACGACAGCTCCGCCTCGGCCGCGGCGATGATCGACTCGGGCTTGCGGAAGCCGTGCTGCTCGCCCTCGAACACGATCAGCGCGTGGCGGATGCCGCGCGCCGCCAGCGCGTCCCGGAACTGCTCGGCCTGCTCCGGCGGCACCACCGGGTCGTCGGCGCCCTGCAGCAGCAGCACCGGGCAACGGGTCTGGTCGACGCGCGTGATCGGCGAGCGGGTGTCGTTGGCGAGCACCTCCTGGCCGAGCAGCTTGTCCAGGTAGCGGGACTCGAAGTCGTGGGTGATCTCGGTGAAGCGCCGCGCGTCGGTGACCCCGAACAGGGACGTGCCGGCGGCGAACGTGTCGGTGCGGGTCACCGCGCACAGGGCGGTCCAGCCGCCGGCGCTACCGCCGCGGATGGCCAGCCGGGCGCCGTCGGCGTCGCCGCGGGCGGCCAGCGCCCGCGCGGCGGCCGCCGCGTCCTCGACGTCCACCTCGCCCCAGCGGCCGGTCAGACGCTCCCGGTACGCGCGCCCGTAGCCGGTGGAGCCGCCGTAGTTGACGTCCAGCACGCCGATCCCCCGACTGGTCAGGTACGCCTTGGCGAGGTCGAGGACCGCCGGGGAGTTGCTCGTCGGGCCACCGTGGACGAACACCACGTACGGTGGCCGGGCGTCCGGTGGCCCGGTGTACTCCGGGTTGCGCGGAGGGTAGATGTGCACGTGCACCTCCCTGCCCTCCGGGCCGGACAGGCTGGTGGACTCCGCCGCCGGTAGCCACTCGGGACCGGGCAGCGCCGCCGGGTCCACGGCCGTCCGCACGACCTCGTGGCGCCGCGTCGGAACGTCCACCGTCACCACGGCGGTGGGCAGGCTGGGCGAGCCGGCCACCAGCACGGCCCGCGACCCGGCGACGTGGAGGTACGGGAACAGGGTCTGGTAGGGCAGGTCGAGGTCGTCCATGGTGCCGGTGGCCGGGTCGAGCACGCCCAGCCGCTGGGTGCCCGTGCCGTGGACGCACAGCAGCCGTCCGTCGCCGAGCCGGCCCCAC
>VSBZ01000181.1:0-6687 GCA_047459215.1 Micromonosporaceae bacterium | reverse complement strand
GGCCCCCCCCGCCGCCCTCCCGGTCGTCCTCCCCGTCGAGGCCGCCGACCCGGAGCGGCGGCGCGCGCTCGCCGAGGTGGCCGAGGTCCACACCGCCGGGAAGACCCGGGTCGAGTGGCCCCGGGCGCTGGCGGTGCTGCGCGACCGCCTCGGCGCCCGGGTCGTCCTGTGCGAGGGCGGGCCGACGACCATCGCCGGGCTCGTGGGCGCCGGCCTGCTCGACGAGATGTGCCTGACCGTCGCCCCGACCCTGCAGACCGGGCCCGCCCCGCGCGTCGACGTGTTACTTCGCAGCGGCTTCGGCCTTCTGGCGCGAGCCGAGCAAGGCCACCACACCGACACCGGCGGCAGCGAACACGACCTGTGCGATCGGCTCCTGCCAGCCGTACCCCGGGTCGCCGAACAGGGACGCGAGGACCGACGCGACGACCCCGCCGACCACGCCGGCCACCGGGGCCATCCACATCGCGCTGGCGTTCTTGCCGCGCAGGATGAACCCGCCGATCACACCGATGACGGCACCGATAACGACCGCCAAGACATAGTTGATCATGAAACGCTACGCCTTTCTCGTGGGGGGCGTTTGGGGAAACCACACATACCTCACTCGCCAGGTTGGAGATTGTCAAGGCCGGTCAGCCCTTCGCATGTCGGGACGTACCGTCCCCTCCACCTGCGGTTTCTCACCGTCATCTGCCCCTCACCGTCCGGTGAGACCGATCGCGGTCCGCCAATGTGGCCGTACGGACGGTAGTGGCTCAGCCGGTACGGTCGACGTCCGCCTCCAGCCGCTCGACGTAGTGCTCGGCGAAGATGCGCGCCACCAGCTCCGCCCGGCTGCGCACCCCGACCTTCGACAGCAGCGCCTTGACGTGGTCCCGCACCGTGTGGGTCGAGATCCCCAGGTGCTGGGTGATCTCCGCGGTGGTCATCCCGCGGGCGAGGTACCCGAGCACCTGCTGCTCACGGTGGGTCAGCCGGTAGGCCAGCGCCAGCAGGGGCACCAGGTCCGACGCCTGCGCCGGGGTGATGACCACGGCGACCGACCCGCCGGCCGCCCCCGGTCCGTCCAGACAGGTGGCGTGCAGGTGCAGCCACCCGCGGTCGACGGTGCGGACCTGCGCGCAGGCGGGACCGACGTCCCGGCCGGCGCGCACCGCCCGGGCGCGGGCCGCCACCGTGTACACCGGCTCCGGCACCGGCGTCATCCCGGTGTCGCTCTGTCCGGCCAGCTCCGCCAGCCACCGCCGGGCATCCGGTGAGACCAGCTCCACCTCGCCGGACGCGTCGAGCACCACCAGCGCCGGACCGCCGGCCGCCGGAGCCGCCGGCGGCGCGACGAACCGGGCGCGCAGCGCCGACGCCACCGTCGGTGCCGCGCCGGCCACCAGGTCGCGCTCCGCGGTCGTGAACACGCCGCCGGTGCGCAGCAGCTGCGCTAGTCCCCAGCAGGAGCCGTCCCGGGCGGCGAAGCTGACCCGCAGCTCGTCGGTGACCCCCAGCCGCCGGTAGAGGGTGACGTACCGCCGGCTGCGCGACAGGTCACCGCCGGTGGCCTCGTACAGGGTCGCCGCCACCGGGCCCCGCGCCAGCGCGACGAACTTGTTGTAGTCGTCCTCCAGCAGCTCGTTGTCCCAGAACGGCCGGCACATCGCCGGCGGCATGGCCGTCACCACGCCGTCGACCGGGAGCACCGTCGTCGGGTCGGTCCGCAGCAGCAGCATGCCGTCGCAGGGCACCGCGTCCCGCAGGTGGTCGGCGAGCGACCGGACCAGCGCGCGGGCGTCGCGGCCCCCGCCGCACAGCCGCTCCACAGCGGACCGGAACCGCTGTGCGGTCAACGGCGGCGACGGCGCGGCTGCCATGTCCCCAACCTACGCCCGTCCCGCCGCGTACCCAACCGTTCGCGAGCCGGAACGGGCGGGTACGCGAGCCGGCCTCCCCCACGTGCGGGATGGACCGTGCGGGCCGCGGGGACGAAGCTGGCGGTGACGCGGGAGGCCGTGCGGGTTGGCGCTCCGGTGACGGGTCCAGCGGCACCCGCGTCGCCCGGTACCGCGTCGCGCGGGACCGGGCGTCCCGTCGACTCCGGGAAGGAGCCCGTCATGAGCTGGAACTTCATGGACCCGGCCAGCCGGGAGGCGATCGACCGCGTGTGGCGGCGGGAGTCGGAGCAGATGCTCGCGCTCGCCGCCGCGCCCCAGGCCTGGGAGGCGCCGACCCGCGCCGGGCACTGGCAGGTACGCGACGTCGTCGGTCACCTGGTCGACACCACCGAGGCGTACTTCACCTCCTTCGACGCCGCGCGCGGCGTCGGCACCGCGCCCGAGCCGCTCGGGCTGGCGAAGATGGCGACCTACGTCGACGAGGGTGCGCGGGCGCTGCGCGGCGTTCCCCAGGCCGAGCTGCTGGAGCGGCTGCGGGCCGACCGGGACCGGATGCTGTCGATCATCGAGGGGGTCTCCGATCAGGAGTGGACGACCCTGATGGTGCCGCACAAGTACATGGGACCGCTGCCGGCCGCCTTCTACCCGATCTTCCAGGTGGTCGACTACACCGTGCACTCCTGGGACATCCGGGAGGGTTCCGGCCTCGGTCACGGCCTGGACGGCGAGGCCGCGGACCTGCTGGTGCCGTTGTGCTTCATCCTGTGGCAGTACACGTGCGACACCACGGGCGTGGAGCCGTTCACCGTCGGCATCCGCATCACCTCCGGTGCCCACGCCGGCGGCACCCGGGCCGAGGTCACCCCCGAGGGCATCACCTTCACCCCTGGGGACATCGACGACCTCGCCAACGTGATCGAGTTCGACCCGGCGAGCTTCGTGCTCACCGCGTACGGCCGCACCAACGCCGGCACCTACCGCGGCGACCGGGCGACCCTGGAGCGGTTCTGCAACCTGTTCTTCCGCATCTGAGGGACGGCGATGACCGGGATCGACCTGGAGCGCATCGAGGCCGAGCGACAGCGGCTGCGGGAGACGTACCTGAACCGCTCGCGGCCGGCCACCAGCGCCCGCGGCCTGCACCACGTGGCGCTGCTGTCCTCCAACGTGGAGCGCACCATCCAGTTCTACCAGGGGATCCTCGGGTTCCCGCTGACCGAGATCCTCGAGAACCGCGACTACCGCGGGTCCACCCACTTCTTCTTCGACATCGGCAACGGCAACCTGCTGGCGTTCTTCGACTTCCCCGGGCTGGACCTCGGCCCGTACGCGGAGGTGCTCGGCGGCCTGCACCACGTGGCGATCTCGATGGAGCCGGACGCGTGGGAGCGCGCCCGCCGGCGGCTGGACGAGGAGGGGATCGAGTACCTGCACGAGAGCGGCACCTCGCTGTACTTCCGCGACCCCGACGGCGCCCGCCTGGAGCTCATCGCCGACCCGCTGGGCGAGATGTACGGGGCCCGGGTGGGGTGACCCCTCCCTCACCCCGATCCGGAGGCCCGCGCCCGCGGCGGCCTACGCCCCGCCGCGGGCGCGGTCCCGCAGCGCCGGTCGAGGGTCGCGTCGGCCGCCCGCCACCGTCGGCGCCGGCCGGCGACGTCGCACGTCCCGCGCGGTCGGCACCGGTGTGACGCCGGATATCCGGTGTGACGCCGGATATCGGTGTGACGCCGGATATGACGACGGCACGGGAGGGCCTTCGGACCTCCCCGGGGGTGTCGCGACCGCGCCGCCTCGCCGCCCGGCCCCGTCCACCAGCGCCCGGTAGCGGCGTCCCGCGTCCTCAGGGGTGAACGGTGCGGCGCGTCGGACCAGAGCAGTTCGGGGCACCTGGCCAGTCCGGACCGTACTGCCCGCGCCTTCTCGTCCAGGGACTCTGCCGCAAACCCATCGCCGGCGTCGATCTTCACGCCCCACCCTTGGCGGTCAGGCGGCACTGCATGTTCCGCAGCGAACTCGTCGGCGGAGGGGGTCGCCGGTCGATGCTCATCGCCGTCGTCGCATGTCGCGTCGACCGGCTACCTCCTCTCTCATACGACGTTCTGTGTGCGGTTCTATGTGCGTCTCCCCCGACGATGGTCAACCGTGCCAGCACCGCGAGGCCACCAACCGGGGGTCGCACGTCCGGGAGGCACGATCGCTTGCGGACAAAGAGCCACTCTCGGATGTAGTATTTCCGGCAAGCTCCACGTCGTGGTCATACGGGGGGCCAGGTCATGATCCGTACGATGGTGGTGGCACTCGCCGGCGTGGTGACCGTTGCGGCTGGCGCGTCGCTCGCATCCGCCGAGCAGCATGACCCGTGGAACGACCGGCTCGGGCCGGTAGTCGACCTGCCAGAGTTCGGCGGTGCCTGGGTGGAGGAGACCCACGGCGAGCGGGTGCTGCACGTCTGGCTTACCGAGCCCGACGCCACACTCGCCGACACCGTCGCCGACCTGCTCCGGCAGGCCGACTCGGACCGGTACAGTGCCGACCGGACGGCCGTCCACAAGGCTGACTTCAGCCACGCAGAGCTGTCGGAGTGGGGCACCAAGCTGATGGCCCTACCGGAGGTCACCATGACCAGCGTTGACCACCAGCGAAACCGGCTCCGGGTTGGTGTCGCGGATGTGGACAGCGACGCGGCGGCGGTGCGCACCCGCCTCGAAGAGCTGGGTGTGCCGGTCGGTGCGGTGGAGATCGAGCAGGTCACCGTGCGGACGTTGCCGGAGACCGAACCTAGCGGTCTGCTGCGGTGGGCGCTGGTCGCGGGTGGGCTGCTCGCGGCGGCAGGCGTGCTGGCCGCCGTAGCCGCCTACCAGCGGCGGCTACGGCGGTCCTATCGGGAGTGGCGGGAGGCCATCCCGAACCTGGCGCTCTAGTGACAGGGCATCCACCTATAGACATTTAACTATAGCATCGGCGCTTACAAGCAGCCATGGCGGTACTCAGTGACACGATCACCGCAACCCCACACGGTGATCGTGTTGACCGTCCGACCCGAACGCCCGTTTCGGGCATCTTCATGCACACATGGCCATCAATATGTTCGTCCACGTGTGCGCGAGAGTGCAAGCGAGGAACCCTGCGAATGCACTCCGGTGGTGTTCCACGGCTCAGCGCGCTGTCGTCGATCCGCAGCTCGGCGGCAGGGACAGGGCTCTCCGCCGCGTCCAGGTTCCCGGTAACATCGAGGCCGGTCGACGCTATACCACGCCGCGGGCGCGGTCCCGCCACGCCGGTAGGACCGCGAGCAGCATGAGCGCCGCGGTGGTGGCGAAGGCGGCCGGGTAGCCGGCCGCGCTCGCCACCACCCCGAACCCGATCGCGCCCAGGCCCATCGCGGCGTCGAAGGCGATGTTCCACAGCGCGCTCACGGCCCCGTACCGGTCGGCACCGGCCCGGTTGAACATCAGCGCCAGGCTGGCCGTCTGCATCGCGCCGAAGCTCGTCCCGAACAGCACGGCGGCGGCCAGCACCGGCACCGCCGCCGGCACCATCACGAGGGAGAGGATCCCGACGACTGACACCACCAGGCCGGGCAGGATCAGTCGGTCGGGTCCGACCCGGTCGCCGTACCACCCGGCCCACCAGCGGCCGACCACCGCGGCCGTCGCCTGCACGAGCAGCGCCGCCGGGGCGAGCCCGGAGGCCGTCGGCACCGCCAGCGGCACGAACGTGACGACGATCCCGCCGGCGGTGGCGGTGGCCGCGAACACGACCGCGGGCCACATGAGCTCCGGCGCCCGTACCACCGACCCGATGCCGACCGGCCGCTGTCCGCCGGATCCGCCCCCGGGAGCGTCACCCCCGGCGCCGCCCGGGCGGGCGGGCACTCCCGCCACCGCCGGCAACCCGACCAGGGCGGCGATGCCGCCGGCGGCCAGCACGGCCGGGTAGCCGACCTGGTCGACCAGGAACACCCCCGAGGGCAGGGCGAGCACGCCCGGCACGCCGATGACCACGCCGAACACACCCAGTCCCTCGCCGCGCCGGTCGGGCGGTACGAGTTCGGCCACCAGTGCGCTGCCGAGCACCACGACCAGCCCGAAGCCCAGCCCGCGCACCAGGCTGACGCCCAGGATCAGCGGCAGCCCGCTCGACAGTGGCAGCAGCAGGGCCGGAGCCCCGAGCAGGAACAGCCCGGCGCCGAACGTCGACCGGTACCCCCACCGGGCGATCACGCGCGGCGCCGCCAGCTCCGCGGCCACGGTGGACAGCAGCAGCGCCGCGGTGGTCGCCCCGGCGCCGACCTTCCCCGCGCCGCCGTCGGAGGCGTACCGCGGCACCACCGACAGCAGCAGGTAGAAGCCGGTCATGCCGGCGAGGCTGGCGGCGAACACGCACAGCAGGGCGGGGCTGAGCAGCGGCGGCCGGCCGGCCCGTCGCCGCGACGGTGCCGACCCGCGCGGCGGGTCCGACACCGCCCGCGGGTCCGGTGCCGCCGGCGGGTCCGGTAGGCCGTCCATTCCTGCTTCTCTACCCTGCCCCGCCAACACGGTGACGCCGGCCCGCGCGGTTGTGGCGCCCCCCACGGGCCGGTGGGTGCCCCGCGGGCCGGTGGCCGGACGCCGCCACGGTCGGGGAGAGCCGCCGCACCTGGTCAGGGGCGGGGGCGGCCGGCCGGAGCCGCGAGGGCGGTCGGCCGTGCTGTCGTCACGCGCCCCTGCCGGGGCTCGGCCCCCGGCGCGCCCGCGGGACGACGGTGCGTCCCGCAGGGCCGGGTGCCGCGGGGTTGGGTGCCGCAGGGGCCGGGTGC
>VSBZ01000018.1:0-34947 GCA_047459215.1 Micromonosporaceae bacterium | reverse complement strand
CCACTCCACGCGGCCGCCAGCTGATCCACCACCCCACGCAGCCGGCTCAAATCACCATCCACATCAGCACGCGTCGACCGCACATCATTCGCCGCCGCGTGCAACGTAGCTTGATCAACCTCAAACGGCATGTGCGCCCTCCCCCTCGGTCCGGCATACGCTACTAGCTGGACATTTCTCAATGAACCCGCCGGTGCAGGCTTGGGCGGCCAGCCCCGGAGGATTCAGACAACGTGGATCCTAACCCTGCAACGCCACCGGCCACCACACCCGTGGCGCGGCGGCCCCGTGTCGGCATTCAGACATCCCGATGAATACGCGGTGCACATGCACGTGCACGGGATCGGGCGGACGACGCCTGGCGACCTCCCTCCACGTACACCCGTGCCCGCGACGCCGACGTGCCAGTGCCACCGGCGGCGACCGCGGGTGGCTATCGTGTCGGGACGAGTGCGGAGCGGAAGGGGGGAGCCATGACGCCGGCGACGGTGCTGGAGGTACCGGCGGCAGCATTGACCAGTGCGTTGAGACGCAGCCCGCGGTCGCTCAACCGATGCGCGCGGCACGGCCTGCCGGCGGACGTGCACGTCGACCTCAGCATCCTCGCGCCGCCCAAGCAGAGACGGCCGCTGTACCGCTACATCTTTCCGTTCAGCTACCTTGCGGACCTGCTCGAGCTCCTCTCGGGCGAGCGGGCGCGCACGCCGGTGACGGGGTGGCCGTTGTGTGCCCGCTGCTGGCGCCGCAGCCGCCGGGCACGCCTGCTCACCCGAACGCTGCTCGGCACCGGTGTGGTGGGGCTCGTCGGCGGGTTGGCCGTCGGCCTGGCGCTGCGCCTGTCGACCGGCACGTACGCGCCCACGTGGGTCATGGTCCCGATCCTGGTCGGGTTCGCCCTGATCGTCCTCGCGAGGGCGCCGGCAACCGTGGCCAACGCCAACCGGATCCTCCGCGCCGAAACCACCCGCGACGGCGCCCTCGTGCGGTTCGCCGAGCCGCACCAGGAGTTCGCCGACCGGCTGCGGGCGCTGCTCGGCGACCAGGTCCGCCCGGCACACCCGACGGACCAGCCGGTCGCCGGGTAGCCGCCGCGGACGCCGCCGCGACCGCCGGACCGGACGACGGAACGGACCGACTCAGCGGGAGTTGCGCTCCCGCTCCGCCCGTTCCCGCTCCAGGTTCTCCCGCTCCTCGGCCAGCTGCCGCTCCCCCTGCTCGGCGAGCTGGCGCCGGTCCTCCTCCGACAGCTGCGCATACTGCTCGGCGAAACGCTCCACGAGGGGGCGCAGCTCCGAGGCGAACACCGGCGAGGTCGCCACGTCGCGCAGGCCCTTGCGGCCGGCGAGCACCTCGTCGACCAGCCGCTGGAACTCGGCGTTGTCCGACCGGTCCCGCAGGACCTGCAACGAGCGCCTGAGCTGTCGGTCTACCGCCGGGTCTCCGCCGGCGACATCGATCATGGGAGGCTCGTCGGCACCGGTCACCTCACACCCCTGGATGGTCGTAGGCGGTCATCGGCAACGGCACGTTCTCCAGCCCACGCAGCCCGCCGAGATACCCGGCCACCACTCCGGTGAACGCTTGCGCCGAGTTCCATGCGGTGGCGTGGACGTCCATCGCCTTGATCCAGGCGCTGCCGCCGCGCATCACCGCCGCGGTGGCCGCGGCCGCGTTGGCGATGCCGCCCACCACCGTCCAGCTGGTCGCCGCCGCCGCGGCCGCCTCGATGGCGGCCCAGATGGCGCAGTCCAGCGCCATCGTGAAGAACCCCCGGAACGCCTGCGCGGCCTCGTACATGCCCGTGGCCATGGTCTCGAACTGCCGGCCGACGTCGTTCAGGGCCGGCGCCTGCTCGTTGAGCGCCCGGGCGAGCTCGTGGAAGTACTGCTGGGCACCGGTGGCGGCGTTGCCCCGCCAGTCGTACGGGATCACCTGGTCGGTCGCGTCGGTGAGCGCGGCCGCGTACACGGTGTTGAACTCCGCGAGCTTCTTTAACGCCACGCCGGCGCGTTGTGCCGCTTCGTAGTCGCCGGCGAACTGCTCGGCGACCCAGGCCCACGGGTCGGTGCCGAAGATCTGCTGGATCGCCCAGCCCAACCAGTGAGAGACGCTGATGACGTCCAACCCTACGATCGTCTCCACGAGGTCGGGGACCGGGTCGTAGGTGGTGGGCTCGGTCAGTACGGTCGCCGGCTCCTGCGGCATGTCACTCCCTCCCCCGGCGGCCCGATCACCGCGGCTGCGGCACCTGGTACGTCCTGTCCAGCCGCTCCTGCTCGGCGATGTCGGTCTCCTGGTAGCGGTCCGCGGCACGGCGCAGCTCGCCCCCGGACGCGTCGACCAGGTCGGCGAGGTGGCGGTAGTTGGCGGTCAACGCCTCGCGGACGCTGGTGGCCGCCTCCACCACCGTGGCGAATATCCGACCCTTGCTGTACCCGATGCCGAGGTGCTCGCTGAGATACTGCAGCGCCGCCTCCGCGTCATCCTTGAGGCCAGCGACCGCGTCGCCGAACTCCCGGATGCGGACCGGGTCGGCCTTGAACGTCATGGGTCCTCCCACGAGCACAAGGTGCGACGACGGAGGTCATCCTAGCAACGGGCGGCAAGGGCAACGTGGTCCGTCGATGGGTACGGCCGCGTCCGGCCGCCCGTTCACGCGGGACCCACTACGGATCGATCCAGGCGGTCTGGATGAGCTGCTGGCCGTCGCGGCGGCGCACCAGCGTACCCCGGCCCGGTGGTTGCGGGCTGGGCCGGAGCGTGCCGAAGACCTGCCCCTCCTCCCGGTTACCGGACATGAGCAGCCCGGGCATGTCCAGCTCCCGCAGCCGCTGCAGCACCGGCTCGTACAGGGCACGGGAGATGCCGCCGACCCGGCGCGTCAGGATCACGTGCAGCCCGATGTCGCGGGCCTGCGGGAGCAGCTCCAGCAGCACCGACAGCGGGTTGTCCATACCCGACACGACCAGGTCGTAGTCGTCCACGAGCAGGTAGACCTCCGGCCCCTTCCACCAGCTGCGCTCCCGCAGCTGGGCCGGAGTGACGTCCGGGCCGGGCAGCCGGTTGCGCAGGGCGTTGCGGACCTCGGTCAGGCACGCCGTCAGCGCCTCGCGGCTCGCGGCGTACTCGAGCAGGTGCTCGCTCTCCACCGCGCCGAGCAGGCCGCGCCGGTAGTCCGCGATGATCAGCCGCGCCTGCTGCGGGGTGTACCGGGAGGCGATGGTGCGGGCGATGAGGCGCAGCAGGTTGGTCTTGCCGCACTCGGCGTCCCCGAACACGGTCAGGTGCGGCTCGGTGGCGAAGTCGAGGTACACCGGCGCCAGGTGGGTCTCGTTGATCCCGATCGGGATTCCCGGCGCGGCCGGGTCGGCGATCTTCGCCAGCTCCGCCGCGGGCAGCATCCGCGGCAGCAGCCGCACCCGGGGTGCGGCCGGGCCGCGCCAGGCGTCCCGCACCCGCGCCGCCAGCTGACCCGTGGCCTCGGCCAGGTCGTCCACCGCGCTGCTGCCGTCCAACCGCGACACCGCGGCCAGGAAGTGCAGCTTGTCGGGGGTGAGCCCGCGACCGGGCGACTTCTCCGGCACGTTGGCGGCGGCCCGGCGGTCGATCTCCGACTCGGTCGGGTCACCCAGTCGCAGCTCCAGCCGGGTGCCGAACAGGTCCCGCAGGTTGAGGCGGACCTCCGCCCAGCGGGTGGCGGTCAGCACCACGTGCACGCCGTAGCCGAGCCCGCGCGCGGCCAGGTTGGTGATCCGCTGCTCCAGCTCCTCGTAGTCCTCCCGCAGCGTGCCCCACCCGTCGATGACCAGGAAGACGTCGCCGAACGGGTCGTCGGTGACCTGACCGGCGGCGCGGCGACGGCGGTAGGCGGCGATCGAGTCCACCCCCAGCTCGACGAAGCGCGCCTCCCGCTCCTCCAGCACCGCGGCCACCTCGGCGACGGTGCGCCGCACCGCCTCGGCGTCCCGGCGTCCCGCCACGCCGGACAGATGCGGCAGGCCGTCCAGCGCGCGCAGCCCGCCACCGCCGAAGTCCAGACAGAAGAACTGCACCTCGGCCGGGGTGTGGGTGAGCGCCAGCGACGCCAGCAGCGACCGCAGCAGCGTGCTCTTGCCGGACTGTGGCGCGCCGACGATGACCACGTTGCCGCCCGCGCCGTCCAGCTCCACGACCAGCGGGTCCCGCCGCTGCTCGAACGGGCGGTCCACCACCCCCACCGGCACCGCCAGTCGCCCCCGGCCGGGCCAGTCGGCCGGGCACAGGCCGTACCGCGGGTCCTCGACCAGTGGCGGCAGCAGCGAGTCCAGGCTCGGCGGCTCGGCCAGCGGCGGCAGCCACACCTGGTGGGCCGGTGGGCCGTGCCCGCGCAACCGCTCCACGATGACGTCCATCATGGTCGGTTGCTTGACGTCGCTGTCGGGCTCCTCGGGCTGCGGCGGCGGCGCCTCTTCGGGAAGCTCCGGCACCGGGACGAACCCGGCGGTGAACGGCACGACCTGCCGCTGCACGACCGCGCGGGGACGGGTCGTCTGCTGGCTGGGCGGGCGGTACGGGCCGGAGACGTACGCGGCCCGGAACCGGCGCATGGTCTGGGTGTCGGTCTTGAGGTAGCCGTGGCCGGGAGCGTTGGGCAGCTCGTAGGCGTCCTGCACACCGAGCACGATCCGGCTCTCGGCCGCCGAGAAGGTCCGCAGCCCGATGCGGTACGACAGGTGCGTGTCCAGCCCGCGCAGCTTGCCCTCCTCCAGGCGCTGGCTGGCCAGCAGCAGGTGCACCCCGAGCGAGCGCCCCAACCGGCCGATCATGACGAACAGGTCGATGAAGTCCGGCTTGGCCGCCAGCAGCTCGCTGAACTCGTCGCAGACGATCAGCAGGCTCGGCATCGGCGCCAGCGGCTCGCCGGCCGCCCGCGCCCGCTCGTACTCGTACCGGGACACGTAGTTGCCGGCGGCACGCAGCACCTCCTGGCGCCGGGTGATCTCCCCGGCCAGCGCGTCGTGCATGCGGTCGACCAGCGGCAGCTCGTCGGCGAGGTTGGTGATGACCGCGCTGGTGTGCGGCAGCGCGTCCAGGGAGGCGAACGTCGCCCCGCCCTTGAAGTCCACCAGCACGAAGTTGAGCTCCTCGGAGGAGTGGGTGATCGCCAGCGCGAGCACCACCGTGCGCAGCAGCTCGCTCTTGCCCGAGCCGGTGGCCCCGATGCACAGGCCGTGCGGGCCCATGCCCTGGTGCGCCGCCTCCTTGAGGTCGAGCTCGACGACGTTGCCGTCGGGGTCCAGACCCAGCGGGATGCGAAGCTTGTCCCGGTGGGGTCGGGGCCGCCACGTCTCACGGGGGTCGATGGCGGCCGCGTCGCCGATGCCCAGCAGCTCCGGCAGCTCGGCGCTGCGGGTCAGGGGTTCCTCGGTCGCGGCCCCCTGCCCGGTCGACAGCCGCCACGGCGACACCTGCCGGGCCAGCGCCTCGGCCTGCGCCACGGTCAGCGCGTCCGGCCGGCCGAGATAGGTCTCGCTGTCGCCGCGGTGGACGCTGATCCGGTCCCTGGTCACGTCCAGGCACAGCAGCCACTGGCCGGCGTCGCGGGGCACCATCCCGGACAGGTCGATCACGGTCGTACCCTGCAGGCCCACGCCGATCAGCTGGCAGGTCGGCGACACCTCACCGCCGTCGAGCACGACCACCACGTGCGCGGCGGTGGTCAGCGGCTTGGCGTCCGGGGTGTGCCGCTGGCGGCTGGCCAGCTCCTCGGCGAGGGCGTCCTCGGCCTCGGACAGGGTGGCGAAGACCATCCGCAGCGCACCGGCGCCGTCGGTGCGGCGTGGGTGCTGGACGTGCGGGAGCCACTTGACCCAGTCCCACTCCGGCTGCCGGTCCGGATGCGCCACCACCGCGATCCGCAGGTCGTCCGGTGAGTGGAAGGTGACCAGCTGGCACAGCATGGCCCGCACCAGGCTCACCTCGGCCTGCCGGTCGCCGCGCAGCACCACCCGGCTGAAGGCCCGCAGCGACACCGCGATCGGCAGGTTGGGCACGACCGACTGGGCGCGCACGAACCGCCGCAGCGCCAGCGCGCTCATCGGTTCGAGGTCCTCCACCGGCTTGGTCTCCGGCGGTATCAGCTGGACGGTCAGCTGCTGGGCGCCCAGCGCCACCCGTACGTCGCCGAAGTCGTCGTCGGTGGTGCGACGCTCCCACAGCCGGCGGGAGGCGGCGATCGACCACAGGGCGTCCGGCTCGGGGTGCCGCCACTCCATCGCCCGGCGCTGCTGCTCGGCGGCGCGCCGGGTGCGGCGGCGGGACTGGGCCAGGTAGCGCATGTAGTCGCGGCGTTCGGCGTCGAGCTCGGCCTTGCGCTGGCCGCCGCCGCTGGCCGCGGACATCAGCATCATGCCCAGCATGGACACGCCGAACAACCCGCCGACCAGGTACGTGAAGGGGCCTCCACCGCCCCGGCCGGCGTACAGGAGTGCCATCGCGCCCGCGCCGGCCGCCATCGGCAGCAGCATGAGGTAGCGGGAGAAGTTGCCGCTGGGCTGCTCGGGCAGCTCTGGTGGCGACTCCAGTGCCAGCTCGCCGCGCGGCAGAGGTGGACCCACCTGCCGGGGTGGTCGCCGGAACACCCGCGTGGTCATCGCACCTCACCTCCCGTCCGGACCCACATCGTAGGTAGTCTCGGCTCGGCGGTACGAGCCGGAGCACGCTCGAGTGCGAAAGGATCGCGACGTGGCAACCACCGTCGGTGAAGGACTGAGCCGGGTCACCATCGTCGCCCCGGGGACGCGCATGGACCTGGCGTTGCCCTCCGACGTCCCGTTGGCCGACCTGCTGCCCACGTTGCTGCGCTACGCCGGCGAGGACCTCGCCGACGACGGCGCCACCCACGGCGGGTGGGCGCTGCGGCGGCTGGGCGGGCCGCCGCTGGACACCGGCCGGACCGTGGCCGAGCTGGACATCCACGACGGTGAGATGCTGTATCTCACGCCCCGGGCCGACGCGTCACCGGAGGTGGTCTTCGACGACGTCGTCGACGCGGTCGCCACCGCCACCCGGCAGCGGGCCGACCGCTGGGTCACCGCGGACACCCGGCGGTTCGCCGTCGGCTTCACGGTGGCGGCGCTGGCCGGCGGCATCGCGGCGGTGCTGTTCGCCGGCCCGCCGCACCTGCCCAGCGCCCTGGTCGGCACCGGCCTCGGGCTGGTGCTGCTGGTGACGGCGACGCTGGTCTCCCGGGTGGGCGGCGACTCCCGCACCGGCACCCTGTTCGGCCTGGTGGGACTCGCGTACGGCGGAACGGGCGGGCTGCTGCTGCTGGCCGGCGACCGCAGCCTCGCCGAGCTCGCCGCCCCGGACGTCCTGCTCGCCGCCACGTTCCTGGTGGTGTACGGGGCGGTGGGCACGCTCGCCGTCGGCGACTATCCACAGGTGTTCCTCGGTGCGGCCGCGCTCGGGGTGGCGCTGGGCGTGGGCGCGGGCATCTGCCTCGTGCTCGGCGCGGAGCCGGCCGTGGCCGCGGCCGTGGTGGGCACCGTGTCGTTCGCCACCGTGCCGGCGCACCCCATCCTCGCGTACCGGCTGGCCCGGCTCCCGATGCCGTCGATCCCCACCGATCCGGAGGACCTCCGCAGGGACGTCACCACCGTGGACGGCCGCCGGATCCTGGCGTTGAGCGAGCGCGCCGCCGAGTACCTGACCGGCCTGACGGTGACGGTGGCGGTGGCGGTGCTGGCCTCGGTGCTCGTACTCGTGCTCGACGGTGGACTGCCGGCGGTGCTGCTGGCCGCTCTGCTGGCGGTGCTGCTGATGCTGCGTGCCCGGCCTATGCCCGGGCGGTCGCAACGGCTGCCGGTGCTGGTCTGCGGGGCGCTGGGGCTGGGCGCGGTGACCCTCACCTGGTTCGCCACCGGTGGCGCGCTGACCCGGCTCGGCCTGGTGCTCGGCGTGCTGCTGGCCGCGGCGGTGATCAGCCTGGTGTACGGGCTGGCCGTGGCCGGCAAGCGGATCTCACCGCTGTGGGGCCGGACCCTCGACATCATCGAGATCCTCATGATCGTCGCGGTCGTGCCGGTGGCCGCGTGGGCGGCCGGCCTCTACGGGGTGGTGGCGACGATCGGACGGTGACCGGCGTCATCCGGGTCTCCGTGCCGAGGCCCGGATGCCGGTCCGCGGGAATCCGAGCGACACGTCCTCCGTACCGGCCGGTTGCCGGAACCGGGGTCGACCCCCGTCACCGCGCTGCCGGGACGGTCACCGCAGCTCCGCGGCGGTCGGGGCGCAGGCGTAGACCGCCGGACCGTGCTGGCCGTCGAGCCGTCGCAGGGCCAGCCCGCGACGGCGGGCGCCCTCGGACACCTCGTCCGCCGTCGCGTCGACGATGCCGTCACCGGTCGCGACGCGCAGCAACCCGTGCAACACGGGTGCCCCGGCCGGCGCCGGGGTCCCCTCGGCCGCCGGCTCCGGTGCCGGCGGGAACCGGACCGACACCGTGGCCGACATCGCCCGGGTGCCGCTGAGGCTCTCGTACAGCTCCGGCATCACCAGCCGGCCGCTGACGCGGAAGCAGATGTGCGCGGCGTCCGCGCCGCGCCATCCGTTCCACTGCTCGGGCTGGCCGCGCACGCCCGTCGTGGGTCGGGTGGGATCCCAGCCGCCGACCGCGGCGATCGCCGCGACCAGCTCCTGGGCGGTGAGCACGTGTGTGGTGTAACCGCTGGCGCGCAACGTGCGGCCGATCCGGCCGACCGCCGCGGCGATCGCCCGGTGGGCGCCCTCCACACCGCCGCCGCGGCTGGCGGACTCGACCGGTGCGTCCGCGGCCGCCAGCCGCATGCCCACCCAGGTCTGCTCCCCCGCCGGGGACACCATCGTGGGCGCGGGCACGGTGTGGTGGACGACCTGCAACGCCGACACCGGTGCCGAGGCCTGCGACAGGAGCTGCACCAGCCGGTCCGGACGGGCCGGTCCGCCGGCGGGGTCGCCGACCGCCAGGGCCGCGTACCACCCGTCGCTGTCCATGCCGATCCCGATCTGCAGGCCACGGTCGGTGATCTCCTCGATGACCAGGCCCGGTGCCAGCGCGGCCAGGCGGGGATCGACGCCCGTCGGTGGCCGACGCCTCCGCCGGCGTCGCAGGGCCCACCTGCGGGGCACGTCCTCGTACCACCAGCGGTGCCCGCGTGGGGCGAGGGTCGCCGCCGCCACCGCCAGGCACACGCCCAGGACGGGGAGGAAGACGACGTCCGGCTGCGGGTAGGCCGCGAGGGCGACGGCCGCGGCGAGCTGCACCACGACAATCTGTCCAACATGGAAACGGCCGATGCGGCCGCGCCGGCGGGGCGGGGCCAGGGTCAGCGGGACCGGCGCCGGCAGGGGCGGGCGGTCGTCGCGGGGCGCTGCCGGGTGGGCCGCCCCCGGGCGGGACCCGGGGTCGGCGGGCAGGGCCACGACGGGCGGCGCCGACCGGGCACCCCCGGGGTCGGGTGCGTGGTGGGCGGATGCGCCGGCGGGTGCGGAGTGGACCGTCGGGTCCGGCGGGGAGTACGCCTCCGACCCGGAGTGCGCCCGAGGCTCGGGCCGCCCGTACGCCGGCTCGGGCGACCCGTACACCGCCGGCTCGGGGGGCCCGTACAGCGGCTCGGGCGACCCGTGCCCGACCGGTCCGGACGCCCGCGGGTCAGGCGCCCCGGGCCCCCTGGGATCGGACATTCCGTACCCTTCCGGGTCGGGCACCACGTGGCGACCGCCGCCTGAGGCGGGCGTCCGGTGAGGACGCTCCGTGCCGAACCACGTGGAGCGTCCGACGTCCGGATCGTCGGCCGGTGCGCGGTGGTGGCGACCGGTGGTCCGCCCGCCGGCCGGCGAACCGGCGGCACCGTAGGGTTCGGGCACGGGTCCCCGCGGTTGCGGGTGGGACCGCGGGTCAGGCGGGACCGACGCGACGCCGATCACCCGCGACGGTGTGTCATCGACCGTCATCGTCTGTCGGCCCTCCCCTCGTAACGCGCCGCGCCGGATCTATCGTAGAGAACGCCTGCCCGGCGGGAGGCGACCTGTCGCGGCGAGCGGCCGCGGGGAGGATCGGGAGGTACGGCATGCGAACCCGGCGCGACCAGGTGCAGGCCTACCGGTTCGCCGTCCGCCGGGTCATCTCGGCGGTGCTGTCCGGCGAGCCCGAGGCGGCCGAGCGTCCGATGCGGCGGATGGCGCTGTCGGTGCTCGCCAGCAGCATGGTGGCGGCGCTGGTCACCGCCGGCGTCGGCGTGTGGGGCCTGGTCACCGGCCAGAACAGCGAGCTCGAGAGCGGCACGCTCGTCGTCGCCGCCGACACCGAGGGGCGGTACGTCTACCTGGACGGCCGGCTGTACCCGGTGGCGAACATCGCCTCGGCGCGGCTGATCCTCAACACCCCGGACCCACCGGTCCGTCGGCTGTCCCGTGCCAGTCTGGAGGAGCTGCCGGTCGGCCCGCCGGTCGGCATCCCGATGGCACCCGACGACCCGCCGGCCGCCGAGGACCTGGTCGAGCTGCCGTGGCAGGTCTGCAGCGTCCCGCCGTCCGCCGACTCGCCGGAGGTGAGGACGACGATCGTCGTCGGCGAGGAGATGGACGGCGGTCAGCACCTGGGCGACCAGACCCTGCTGGTGGCGGCGGGCGACGCCGAGTACGTGCTGTACGACGACCGGGCGCTGCGGCTGATCGGGGGCGCCAACGAGATCAACAACATCAAGATCACGATCAACCTGGCGGCGGTGACCGCGACCCCGGTGTCGACCCAGGTGATCAACGCCATGACCGCCGGCCCCGACTTCGGGGTGATCCGGCCGGAACCGTTCGGCGAGCCGGCGGACGTGGACTACCAGCTGGAGGGCAGGCAGCCCCTGGTCGGCTTCCTCTACCAGGCCGGCGACCAGCACTACGTGATGACCAACGAGGGACTCGTGCCGATCGGGGACGTCGCGCTGGCGATCCGCCTCACCATCGGCGGTGCCCGGGTCCGCAGCATCACGGGTGCCGAGGCGAGCCGGGCGGTGATCGGCTCGAAGCCGATCGAGCCGGAGGGGTACCCGCTGACCGTCCCCGAGGTCCACCCGGCCAACGACACCAACCCGACGGTCTGCGCGGTCTACCGTGGACCGAATGACGGCACGTCACCCGCGATCGCCATCGAGGTGTTCGAGCGGCCGCCCGCCCAGCTCGACCCGTCGCGGTCGGTGCAGCTGCGCCAGGCCGCCGACGCGGTGGCGGCGGCCGACCTGCTGTCCCTCCCACCGGGCAAGGGGGCGCTGGTGCGGCAGGCCTCGGTCAGCGGGGAGGACCAGCCGGAGGACACCGTCTTCCTCATCACGTCCCAGGGCTACAAGTACCCGCTGGGCGAGGGTGCCCTCGAGTCGCTCGGCTACGGCGAGGTGACCCCGGTGCCGGTACCGGCCAACATGCTGGCCCTGGTCCCGACCGGGCCGCTGCTGGACGTGCCGTCCGCGCAGAGGGGCATCGATCCGGCCGACCTGCCCTAGACTGGAAGCTCCACGAGGGACTCGCCAACGTCGACCGGCTCGGCTAGGGTGTGTGGGACGCCGAGTCGGACATCAGGTACGGGGAGGCAGGAACCTGCAGATGGTTGACCGCACGACGGCTGTCGACGTGCTCACGCTGGAGGACTTCCAGCGCCATCTCAGTGCCCGGTTGCAGCAGGCGAGGTCCGTCCTCGACCGGCTCAGTGGCGATCTCAGCGGGCGACCTCCGGCGCTGGGCACCTTCTTCGACGCTGTAGAGACCAGCCGGCAGTACGAGGCCGTCCACAGGCTCGAGCTGGCCCGGGCCCGCAGGTTGGTGTCGGCACTGGAGGCGGTCCAGGAGGCGACCTCGACCATCATCCGCAACTACCGCACCGCCGAGGCGCGCAACGCGGCGACCGCCGAGGACATCGCGGGAGCCCTGAGCGGTGTGGACGTGGCGCTGAGCGAAGGTGGGGCTACCCATGGCCGATGAGTACTACGCACGGTACGCCGGCGTCAGCCACTACGACCTCTACTACCAGCTGCGTGCGGGCAACCCCAGCCAGGTGGAGAACCTGGCGACCACGTGGAAGTCGCTGGCGATCTCCGTCGACGACATGGCCGCCAACCTGGACCGGGATCTCGAGCGACTGAGGTCCTCCTGGACGGGGTCGGCCAGCGACGAGTTCGGCCGCCGCGTCTCGCTGGTGTCCGAGTTCGCGCGGGAGCTGTCCGACGAGTTCACCCGTGTCCACCGGAGCCTGACGCTGATGGCCGGCTCGCTGCGCAGCGCCCAGGCGCGCGCGGAGCATCCGGATGAGACGAACGACCACGACAAGCTTCTCAAGGGTGCAGCGGCCGGGCTGGTCGGCGGGCCCGCGGGTGCCCTGATCGGCGGCATGATCGGCCACCAGCTGGACAAGGAGGAGAAGCAGCGGGCGCACCAGCGGATGATCCGGCTGGTCGCCGAGGTCGCCGCCGAGTACGACGTGGCCGCCTCACCCATCGAGTCACCCGCGACCGCGATCCCCTCCGGGCTGCCGGGCTCCAGCGTCGGCGGTGACGTGGAGCTTGCCTCCGGGCCCCGGTCGGGCACTCCGGCGAGCGCGCCCGCTGCCGGCGCCGCTGTCGGTGCCGGTGCCGTGGGTGGTGTCCGAGGCGTCGGCGTCCCTGCGGTCGGGTCGGCGCCGTCGGCGGGCATCGGGGCGGCACCCGCCATCATCGCTGCGGGTGCTCCGGCCGAGGTCCCGGACGGGCCGATCACCGGCGAGGGCGCCGGCTTCGCCACCTCCCTGGCGGGTGCGGCCTCCCTCGGTGCCTGGGGTGTCGGCGCGGCCGGTCTGGTCGGCGCCGCCGGCAACGCCTCCCGGCCCGGCGCGCCGCAGACCCAGGGTCCGACCGCACAGACGTCCGGCGTGCTCGGGACCACCACCGCGGGCTACACCGGTGTGCGCCAGCCGGGGCACGGCACGGTCATGGGCGGCCGCCCCGGCACGATCACCGGTACGGCTACTGGTACGGCGGGCACGTCGGGATCGAAGACCCCCGCAGGCGCGCCGGCCAAGGGTGCTCCGGCCAAGGGCGTTGCCGCCCACGGTGCCCCCACGGGTACGGTCGGCAAGGCCACCGGCCAGGCCGGCCGGGGGTCCGGCATGGTCGCCGGCACCGGGCGTCGGTCCGGCACGGAGGAGGACGAGGGCCGCCTCACCTGGCTGACCGAGGACGAGATGGTCTGGCGCGACGGGGACGACCCGGCCCCACCGGTCCTCGACAACGACTGACCCGCAGCTTCTGTCGGCGCCGCGGGCCCTTCCACGGACCGCACACCGCCAGGTGACGGTCCGTGGAAGGGCCCGCGGCGCTCGTGCCGGGCGGCTAAGCTCCTGGCCGGCGCCGACGGGCGGCGCGGTCGACGTACCCGGGTGGTCGGATGTCCACGGTCACGGTGGAGGACCGGAGGCGGGCCGGGCAGGCGAGGTCGCGGTGGCGGCTGGCGCCCGCCCATGCGGCGCTCATCGCCGTCGCCGCCCTGTACGGCGTCGCGGTGGTGCTGCGCACGTCGCAGACCACGATGCTCGACTGGGACGAGATCGTGTACGCCAGCCAGGCCGCGCGGGACGTCCCACCGGTGCCCCTGAGCGCGCCGCGGGCACGCGGCATGCCGTGGCTGCTGGCCCCCGTCACGTCCGTCACGACGTCGATCCCCGCGCTGCGCGTGTACCTCACGGTGCTGTCGGCGATCATGATGTACGTCGCCTTCCGACCGTGGTTGTCGGTGTTCCGCGACCGTGAGGGTTGGCAGCCCTACGTTCCTGCGGCCGCCGCGGGGCTGTTCGCGACGCTGTGGATCACCCTGCTGCACGGGACCCTGGCGTACCCGAACCTGTGGGTGGCGTTCACGGTGATCGCCGGCGTGGGACTCTACTGTCTCGCGATGGCGGGGCACCACCGGAAGGGTCTGGTCGCCGGCATCTTCGTGGCGTTCACCGCCGCCTCCCTGTTCCGACCGGTCGACGCCGCTGCCGCGGCCCTCCCGCTGCTGGTCGTCCCGCTCGTGGTCCGTTCGTGGCGGCGGGCGGCACCCGTGGGCGCCGTGGGCGCCGTGGCCGCCGGGCTGGCGGTGGGCTGGGGTGAGTGGTTGTACGAGGCCGTCGAGCGCTACGGCGGCCCGCTCCAGAGACTGCGCGATGCGGCGGAGCTCAACGCGGGTGGCCTGACGTGGAGTTTGTCCAAGCACCTCGACGCGCTGAGCGGGCCGCACCTGCTGTGCCGGCCGCCGGAGGTGTGTGCTGACACCCCGCTGTGGAGCATCCTGTGGGTGCTCGCCCTGCCGGTCCTGGTCGCGGTGGGCCTCCTCGCCGCCCGCGGCAGCGGGTCGTTCCGGGTGGAGATGCTCGCCACCGCCTGCGCGCTCTCGTTCGCAGCGCCCTATCTGCTGCTGTTCGGCTACGCCGCGCCCCGCTTCCTCCTGACCGCGTACGGGCTGCTCGCGGTGCCGGTGGCGCACGGGCTGGTCCGGGTCCTCCGCCAGCGCACACCCGGGGCGCGCCTGGTGGCCACCTACGCGGTCCTGTTCCTCGTGGCGGCGCACGTCCTCGTCCAGCAGACGCTCCTGGAGCGGGTCAACGACCACCTGGCGGCGATCACGACGGAGCTCACCGCCCAGGCAGAGACCCTGCGGGAGACGGACAGGGTGCACCCGCCCTGCCTGGTCGCGGGTCGGGGTGCCCTGCAGCACGGCTACCTGCTCGGGTGCCGGGTGGTCGCGTACGCGGGCGGTCCGTCCCCGGTCGTGGAGGAGAGGATCACCCAGGCACTGGCGGACGGGCACGACGTGGCGGTGGTGCTCCGGTCGGACGATGCGATCCTCCCGGTGATGGCCGGTTGGGAACGCCTCCCGCTCGCCGGTCCCGGACGGTACGTCGCCTACCTGTCGCCCTGACGGTGTTGGATCCGCCTTGGGGCCTTCCGCGCCCACGAGAAGGCGTGACTGAGATCCGCTGATCTCATGTCTCTCTGGGCGAGGTCCCGCTGGCCCCGGTCCGGTACCTACGGCCGCCCTCGTCGTCGAGGTGACCCGGCGGGTGTGCAGGCGAGCCTTCGAGGCCGCCGGTGTCCGGTGGGCGCGACATGCGCGAGTGGGTGAGCCGCGGCCCCGCCCACCGCGCCGGCCGCGCGTCACGCTGCGGAAGGCGATGGCAGCCGGGTGAGGCACGGACGCCATCGGGTAAGCCGCTCCCAATCGACCGCGGAGAGCCCCTTCCGGACTCCTCAGTGGCGAGCAGCACCATGGCGGGGGCCGCTAGTCGACCTGGCACGTCTCCGGAACACGCGGAGACGACGCAGACTGTACCCTGAACGCACACATAATCGTCCCGCAATGGAGGTTGTCATCAGCGGCCAATATTCGCCTCCCTCCAGAGAAAGGGAGAACCTGGTAGAGGTGAACCGGCCCGCGGCGCACCACGCCGGAGGTCCCACGCACCGGCTCAGCAGCTCGTCGATCGAGAACGGTACACCGTCCGTGTCCGCACGTACCTCCGTCGGGCCACTGAACCAGCCGCCCGTTCCTTCACAGCGTCCACCAGGCAGCAGCGCCTCTCCAGCGACCACTCCCGGGAACCCACGCCGGACAAGGGAGCAGGATCTCAGAAGGCAGCTCGACCACCTGCGCGTGCAACTCCTGAAAGAGCGGCTCAGCCGGCTCAAGTACCAGCGCGACCGGATGTTAACGACGGGACACCTCAACCAGCTCAAGTCGGGCAGGTGGTGGCGACTTGGCACACTGCTACGCGAAATCCTACGCACGCCCTGGAAACTGTCGCTGTTCTTCCGCGCCGCTGTGACGCCGTTCCAGCGCCGTCCCGCTCCGCCCCTACCGGACGTTAGCTCGATTGAGGAGCACATCGCCAAGGTGTCCAGCGAGCTGGCCACCCTGGAACAGAGGCTCGCGACGAGTCGACCGACATCCACCCAGGGCCCGACCGTCGAAGAGCTACTGCGGTCGGCACGGCAGCTGTACAGGGAAGGGAGGTACGAGGAAGCGCTCGCCCTTCTCGAGAAGCTGCCGGCCCAGGAACGGACGACGAAGACCGCGGCGCTGATCGAGCGCGACTGCCATATCAAGCTCGGTCAGCTCACCAGCGCGCTCACGTGCGTGAGGCAGGCGATGGCCGCCAAAGCGGACCCTGCGCTGGAGCGTTCAGCCCGGAGGCTGGAGGGACGCCTACGCGAGACGGATCCACGCTGGTTACCGGACAGCGGTCCCCGGGCCCAAGACTATGAGCCGGCAAATCCTCGGCGCATCCTGCACATCGTGAAAGAGTCGCTGCCCTACTTCCAGAGGGGATACACCCTCCGGAGCCAGGCCACTTTCATCGCGCAGCGAATGGCCGGATACGAGCCTATCGTGGTCACGTCGCTGGGATTCCCACGCGACCAGGGGTATCCCGATTTTCCCAAGGTGGAGCTCATCGAGGGTATACCCCATTACCGGCTCGATCTCGGCCCGGACTACCGGACGGCGGAGATTCCCGAAGACCTGGTGCTGTCTGACCAGGCGATGCTGACGAGGATGCTCGCCGACGACCTACGACCGGCACTGGTCCAAGCGGGCTCCGGCTACCGCGGCTATGAGACCGCCCTCGTGGCGTTGTCGGTGGCCCGCGCCCTAGGTGTTCCCTTCATATATGAGGTGAGGAGCTTCCTGGAGCAGACCTGGACCGGGGAGATCGACCGGTCGGAACAGGGAGAATACTATCACCGGCGCCGAAACCAGGAAACCCGGTGCATGCTGGAAGCAGACCTCGTCTACACAATATCCGATGCAATGCGGGACGAGATTACCTCAAGGGGGGTACCCGCCGACAAGGTGTACGTCGTCCCCAACGTCGTCGACACCCAACGTTTCAAGCCACGGCCCGCCAACATGGAGCTCAAGAAGGCGCTCGGGCTCGACGGCCTGTTCGTGCTGGGTTACATATCGAACCTGGGAAAGCGCGAAGGCATCGACAACCTCATCAGAGCGGTCAAGATTCTCCGGGAGCACCACCCGGGCGTCGGAGGCTTGGTAGTCGGCGACGGGCCGGAGCGCGACGCTCTGACCGAACTGGTGGCAAGCCTCGACCTGGAAGGCTGCGTCACGATCACGGGCCACGTCGACAACAGCAAGATCGAGGACTACTACTCCATCATTGACCTGTTCGTCATCCCTCGTATTGACGACCTGGCCTCCCGCTACGTCGTGCCCTTGAAACCTCTCGAGGCTATGGCGATGCAAAGACCTATTGTCGCCGCGGACCTGCCGGCGCTGCGCGAACTCTTGGGTAACGGAGAGCGAGGGCTCCTGTTCCCGCCCGGCGACCCGCGAGCACTGGCCGAGGTGGCCAGCAGGATGATCGCCCAAGAATCGGAGCGGGCCAAGATGGCGGCCTCGGCATACACGTGGGTGCAGTCCGAACGGACGATCGAGACCAACGCGCAGCGGTATGCGCGCTCCCTTGCGACTATCGACCAGAGCAGGGCACGTCGATGACACTATTCCCGGCCGGCACTCCGTTGGTCGCCGAATTCACGCGCGCGGCCCGAAACATTCGCTCACACCCCAATCCGTTCGTGATGGCGTACCATCCGGTCGCCCGGTTGAATCCCTACCAGAGTCTGCTCTACGCGCGGGCATGGGAGTTTGGCGTGGCACCCGTCGCCACGATCAACTGGACCGACATGATGGCGCTTCCGGTGGTCCACACGATGGGTGTCAGGTCCATCGTACATCTTCACTGGACAAGCGGAATCGTGGGTAGCGCCACGGACAGCGCCGACGCCCACATGCGCGTCAGCGACTTCATCGGGAAATTGCGGGAGCTGAAGAGCGGTGGCGTCCGGCTGCTATGGACCGTGCACAACCGGCTACCGCATCGATGCCCGTTCCCTGATGCCGAGGTGTCGCTCCGGCGGCAGCTCGCCGAAATCGTCGACGTGATCCACATAATGTCGGAGAGCACCACGCAGGACGTCAGGGACCTGTACAGGCTACCGGAACACAAGCTTCTTCGAGCACCGCACCCGTCCTACGTCGGCGCCTACCCCATGCACTTCGACCGTCGCTTCGTAAGGTACGACCTCGGATTCGACGACGGCGATTTTGTGGTGGGAATGGTCGGGTCCGTTCAACCCTACAAGGGGATCGACTCTCTGCTGGCGACGTTGTCCAGCCCGGATTCGCTACCGCCACATTACAAGGTGGTGATCGCCGGACCCCCTGGCCAGGACGAGGAGTCGAAAGAGCTCGCCCTGAGAATCAGGCGGCATCACAAGGTCAGGGCAATAATCAACAGACTGGACGACCAGAGTCTGGCGCGGCTCATGACGGCGCTGGATGTCATGGTCCTCCCGTACAGGCAGAGTTTGAACTCGGGGGCGGCGCTCCTTGCCCTGTCCTTCGGGGTGCCGATAGTCGCACCGGACATCGGAAGCTTCAAGCAGCTCTCGAGGCAGGGCTACTGCCTGACATATGACCCCGAGGAAGCCAAAGGTCTTCACTCCGCCCTGACGGAGGCTGAGGGATGGGTGGCTCGCGTCGACCGGAATTCCATGCGCCAGGACATGGCGCGCCTGTCAGGCGAGTCCGTCTCCCGGCAGTTCTTCGAGGATCTCCGCCGTCTACTTCGTGCCTGATGACTGTGCCATTGTCGTGCCTGTCGGCTCGGGCGACCGGATGGAGGCCGCGGTCCGCCTGGACACCTCCGGTCATAACCACGTGTGCCGGAAATGACATCCCGAAGAGCTCGCCGTCTGGGCGGCTCGGCCACGTCAGCCCGTCCTCGGTAGGATCCTCCGCAGATGGAGGGCACGGTCTTGTCAATTTCGGTATCCAAGGCGCGACATTCGGAGCTCGCGGCGACAGCCGCTCCGCACGACGCCGGTTAGGGTTGCGTGACTGCCATGAATAACATCGACCAGGCTGTACGCGAGTTCCTTGAGGGTGTTGTCGCCGTCCGCGGCTTCCCGCCCGTCCATATGGGCGAAACCATCGACTGGGCCGCGGACCCTTTTGCGCATCCGTCCTGGCGCTTCCGCTTTCATTCCTTGACCTGGTTGGTTCCGTTCTTCGAATGCGCTGAGGCGCAGGAGAGGGTCCGAGACATCCTGCTCCAGTGGTTCAAGGGTAATCCGCCTTCAAACCCGCCGTCAGACTTCTCGTGGTCGGACCATTCGACCGCCTTGCGCGCGGAGGTCTATGCAACCGCCGCGCAGAAGTTCCCGGATGACTGGATCATTGAGGCCCTGGAACGCCACGGAACGCTGCTCTCCGACCCAGAGTTCTACGAGGGCGAAGGCAACCACGCACTCGACCAAAGTATCGCACTCCACAAGGTTGGTGCCGTGCTCGGCCGCGAAGACTGGCTCAAACTCGCGGAAGAGCGCATGAACTCGTTGGCAATAGAGTCTATAGACGACCAAGGGGTGACCAACGAGGGGTCGGTTCACTACCAGCTGTACAACTGGCAGCGCTACGGTGCGGCGATCAGGCAGGTTCAGGCGACCGGCCGGGAGATCCCGGCCGGTCTTGCACGGCAAGGCTCGATGGCGAGCATGCTCGCCCACGCCACCCGGCCGGATGGGTGCTACGAAACGATAGGCGACACGTTCTTGGTCCGAGCTTTTCCGATCCCCGGAACGCCCGCCGAGTACGCCGCTACCCAAGGCAAGCGGGGCCGCCCTCCGGGCAGGCGCGTCGCCGTGTTCGATGCCGGCTACGTCTTCGGTAGATCAGGTTGGGGTGAGCGGCGCGCCTTCGAGGAAGAGACGTTCTATTCGCTGCGCTTCGGACCCGGTGAGGTTCACAAGTTCCACCGGCATGCGGACCACACCTCGATTACGTGGCACCCGCGCGGCGTTCCGGTCCTCGTCGACACCGGGTACGACGGCTACGCACCCACCTCCTACCGTTTCCGCTACAGCAAGGCGCCCGAGGGACACAACGTTGTCGTGGTGCGCGGCGGCAAGCTTGTGCCGACGCGTGAGACCTCGCTCCTCCTCGTCTCCGTCCGGGACCGTGACCGTGAGGAGTCCTACCACGTCTTCGGCGGACCTTACGTCGGTGTGCACCGCCATCGCCGGGTCCTGTTCGTTCACGAGCCGCCCGTGGTTGTCGTACGTGACGACCTCGTCAGCAAGGAGGTGCGCACCTACGACCAGCTCTGGCACGTCGCTCCCGACCTGGATGTCACCGTTGACCGGAACCGGGCTCGTATCACCGGCAAGGGACTCACGGTGCACATGCTGCAGGTCTGCGCGGGGACGTCCATGAGCGTCGTCAAGGGCCACATAGATCCCTACCAGGGATGGGTGTCCTGGAATGAAGGCGAACGTCAGCCATCCCCGACCATCGTCGCGACCGAGGAGGCGGCCACGACAACCTTCCTGACGGTTTTCGCGGCCGCCGCGCGCGTCAACGCCGTGCTGATGCCCGGAGGACTTCTCATCGACGTCGACCACGAACGTCTGAAGGTCGCCGTGGACGACCCGATGAGGGTGTCCGAGCGGTGGCTGGCCGACCCTACGGACGCGCGGCGCAATCCCACCGAGGTCGGCCACGGCACTCCACCGACGTAGGTACCACAGACCCGGTTCCTCCCGTGGACCCGTCAGGTCACGAAAGGAGGTGGGCCATGCCCGTGCGCGATCGTGGTGAGGGACACGGTCCCGTGCCGACGTACGCGTCGGTGCATGACCGGGGTGGCGGGTTCGCCGAGGCCGTCCGGGCGGGGCGGGCGGTTCCCGGGATGCCGGGACGGTCGCGGCAGCCGACGTCAACCCTCCTCGGGCGCGGTCGGGTTGCATGAACCGGTCTGGCATCGTGAGCACCATGGGGAGTGATGCGGCCGCGCCACTACTGTCGGTCGTGGTGCCGGTCTACCGCGCCGAGGACCACCTCGTCGCCTGCCTCGACTCCGTCCTCGCCGAGGCGGACGGCCGGGTGGAGGTTGTCGCGGTCAATGACGGCTCCCCTGACCGCAGCGGCGAGATCCTGGACAGCTACGCCCAAGGCGACGCGCGGCTGCGGGTCGTCCACCTGCCCACCAACACCGGTCTCGGTCAGGCGCGCAACGCGGGCCTGGAACACGCCACCGGAGAGTACGTGTGGTTCGTTGACGCCGATGACAGTCTGCCGCAGGGATCGCTACCGACAGTCATCGAGCGGCTGTCCCTAACCCGCCCGGACGTCCTCGTCATCGGCCACGCCGAGGTCTTCGACGACGGCCGCGTCGTCCGCCCGCACCCCACGCTCCTGCGACCCGTCGGCGAGCCGGTCACCCTCGAGGAGCGGCCGGAACTCCTCCAGCTCGCCCAGTCCGCGTGCACCAAGATCGCCCGACGTGCGTTCCTCGACGAGATCGGGCTCAGGTTCGCCCCCGGTTGGTACGAGGACAGCTCATTCAGCCACCCGCTGCTCATGGCCGCCCGCCGCATCGACGTGCTCGACCGGGTCTGCTACCACTACCACCGGCGGAACACCGAGTCCATCACCAGGACGGTCAGCGACCGGCACTTCGACGTGTTCGACCAGTACCGGCGGCTGTTCGAGCGCACCGCCACCATCCCGGAGTTCCACCGCTTCCGGCCCCACCTGTTCCGGCTCATGATCGACCACTACCTGGTGATCGTGGGCAACGACTTCCGGGTGCCGCCGAAGCGGCGGGCCGAGTTCTTCCACCGGATGGCCGCCGACTACCGGGCCTGGATGCCCGAGGAAGGGTACGAGCGGCCCACCGGTGTGGCGGGCCTCAAGCACTTCCTGGTCCGCCACGACGCGTACCGCACGTATGCGGTGCTGCGCCGGCTCCACCGCGTCCTGCGACGGCTGCTCAGCCGGCTCCGACGCGGGCGCCCCTGGGGGGCCTACTCTCCGGTCGCGGCGCCGGCAGCTGCCGCTCCCGAGCGGTCCGATCGTACGCCCGTGCCCTGAGCCAGAACCTCGCCATCAACGCCGCCTCGAACCCGACCAGCAGCGTGGCGGCCACGGCTGCGACCACCAGCACCGTCGCGGGTCCCGTCGCGGCCGCGACCAGCGGCGCCACCACGAACAGCGCCATCTCGAACTCGACCGCGCTCACGAGGTTCATCCGTATGCGGTGCCGGTGCAGGAACCGCCTCAGCCGCTGTACCGGCGACGGCAGCGCCGGCTCGGGCTGCGGTGTGGGCGCACCGTTGCCGGCCGCACCCGCCGCACCCGCCGGGGCGGCCATGCGGGCGTTCGCCCGGTCGGTCTCGGCGCCGTTGAGGTAGCCGATCAGCGAAAGGAAGACGACGCCCATCGCGGCGAACAGGAACCGGTCGTCGCCGGTCAGGTGGTGCAGGCCGGAGAACAGCGCCACCGTGCACACGAAGACGCGCACCCGGTCGAGGAGGAAGTCCAGCCACGACCCCACCACCGAGTGCTGCTGCCGCAGCCGGGCGATCTTGCCGTCGACGCAGTCGATGGCGAAGCTGACGTAGTACAGCAGCGCGCCGGCGACCAGCCAGCCCGGGGTCGGGTGACGGAAGGCGGCCGCCGCCGCCAGCCCGACGACGAACGCCGCAACGGTCAACCTCGTCGGCGTCAACCACGTCCTGCCCACGGCGACCTGGACCAGCCTGCCGGCGAGCGGATCCACCAGCAGCACGGTCCACCACGAGTCCTTGCGCTTGTACGTCTGCCGGACCCGTTCCATCGATACGTGGGGCACTACGGGTTAACCTCCCGCCCTCCGTACGTAGGTGATACGTCAGGGTATCTCCACCCGGATGCGCATTCGACCACCGCCGGTGCGGTGTCGGGGTTCTGGCATGCTGAGGAGCGGTCGTACGGTCGGCCACCAACGACAACCGGAGGGACGCGTGTCCGACCTCGTGGTCCACGTCACCGGCGCCAGGCCCAACTTCCCGAAGGCTGCACCGGTCATGCGGGCGCTCTCGGCGCGAGGCGTACGGCAGATGCTCGTGCACACCGGGCAGCACTACGACGAGCGCCTGTCGGAGATCTTCTTCCGGCAGCTCGACCTGCCGGAACCGGACACTAACCTCGGCGTCGGCTCGGGCACGCACGCCCGGCAGACCGCCGCCGTGATGGTGGGCATGGAGGACCTGCTGCAGGACCTCAGGCCGGCGCTGGTGACGGTGTACGGCGACGTGAACTCGACCGTGGCGGTGGCGCTGGTCGCGGCGAAGCTGGGGGTGCCTCTGGCGCACGTCGAGGCCGGGCTGCGCAGCTTCGACCGGACCATGCCGGAGGAGATCAACCGGGTCGTCACCGACAGCCTCTCCGACCTGCTGTTCGCCACCAGCGCGGACGCGGTGGCGCACCTCGCGCGGGAGGGCATCGACCCGCAGAAGATCTACCTGGTCGGCAACCCCATGATCGACACTCTGCTGGCCAACCTCGACCGGTTCGACCCGACCGCGGCCCGCGCGGCGTACGGGATCACCGGGCGGTACGTGGTGGCCACGCTTCACCGGCCGTCGAACGTCGACGACCCCGCCGACGCCGCGGAGCTCACCAAGGCACTGCACGCCGTCGCCGACCAGGTGCAGGTCGTCCTGCCGCTGCACCCTCGGGGCCGCCGCACGCTGTCCGACAGCGGACTGTTCGCTCATCCCCGGGTACGCGTGCTCGACCCGCTCGGGTACGTGGAGTTCCTCAGCCTCGTGCGGGGTGCGGAGGCAGTCGTCACCGACTCCGGAGGGGTCCAGGAGGAGACCACCGTGCTGGGCGTGCCGTGCCTGACCCTGCGCCCCAACACCGAACGGCCGGTCACGATCACCCACGGCACCAACCGCCTGGTCACCCGGGACCAGCTCGGCTCGGCCGTGGAGGCGTGCCTGCGCGCCGGCAGGGCCCAGTCGTGGCCCGTACCGCCGCTGTGGGACGGCCGGGCCGGCGAGCGGATCGCCGACGTGGTGTGCCGCTTCCTCGACGCCGGCACCGGGTGACACCACGCCGGCCGCAGGTGGCCGACCGGCGCCGCGGCGGACCGTCCGGCGCCCGTGCGGCCCGGTCGCCGCCCCGGCCCGCGGCCGGCGGCGGGGCGCCGACCGGGCCGCGGCCGCAGGCGTCACCCGCGGGCAACCTCACCCGCGGGTGAGCAGCGTCGTGGTGGGTCCGTGAGCGGTGGCCCGCATCGACAGCTCGTCCTCCAGGACCGCGACCTGCGCCTCGTCGACCGCCGGTCCCGTCAGTAGGACCGACCCGTCGGTGGCGAGCAACCCGCCGAGGACCAGGGGCAGGGTACGCGGGTCCTCGTCGGCGGGCCCCGCCACCACGACCGTGCCCACCTCGCCCAAATCCGTCCACAGCGGACGCGGGTACCACCGCACCTCGCGGTCGTCCAGCCGGTAGCGCTCCAGAGCGGCATGGCGGATCTCCAGGAGGTCCGCAAGGGAAAGCGCGTCCGACCACCGCGCCGCCCCGGCGACCCGGTCGCCGTCGTGATCCAGCGCGACCACCCGCGCGTCCACGCCGACGTGCCGGATCCCCACCGCACACCACACCGCCAACCCGGCGTCGCCGCACACCACCACGGTCTTCGGTCGGGTCGTCCACACCTGCGCGACGACCCGCATCACGGCCTCGGGGTGGGACGGTCCCGTCCACGGCGGCGGTGGCGCGTCCGCGAGCGCGGCCCGCAGGTACAGCAAGGCCTCAAGGTCGGCGACGGAGCCGCGGACCGCCGACCCGACCAGCCGACGGGTGTCGGCGGTGGCGGACGCGAGGTCCTCCGAGAGGCGGCCGAGCGTCAACGCGGTCAGCCGCTGGCGGTCCCGCACCTCCCCGACCATGCTCGTGAGGCTCGTGAGCGTCCGGGTGAAGTCCTGGACGACGGCCTGCCGCCGCAGCTCATCGAAGATCATCCGCCGCTGCCGGTGCCCGTGGACCACGCCCGCGGCGACCGTGCCCAGGACCAGGACCAGGAGCGCGTAGGTCGGGTCGCGGCCGAGCAGCGCCACGGCCCCGGCGACCACCACCGCGGCCGCCGCGACGGCCGGTGCGGCGACGCGCCGGGTCGCCAGCCGGCCGACGACGCCGAGCAGGCAGGCTACCATCGCCCGCGCGCGCCTGATGAACCAGCCCATGTCCCCGGATCCCTCGGCCGCAGTGTCCGGACGCCCGCCGGCGCCCGGACGACGACCGTAGGCTACCGGACGCGGGCGCGCGGCAGGCGGGTCAGGGTTGGCACACCCACCCGTCCGCCCACCCGACAATGGTCCCATGGCGCACCCCGACGGTCCCCACGCGCACCCCGACGGTCCCCACGCGCACCCCGACAGTCCCCACGCGCGCGCCGACGGTCCCATGGCGCACACCGACCCGGTCCCCGATCCCCCGCCGGACACCGCGCCACCGCACCGGGCGCTCGCGCCGGGTGCGGCCGACCCGGGCGACCTGGAGGACGGCGTCACCGTGATCGTGCCGACCCACCGCGGGGTGCGCCGCATCTCCGACTGCCTCCGGTCGCTCGCGGCACAGACCCTCCACACGCGACTCTTCGAGATCGTCGTGGTGCTCAACGGCGAGCCGGACGGGACCAGGACCGTCGTGGAACGGTTCCGCCGCGCGCACGCCGGGCTCACCGTGCGGGTGCTCGAGCTCGAGGAGGCGGGCGTCTCCCTGGCCCGCAACGCGGGCCTGTCCGCCGCCACCCGCCGGTTCGTCACGTTCGTCGACGACGACGACACCGTCTCCCCCGGCTACCTGGAGACCCTGCTCGCCGCGGCCGAGCCGGGCGTGGTGCCGCTGGCGCAGCTCGTGGACGTGCACGAGGCGGGGCGGGTCGAGGTGGCGACGCCGGTCAACGTCCAGACCGTCCGGTACGCCGGGGAGGTGGTCCATCCGGAGCTGGTTCCGCGCGCCCTGGGGTTCAACGCGTGCAAGCTCGTACCGACGACCTGGGCACGGAGCGTCGGCTACGACACCGCGCTGCGCAGCGGCGTCGACGTGGCGTTCTTCATGGCGCTGCTGGCCAGGTACGACCTGCGCCTGCGGGTCTGCCCGGTGGACAGCAGCCCCGACGCCCGCAACGGGGTGTACTACCGCCGGGTGCGCCCCGGCTCGGTGTCCCGGCAGGCGGAGAGCTTCGAGTTCAACGTGATCGGACGGCTGGAGGTGATCTCGCGCATCGACGCGCTGGCGCGCGGCTGCCCCGACCAGCGGCGCCGGTCCGTGATGCGGTCGACGATCGGCTCGCAGGCCAGGCTGATCGGACGCTACCTGGACGCACGGCCCGCCGAACTCGACCGAGTGCTCGACACCATCGCGTCGTACCGCCTCGACGACTTCCCGTACGACCAGCTGGCGCGCGGTCGGGCGCGCACCCTCGTGGTCTCGTACTGCTTCACCCCCTACAGCGGCACGAGCGGGATAGTGGCGGCCAAGCGGGTCCGCGACCAAGGCGAGCCCGTCGATGTCGTCTACAACGCGATGGACACTGTGCGCGGTCTGGACCCGGGGACCGCACTGATCACCCGCGGGCTCATCGATCGTGACATCCGGCTCGCCACCCCCACCGCGTTCTCCGGTTGGCGGGCGATCGAGGCCTTCTGCGAACGCGGGCTGGCGCACCTGCACGAGTCGGCGACCGCCAAGTCCGGTTACGAGCGCCTCTACAGCCGGGTGACCTGGCCCGCCTCCCACTTCCTCGCCGCCCTCTACAAGATCCGTCACCCGGAGGTCCGGTGGAGCGCGGAGTTCTCCGACCCGGTCTCCCACGGCATCGACGGCCGCGAACGGACGGCGCCGGTGACCGACGGGCCGGTGCTGGCCGAGCTGCGGGCCGAGTTCCGCCGCCGCGGCCTGCCGGAGCCCACCACCGACAACGCCCTGCGCTGGTGCGAGTACGTCGCGTTCGGGTTCGCCGACGAGATCGTCTTCACCAACGAGAACCAGCGCGACTACATGCTCGGCCGGTGCGAGCTGCCGGAGCTCGCCGCGCGGGCGCGCGAGCTCGCGGTCATCTCACCCCAACCCACCCTGCCCAGCCGCTTCTACCACCTGGTGGACAGCGACTACCGGCTGGACCCGGACGCCGTCAACCTGGGTTACTTCGGGGCGTTCTACCCGACCCGTGGGCTCGACGACGTGCTCACCGCCCTGGCGGAGCTGCCGGCGCAGCGGCGTGGGCGCCTACGGCTGCACGTGTTCACCAACACCCCCGACGCGCTGCGCAGCCGCGCCGCCGCGCTGCGGGTGCAGGACCGGGTCGCGATCAACCCGTACGTGCCGTACCTGGAGTTCCTCAACCTGACCACGCGGTTCGACTGGCTGATCGTCAACGACGCCGCCACCGCCGGCACCCACCCGTGCAACCCGTACCTGCCGTCGAAGTGGTCGGACTACCGCGGCAGCGGCACCCCGGTCTGGGGGCTGGTGGAGCCGGGCAGCCCGCTGTCCCGGCAGCCGTTGCACCACACCACCACGCTGGGCGACGTCGTCGCCGCCCGGGAGTTCCTGGACTCGCTCGTCGCCCAGCTCACCGGTCGGACCGCCGTACCAGCTCGGCGATGACGTCGGCCCCGGCGCCCGGGTCGTCCAGCGGGGAGCGGAAGTCCAGCGGCTGGGCGCTCAGCGGGCTACCGTCCTCGACCAGGCCCCACACCGGCGTGCCGCTCCCCCGGTAGTCGGACCACTTCGAAGGCAGGTAGGGGTTGCGGGCGTGCCGCCCGCTGGTGGCCGCGTCGGCCACCACGAGCGCGTCGAGCCGCGTGGTCAGGTTGAGGAACTCCAGGTAGCCCAGGTAGGGCGCGGCCTGGACACTGTCCGCCACCCCCCGCTCGGCCGCCTCCCTGACCACCTCCTGCGGCCGCGTGGTGAACACGTGCACCTTGACCCGCGCCCGCGTCCGGCGGTCAAGCGCCGCCAGCGCCGACAGCAGCGTGCCCGGGCCCCGGTTGGCGTAGAAGTTGCCGAAGTAGCCCAGGTGCACCAGGCCGTCCTCCAGCGGATAGCCGCACTCCACCATGCGGTAGAACTCCGGCGGCAGGGTGGGGTGCGGCGAGACCACCGACCGCGCTCGCGCGGCCCGCGCCAGGTCGTCGCGGGAACAGTACGACAGCATGTAGTCGCGCTGATGGTCGTTGGTGAACACGATCTCGTCGGCGAGCGCGTACACCAGCTCCTCCGCCCACACCAGGCTGTTGGTCACGCGCGGCAGCGGCAGGTCGCGGCGGCGCATGCCCCGGCGGATGAGGTCGGCGAGCCCGCCGCCGGTGACCGGGTCCCCCCGCTGGGCACCGTGCACGTCGCGCGACAGCGGGTCGGAGAACTCCGCCACCCACCGGACCTGCGGGTTGGTCAGCTTGTAGGCGGCGGCGAGCAGGTGGGAGGCGGGGAACTGGGCCCGGCTGTACAGCCACTCGTACCGGCGTCCCGCCTGCTCCCAGGCGCGGATGGTGCGCAGCCCCGCCAGCGCGAACGCCTCGAACGCCGCCCAGGACATGAACGCCACGGGCGTCTGCAGCTGCGCCCGCCGCTCCACGAACGGGCCGTAGATCGGGCCGAGGGTCCGGTCGGTGCCGCGGATACCGTCCATGGTGTTGCACACCACGTCGCCGATCCCGCCCCGGTCCCGCATCCGCTTGGCGGTGACCACCGCACTGGTGTCGGCGTACGGCGCGAAGGCGTACGCGGCCACGATGCCGGTGGCCAGGCCCCGGTTGAGCTCTTCGTGCGGCAGGTGGAGGATCGCGCGCCGGTCGATCGCCGCCACCACCTCGGGCCGGGTGTCGGGCCGCTCCCGCAGGTGGGCGTTGACGAACCTGGTGGTCTGCACCATCCGGTCGCGCACCAGCTCGGCGTCGCGACCGTGGACCTGCGGCAGCAGCCGGTCCAGCCGTGCCAGCGTGTCCAGCCGCGCGACCGCCGCGCCGGTGCCGCTGTCCCGACGGGAGATTGAGCCGGCGCGGACCCGGCGGTAGTACAGCGCCCCGGACTCGGCCGGGCACGGCAGGAACTCCACTTGCCCGCGAACCGCCACGGTGGTCCAGAAGACGACGTCCTCTCCGGTCCTGAGCGTGGGGTCGTACGGGACCTGCCGGGCCAGGTCGGTGGCGAGCGCCTTGGCGGCGTTGAAGGAGGTGGCGACGGTCACGTCCGCGGGGGCGGTCAGGCGTCCCAGGTGGGGGGCGAGCCGGCGGTTGATGTAGTTGTCGGTGGTCTCGCCCGCGTCGGTGACGTCCACCACCGGGACCACCGGCACCACGTGGGGGCCGGCGTGGGTCAGCAGCACCTCCAGGTACGCCGGGGACACATAGTCGTCGTGGTCGACGAACGTGGTGTACGCCCGCCGGGCGGCCGCCACGCCGGCGTTACGGGCCACGGACGCGCCGGCCACGTCCAGCTCGATCACCCGCAGGTCAAGCTCCGGTTCGGACGCCCGGAGCTTGTCGATGACCTCGCGGGTGCCGTCGGGCGGGCCGTTCAGGACGACGATCACCTCGTAGCGCGCCCGGTCCAGGGTCTGCCCGGCCAGCGACCGCAGGCAACGCTCGATGTGGTGGCGGCCCCGGTACGACGGCACCACCACGCTGATGCCCGGTTGCAGGCGGGACTCCGCCGGGGCGCCGCGATCCGCGTCCGCTCGGCGCCGGCCGGCGTCGCGCCGCCAGGCGGCGACGACCGCCCGGTCGACCGGCGCGGCCACGCTCTCCAGCCAGGGCCGGTCGATGGTCACGCCGGACCGGCGGCATCCGCCCCCCGAGGGGCCCTCGCCTGGCACGCGTCTCCTTCGGGCATGGTCGGCGCTAGTCTCGTCGGCATCGTATCCCTGTACCGGAGGTGGGGCGGTGACGGCTCCCGCGGTCACACACGCCGGCCCGGACTCGCCGGACCAGGAGCTGCTGGTGCTGACCGGCGGCGGCCGGGACGGCCGCCGCGGGCTGACGCTCCCGTTCCGGGACGCGACCGTGGTCGGGGTGGACGGCCGGGGTCACCCAAAGGTCACCGGCACCTTCGACACCGTCGTCCTCGACTGCGACGACCTCGACGCCGACCGCCTGGCGGACCTGGCCGCGGCCGCCACCGCGGCGCTGCGCCCCGGCGGTCACCTGTTCCTGCCCCTGTGCCCCGGCGCGAGTGCCGCCGACCGTGGCGGCGCTCCGCCGGCGTGGCTGGAAGGGCTGCGCTGGCAGGGTGTACGGGTCGTGGACGGCCTGCCGTTCGCGGTGCTGGCCACGGCTGGCGACGGTGGCGACCCGCCGGCCACGACCGCGGCCCGGGTGGCCGCCGCGGCCGACACCGCGCGGGCGCTCGGTGCCCTGACATCGGGTCGGACGGAGCCGGACGGGTCGGCGCTCGCGCGGGAACGCGAGCTTCGCCGCCGCAGCGAGCAGGCGCTGCTGGCCTATCTGGAGTCCCTGGTCAGCGCGCTGGAGCGGGAGCGTGCCCGGCACACCGTGCCGGAGGCGGTCAAGTCGGCGCTGCGCCGACGTCGGGCGGGACGGGCGGTGCTGCGCCTGGCCCGCTGGCTCCGTCGCCTCGCCCGGCGGTCCCGCGTGGCCCGCCTGCTCCGGCCGGCCACCCGCCGGCACTGAGGCGCCCCGCACAAGCTGGCGGCGGTACGTTACCATGCGCTGGCTCAGTCGTTCCCCCCTCGAGGAGCCGCCGTGGGCGAAGACGCCACCCCAGGCGTGGATGTCGTCATCATCGGCCTCGGATACGTCGGGTTGCCGCTGGCGCAGGCCGCGACGAGGGCGGGTATGTCGGTCACCGGTGTGGACACCGCCAGCCACGTGGTGGACGGCCTCAACGCCGGCATCTCGCATGTGGACGACGTCTCCGACGCGGACGTGGCGGCGATGCGGGCCGCCGGGTTCCGCGCCACCACCGACGGTGCCGTGGTCGCGACGGCCCGTACGGTGGTGATCTGCGTGCCGACGCCGCTGTCGGAGGCCGGTGGCCCCGACCTGACCGCGGTCACCGACGCCGCCCGCACCGTCGCCGAGCACCTGCGCCCCGGCACGCTGGTGGTGCTGGAGTCGACCACCTACCCCGGCACCACCGACGAGGTCGTGCTGCCGATCCTGGAGAAGTCGGGCCTGAGCGTCGGCACCGACTTCCACCTGGCCTTCTCGCCGGAGCGGATCGACCCCGGGAACGCCGAGTACGGCATCCACAACACCCCCAAGGTGGTGGGCGGCCACACTCCGGCGTGCACGCAGCGGGCGGTCGAGTTCTACCGACGGCTCACCGACGTCGTGGTCACGACCCGCGGCACCCGCGAGGCCGAGACCGCCAAGCTGCTGGAGAACACCTACCGCCACATCAACATCGCGCTGGTCAACGAGATGGCGCGGTTCTGCCACGAGCTCGGCATCGACCTGTGGGACGTCATCCGCGCGGCCTCCACCAAGCCGTTCGGGTTCCAGCCGTTCTACCCGGGTCCGGGGGTGGGCGGGCACTGCATCCCGATCGACCCCAACTACCTCAGCCACAGCGTGCGCGCCAAGCTCGGCTACCCGTTCCGGTTCGTGGAGCTGGCGCAGGAGATCAACGCCACCATGCCGGCGTACGTCGCCCGCCGGGCGCAGAACCTGCTCAACGAGCACGGCAAGCCCGCCCGGGGCGCCAGGGTGCTGCTTCTGGGCGTCACCTACAAGCCCAACATCGCCGACCAGCGGGAGTCGCCGGCCATCGCCCTGGCCCGGGAGCTGGCCACGCTCGGTGCCACGGTCGCCTACCACGACCCGTACGTGCCGCGGTGGCGGGTGAACGGGTCCGAGCTGACCAGCGTGGAGGATCTGGACGCGGCGGTCGCCGACGCCGACCTGGTGATCCTCGTCCAGAACCACCGGGTGTACGACGTGGACCGGTTGGCGCGGGCGGCCAGGCTCTTCTTCGACACCCGCGGGGTGACCTCCGGTCCGCCCGCTCACCGGTTGTAGCCGGTCCGGTCCGGTAGCATGGCCACGTCCGAGCCAGGCACCGGAGAGCGAACCCGACGGTGAGCCAGCCGTGGTCCAGCCACCTTGCGGCACCGGCGTACCGCCCGGCGTGGCTTGACGCGCCGACGGTCGTCCTGCCCCGGGCGGTGGCGCCCCGCACGCGGATCCCGGAGATCGACGGGCTGCGCGGCGTCGCCATCGCGCTGATCGTCGTCTACCACGTCTGGCTGAACCGGGTGTCCGGAGGGGTCGACGTCTTCTTCCTCCTCTCCGGGTTCCTCATCACGATGACCCTGGTGCGCTCGGTGGAGCACCAGGGGCGGGTGAGGCTCGTGCCCTTCTACGCCCGGGTGGCACGCCGGATCGTGCCGCCCGCGCTGACCGTCCTGGTCGGCGTCGTCGTGGCGAGCATCGTGTTCCTCCCGCAGGTGCGCTGGCGCGGCATCGTCGCTGACGTCGTGGCGGCCGCGCTGTACGGCGTCAACTGGCACCTGGGGCTCAACGCCGTCGACTACCTCGCCTCCCGGTACTCGGCCAGCCCGGTCCAGCACTACTGGTCGCTGGCGGTGCAGGCGCAGTTCTACCTCGTCTGGCCGCTGCTGGTCATCGCAGCCGTGGCACTGGCGCGGCAGCTGGCCGTCCGGCCGCGCCGGGCCCTGGCGGTCGTCCTCGGGGTCGTGTTCGTCACCTCCCTGGCGTACTCGGTGTACCGGACGGCAACCAGCCAGGCGTTCACATACTTCGACACCGCGGCCCGGCTCTGGGAGTTCGCGCTCGGCGGTCTGCTGCTGCTGGCACTGCCCCACCTGCGGCTGCGTGCCCGTACGGGTCTGGTGCTCGGGTGGCTGGCGATCGCGGCGCTGGTGGCGTGCGGGCTGGTGCTGCGGGCCGGCACGCTGTTCCCCGGCTACGCGGCACTGTGGCCGACGGTGGCGGCCGCCCTCCTGATCCTCACCGCGGGTGACCCGCACCCGGCCAGCGTCGGCCGGCTGCTGCGCACCGGGCCGTTGAAGTGGCTGGGCGACCTGTCGTACAGCCTCTACCTGACGCACTGGCCGGTGCTCATCTGCTACCTTGCCGCGACCGGCCGGTCGCAGGCGACGCTGCGCGGTGGCGTGCTGGTCATCGTGGCGTCGTTGGCGCTCGCGATCGGGGTCCGGTGGCTGGTCGAGCAGCGGCTGCCCGCCTCCGGCCTGGGCCAGCGCACCGCCCGGGGCGGGCTGGCGCTGTCGGGCACCTTCATCGTCGTGGGCCTGCTGGCCACCGGTGGGTGGACCACCTACATCGACCACCAGCAGCGACAGGAGCAGCAGCTGGCCCACCTGGTCAGCGGGGAGCAGGCGCCACCCGACGGGCGGCCCCGCGTCCCCCTGGCCTACCCGGGGGCGGCGTACCTGGCGTACGGCGGGGAGCTGCTCGACCTGCCGTACCGGCCGGGTCCGCTGGCGGCGCGCGACGACCGGGCCGGGGTGCTGTACCCCGGGTGTCACCAGACGCTGTACGACCCCGAGGTGCTCACGTGCGAGATCGGGCCCTCCGACGCCGAGCGGACGATCGCGGTGGTCGGCGGCTCGCACGCGCAGCACTGGCTCCCGGCCCTGGAGGTCGCGGGCGAGCGGCACGGCTGGCGCATCGTGGCGATGACCAAGTCGGGGTGCCTGCTCAGCACCGACGAGGAGGATTCCTGCCGGGAGTGGAACGACAACGTCATCACCGAGCTGGCGCGGCTGAGCCCGGACGCGGTCTTCACCACCGCGACCCGGGTGCTGCCCCGGGGTGAGGAGCTCCCCAGCGGCTACATCGACCAGTGGTGGACGCTGAACAGCCTGGGGCTACCGGTCATCGGCATCCGGGACACCCCGAGACCGGGACTGGACGTGCCCGAGTGCGTGGAGGTGAACGGCCCGGACTCGCGCGCGTGCGGCCGCCCCGCCGCCTCGTACGGGCTGGACCAGCCGAGCGCCGCGGAACGGTACCCCGGGCTGCCGGACAACGTCCGGCTCATCGACCTGACCAGGTTCTTCTGTGTGGACGGCTTCTGCCCGGCGGTGATCGGCAACGTGCTCGTCTACCATGACGGGTCGCACCTCACCGCCACCTACGCCCGGACGCTGGCGCCGTTCCTGGCCGACGCGATCATCCAGGCCATGGGATGGGAGCCGGAGGCGACCGAGCCGCCGGAGTGACCGCACCCCGGCCGTGGGGCGCGTCCCCGCCGAGCGCCGGCCGCGACGGTCACCGGCCCGCCGGCGGCGGGGCACGTCACGCCGCCGGGGCGGGGCACGTCACGAGCCGGCAGGGTGGCCGTCACGGACCGGCCGGTGCGGCACGTCACGCCGGATGGCAGCGGACGAGCATCTTGCCGGTGTTCTCGCCGCGCATCATGCCGATGAACGCCGCCGGCGCGTTCTCCAGCCCGTCGACGACGGTCTCGTCGTACCGGATGCGACCCTCGCGCAGCCACCCGGTCATCTCGGCCTCGAACTCCCGCCGCCGGTGACGGTACGAGCCGACCAGGAACCCCTTGAGCGTGAGCTGCTTGGTCACGACCAGCGCCAGGTTGCGGGGACCCGGCGGCGGCTCGGCGGCGTTGTAGACCGAGATCGCCCCGCACATGGCCACGCGTCCCATCGGCCGCAGGGCGGAGAGGGCCGCCTCCAGGTGCTCGCCCCCGACGTTGTCAAAGTACACGTCGATGCCGTCGGGCGCGGCCTCCCGCAGCAAGTCGCGCACCGGTCCGTCGTGGTAGTCGAACGCGGCGTCGAACCCGAGCTCGCGCACCCTGGCCACCTTCGCGGCCGAGCCGGCGCTTCCCACCACCCGTGCCGCGCCACGTTCCCGGGCGATCTGCCCGGCGACGCCGCCGCCCGCACCCGCCGCACCGGACACGAACACCGTCTCCCCCGGCCGCACGCTCGCGCGGGGCCGGTTGGTAACCCTGGTCGGCCCCGGCGGTTCCGGGAAGACCCGGCTCGCCGTCTCGGTCGCGGCCGAGCTGGCGGACCGGACACCCGGCGGCGTGTGGTTGGTGGAGCTGGCG